>NZ_JAACSD010000022.1:0-107920 GCF_009994065.1 Shewanella vesiculosa
TACCTGTGAATGTCCACACAGATTTCTTGTTTAGATTGTTAAAGAACGTGATGTCGATTTTTCAGACATCGCCGTAAGACGCTAGGTCGTTGGCTTGGGCTGCGTATTCTACGCTTTCCCGTGTCGGCGTCAAGTGTTTTTTCAAACTTTCTTTTCGCCTGAATCCAGTGATATGAACCACTTAACTCAACCCAACTCGGTGACTGCTTTCGCTGTCTGCCGTGTCAGTGGATGCGCATTATAGGCACCACAAGATTTTGTGCAAGGCCTTTTTTGAGGTTATTTGTTATTTTTGGCTTGTTTGCGGATAATTTAGCCTGACCAGCTAGTTTTTAAGCATTATACTGTCACAAACCATGAATATATAAGGATTGTTATGTCTACTAATGTAAGAACTTACCAAGGAATTCACCCCAATTTGGCTGATAACGTCTATGTTGATGAGTCTGCGGTACTTGTGGGCGATATAAAACTAGACCATGACGCAAGTGTTTGGCCATTAGTTGCCGCCCGTGGTGATGTGAATAAAATCCGCATTGGTAAACGCAGTAATGTTCAAGATGGCAGTATATTGCATGTCACGCGTAAATCGCCTTCTAACCCTGAAGGAAATCCCTTGATTATCGGTGACGATGTGACTATTGGTCATAAGGCAATGTTGCATGGCTGCAAGATTGGTCATCGTGTATTAATAGGAATGGGTGCGATCTTACTTGATGGGGCCATAGTAGAAGATGACGTGATTGTTGGAGCGGGTTCATTAGTACCACCCAATAAAGTTTTGCAGAGTGGTTATTTGTATGTTGGCAGTCCTTGTAAACAAGTTCGTCCTTTAACTGACGCAGAACGAGCCTTCTTGCCAATGTCTGCAGATAACTATGTTCGTTTAAAAAATGAATACTTAGTGGATTTACAGCAATAGAGAAACGCCATGTAAGCGATATAGATCTGTATGAAGTTGGTCTATATCGTTTTAAGTTTTGTCTAAATGAGTTATTCAACACATTTATATTATTGGCTTAACCACTATAGTGATGAACAAGATAGAGAGTTATTAACACATACAGTATGATTTATACTGCCATTATCGTACGAATGCTGATCACTAGGGTTAAATTAGTAGAGGCGACAACTTAACTTGATATAAAACTGACACGATGTTTAATCGTTAAGTCGTTTTAGCTATTTATAACCCAGGATGTTTGAAGTGAATACCAGAGGTCTGATTAATAATAAACACATCGCCTATGTCGATTTTACCAGTCACCTACTGTTGCTTGCAGTACCTTTATCGCTATTTATTATTATCTTCACATTCGCCATACCTAATAATTCGTTCTTTTATCTATCTCTATTCCTTGTTTGTGGTGTTTACACACTGAGTTATGGCATCGCTTATCACATTCATAAACAGAATATTTTGCGGCTTTGGCAGCATTTAGAGCAAGTTATCCATATTAACGACACTACTTATGAGTTAGTTAATTTATCGAGCCAATACAATTCTGAAAATGCCTTCTTAGACGCCCTACTACAAAAAGCGGTTATTGCTATAAATGATGCCGAAATGGGCAGTATGATTTTGGTTGATAAGAACACCAGTAGATTACAATTTGAATCGGTTGTGGGCTTAGATTTAGAGGCTTTGCGAAAAATAAATTTTACTTTAGAGGAAACCTTTCAATTTCGAAGCACGAATGGGCGCTGTGATAAAGCCGTTGTGATTAACAATATGAAAAACATCAATGCTAAAAGTACTCTCACTAGCGATGATCAACACGCACTCTTACATGCTTCAACAAAGCCGATTTGCTCAACCTTATCGAGCCCTATACGCATTGACGGTAAACTTTATGGAATGATGAATTTAGACAGTAGCAAGATGGAAGCCTTTGGTGATTATGATATAAATCTGGTTAATATTCTTACATCAGAAGCAGCTAACGCAATTTCACTGTATCAGAAGTCTAAAAAAATCGAAATCATGGCAGATTATGATGGACTAACTGAGCTATATAACCGGAAGAAATTTGATAGCGCGATTTTACAATGGCAACATGAGCCAGACTTAGCCAGCTACATTATTATTTTAGATATGGATAATTTAAAGCCGCTAAATGACCAACATGGACATCAGGCGGGTGACAATGCATTAAAAGCCTTTGCGCAATCATTAAAAAAGCTATGGCACTCTGAATTTTTGCTTGCTCGTTATGGTGGCGATGAATTTGTTGCATTATGCCGTGGCCCTATAGAAATCATCGAAAAACAAATCAGCCAACTGCAACAAGACTTAGCGGCTTTATCGCCGGGAATTCACTTTAGTTTCGGGATTGCGCACTATGTTCAAGATTGGGCAAGCGCCTTTAAGCAGGCGGATAACAATATGTACATCCAGAAAGGTCTCAAAAAAAGGCCTGCTGCGGAAGGTTGCGCAACTAACAAGATAAATCATACTCATTAGGCACATCACCACACCACTATAATCTCACCGCTGTCGTTAAAAGCTTCTTGTTCAATAAGACTTTCCGCTTTGTCTTCTAAATCAAAACGGCATTGCTCAAATAAACCGGCGGCATTATGTTGACTTACGTCTTGATGATCACAGAGCTTGCTGATAATACCGAAGCTAGCAAAACAGTTAATATTCATGCCCTGCAGCTGCGCAATGAACCTTACTTGATTCGTTTCAATAAACAGCTGATCGGAAAAAATTACGCTTTGATTCATTAATCAGCTACCTTTTGCATCATTGATTCTCGTAGTTGTCGCATAACTGAAGCGGTTTCAGGAACGACACCACGCCATAGGCTAAAACTCTTTGCAGCTTGGCCGACTAACATACCTAAACCATCAGCAGTTTTATGGGCATGTAGATCTTGAGCCCACTGATTAAATACAGTGGTTTGGCGGCTGTAAGTCATGTCATAACAATCAGTAGTTTCATCAACAATAACACTCGGAAGAGCAATTAACTGCCCCGATAAACCGGCTGAAGTTGAATTAATCACTAAATCAAATGGAGATTTGAGGTCATCGATGGGTTTAGCAAAAAAATTACCGTATTCATTAAATAAACTTTGAAGCTGCACTGCTTTTTCGTGGGTCCGGTTACAAATAACGAGCTGAGCCACATTGTGCTGTAAAATAGGCAAAATGCAGCCTCTTGCCGCGCCACCAGCACCCACCAGTAACACTCGTTTACCTTTTAAGGAGCCAAACAGCATTTCGAGGTCATTAACCAAACCAATGCCGTCAGTATTATCACCACCAATTCTGCCATCGGGCAAATTAAACAAGGTATTGACTGCGCCCGCGAGTTTAGCCATATCACTGAGCTCGTCGCACATGGCAAACGCCTGCTCTTTAAAAGGCGCAGTAACATTGGCACCTTTACCACCATCGGCAAAGAATGCCGTTAACCAAGAGTCAAATTGATCGACCGGTGCGAGAATAGCTTCATAGCTTAAGTCTTGCTGAGTTTGCTTGGCAAACTCAGTATGTATAAATGGTGACTTACTTTGGGCTATTGGGTTACCAAATACAGCATACTTATCTGTCATTCGCTTTTTCTCTTCATTAACGATTTAGGGAAACGTCCCACGTAAATCGTGAGATGCTATCGGCTATAGGCTTCAGGCATTGCCGTTTTTTGTAAATAGCGATCACGGAGCTTGTCTTGACGACTGTCTGTGCTTTGCTCCTCTCCTGCAATCCACATCTTTTGCACCTTACTGCTAAACTCGAACGGATCGCCGCTCCATAACACTAAATCTGCAGACTTGCCGACCGCAATCCGCCCAGAGTCTAAATGAAAAATATCCGCCACATTTGCCGTCACAGCAGCAAGGGCATCATCATAATTCATCCCGTTAGCAACCGCATTACCAGCACTAAAACGTAGTGAGTAAATACCATGACTATCACCCGGTAATGCAATGGCTACTTTGACACCCGCGTTTGCTAGTTTACCTGCATTTTCGAGTGAATTATGCAATGCATCGAAACTTTCTGGTAAGTTACGCATGCTATCAATAACCACAGGAATGTTGGCTTGCGCTAGCTTATCAGCCACTAATACAGCATCTGCAGCATTGACCAGGATAAGATCTATGCCTAAGTCTTGTTTAAGTTTAATTAAATGCAAAATATCGCTGGCACGGTCAACGTCGATAATTAATGGTTTTTCACCCGCGAGTACCGCGTGAATAATCTCATCTTCACGACTTGGCACTTCGCTATCATCTTCAGCTGTTTTTTTCGTTTTACTCTTTTTGGCTTGCGCTTTTTTAGCATCTTCAAGTTTATGGATCAATTGCTGCATTCCTGCTGCACGAGAGCCTTCTTCTTTAGCACCTAATGCAACAACTAATCCGGTGTTAGCGGCCAGTATACTGTCCCAATCACCACTTAAGTCTACGGTAAATGTTTGTCCTGCAAAAATGCCTTCGCCACCCCCTGATGACACTACATTACGAGTTATCCCGCCTTTGCGAGCAAATGGCACTGTAGATGCCTTGGGGTTGTAAGCTAAACTAGGATCGAAAACAACATCGGCTTCTTTTTCGTAAGCATCACGTGAAGATGCTACCGCACCAATTTCCACTAAGCCCAAATCATTCATGCTAGCAATAAAACCAGGTGTTAAAATTGCCCCCTTGGCATCGATAATGGTGTCCGCAGTCGGTAATAGAGGATTAATAGCCACAATTTTACCGTCTTCAATCACAACCGAAGCATCTTTTAATACACCTTGTTCGGTGGCGGTATGCACGGTGGCATGAATAATGGCAATAGTTTCAGCCTTAACAGCGCTAGTCACTAAAGCAAGACTCATTGATAAACTCAAAGCAAGCGCAGATTTGTTAAATAATGTCATTGTCTTGCTCCTTATTCCTGACCTAACATAAAGTCACTTTGTGCCTGATAGGCAGGGTCTTGGCGGTCATACACTTTTGCACCATCAATAAATACCTGTTCAGCTTGAGCGTATACGCTAAACGGATTGGTATTCCATACAACCACATCTGCATTTTTACCCTTTTCGAGTGAACCAGTCTTATCGCTAATACCCAATGATTTTGCTGCGTTAGCAGTAATCCAGCCAATCACGTGCTCAGCTTTTAAGTTAAAGCCGTTAGCATTTGCGTTATGCATGATTTTTGCTGTTTCTTGATTAAGGCGCTGTATGGTTACGCCAGAGTCTGAGTGCACGACAGCACAAGAGTTTTTAACCGCATCGACCATAGCAACATTTTCAAGCACCATGTCGTATGCTTCGAGTTTAAAGCCCCACCAATCTGGCCACATAGCAGCACAATTACCATTCTCAGCAAGTAAATCGGCAATTTTATAAGCTTCTACAGCATGATGGAATGTACCGGCGTGATAACCGAACTCCTTACCTAGGTCGATCATCATTGCCATTTCTTCAGCTTTGTAACAATGGTTGTGAATTAAAATATCACCTTCAAGCACACCTTTTAGAGTGTCTTTCATTAAGTCGCGCTCTGGTGCTACAGGGTTCTTACCTGCGGCATAGTCAGCATCATATTTATCCCAAGCACGTTTGTATTCTGTTGCTTGAATAAACGCTGTACGGTACCCCGCCATATTACCCATACGAGTCATAGGTAATTCGTTACGGCTACCATATAAAGATTTAGGATTTTCACCACAGGCCATTTTCAATCCATAAGGCGCAGCTGGGAACTTCATCGCTTGCATGGTTGTCGCGGGAACATTTTTGAGTGTCACCCCACGGCCCCCAATTAGGTTAGCCGAACCCGGTAAAATTTGTAGCGTAGTGATACCACCTTCTCGGGCACGATTAAACCCAGGGTCTTGTGGCCATACACTATGCTCTGCCCATACCTCAGCGGTTACTGGGTTGGTCATTTCGTTGCCATCATTGTGTGACTCAGCATTCGGGCTTGGATAAACACCTAAATGTGAATGGACATCAATAATACCTGGAGTAATCCACTTATCCTTGGCATCGATTACCACAGCACCTGCAGCGGATAGCTGTTGACCAACTGCACTAATTTTGCCGTCTTTTATCAATACATCAGCATTATCAATACGCTCACCAGTACCGGTTAATACAATGGCATTTTTAAGCAGTGTGGTTGAATTAGGCAATATTTGATAAGTACTAGGATACGGATTGGTATTGATTGTGATTTTAGGGTCTTGTTGTGCTGGGCTACAACCTGCTATTACAGTTGATAACGCTACAGCAACCAATGAAGGCATTACTTTTGCCATTTGGCTCTCCTTTTTATTTTTCACCCAATCTAACCAAGTTAACAGCTGAAATACAGCCTAATCGTTAAATAATTGGTATCAAAACGTTAACAAAAAAATAATCCATCGATGGTAATGATTTCGATATAATAACTTCGACACCCCTAATAACTGACAATATGAACTGGTTACGTAAATTATTCACTAAACAGCAAACCGTTGATGACAGAGATACCACACAGTCAAATGCCTACGACCTTATTGGTGGCGACAAGGTGATCCGTGCGATTGCCCATGACTTTTATCAACAAATGCAAACACGTCCCGAAACTCAAGCATTATTAGCGATGCATCGCTCGCCAATACAAGCGTCTGAACAAAAACTGTATGAGTTCTTAAGTGGTTGGTTGGGTGGTCCGCAACTTTATCAGCAAAAACATGGTCACCCGGCATTGCGAGCAAGGCACATACCCTTCGCGATTGATGAATCGATGCGTGATCAGTGGTTAATTTGTATGCGTGCTGCGATCACCAACGCAATAAAAAAGCCTGAACATCAACAAGTGATTATTCAGGCTATTTCGACTTTAGCAGACAATATGCGTAACCGATGACTCATTAGTGCGACATGGCAAGTATTAAGTTTGGACTAACCAATCTTGAGGTTTTAGGTAGATGTCATACAGTTCTGCTTCTGGGCTACCTTGTTCAGGAGTAAATGCATATTCCCAACGCACCAATGGCGGCATCGACATTAAAATAGATTCAGTCCGACCGCCTGTTTGTAGACCAAATAAGGTGCCACGATCATAGACCAAGTTAAACTCAACATAGCGACCACGGCGATAAAGCTGGAACTGGCGTTCGTCATCGCCATATTCTAACTCTTTGTTGCGTTCGACTATCGGCGCATAAGCGTCAATAAAGCCGTTGCCTACCGCTTGCATAAACTCAAAGCTTCGCTCAAAACCTGGTTCGTTAAGATCATCAAAAAACAATCCACCGACACCACGGGTTTCATTACGATGCGGTAAGAAGAAGTACTCATCACACCATTTTTTGTACTTTGGATAAACATCTTCACCAAATGGATCGCAAATATCTTTAGCCGTTTGATGCCAACTAACCACATCTTCTTTAAATGGATAGTAAGGGGTTAAATCAAACCCACCACCAAACCACCACACAGGATCAGCGCCCTCTTTACTGGCAATAAAAAAACGCACGTTAGCATGAGTCGTCGGTATATAAGGATTATTAGGGTGAATAACCAATGACACCCCCATAGCTTCAAAACTGCGGCCAGCTAACTCTGGACGATGAGCAGTGGCCGATGCGGGCATAGCCGCCCCCATCACATGGGAAAAGTTAACGCCGGCTTGCTCAAACACTTGGCCTTGAGTTAATACTCGGCTCGTGCCGCCACCACCTTCTTCACGTTCCCATGAATCGGCTTTGAAGCTGGCTTTACCATCGAGTGGCTCTAAACGCTGACAAATATTTTGCTGTAATGCTAACAAAAAGGATTTTACTTTTTGCACGTCGGGTACTTGAGAACGGTTGTTTGACATAGTATTAGCTTCCACTGCGAATAATTTTACCACTGCGGGCATCAATAATGGTTGATGGCTGACGCTGTTCGCCCAGCTTACCTAAAATCAATGCATCAATTTTATCACTAAAATCTGTGATGATATTTTGTGCATCGACGACCGGTGGCTCACCGGCTAAATTGGCACTTGTCGATACTAAGGGCTTATTAAGGGTGTTACATAACTCTCGCACCACAGGATGTGCTGATATGCGCACAGCTATCGAATCAAATTCACCGCAGAGTAATTTAGATACATGCGGTTTTATTGGCATCACAAAAGTAAAGGGCCCTGGCCACTTTGATTGGGCAAACTGCAACTGCTGCTCCGTTAACTGAGTCAAATCAAGATAAGGTAGAAGTTGCTCAAATGAACTGGCGACCAAGATTAAGCCTTTCTGCCAAGGACGTTGCTTTACGGCCAATAACTTTTCGATAGCACTGTCGTTATCAGGATCACAGCCTAAACCAAATACTGCTTCAGTAGGATAAGCAATAACTCCACCTTGATTGATAACGGAGACGACAGCAGCTGGCTGCAATTGCAACATGGAATTTCCTCGCATCATTTTAATGGTGTAAGCGAAAACTATAAAGCTCGCTTATATTTACAGGATTTTTGCGGACATTCAACTCGACTACCCGCAGCACCTTTACGTTCAACTAAAATCCCGAAGCCACAATCAGGACAAGCTTCATTGTAGGGAGGATAGTTTACGATAAACTTACATTTTGGATAGGCACTGCAAGCAAAAAAAGTCTTACCATAACGACTAGTACGAGATTCAAGGTGACCTTTAGCACACAGAGGACAAGTCAATTTTTCGGCTTGATGAGTATGATCGTGCTTTTCAATATGAGTACATTCAGGGTAGTGAGTGCAACCGATAAAAATACCAAACCGACCAGATTTAACCGCAAGCTCATGACCACACTGCGGACACTGCGACCCACTAATAACTTGAGTCTCTAACGACTCATGTTGCACTAATGGGCGAGTATAATCGCAACTGGGATAATTATTACAGCCGACAAAACTGCCATGCTTACTGTGTTTAACCGACAGTTCAGATCCACAAACAGGACAAAGTTCAAACTCTTTCTCCAGTGCATGCTCGTGGGCAGTAAACAACTGCTGATCAATTTTCGACATCGTGCTCTCAATGAATGATATTGTGAAGATCTAAAAAAGGAGGCTAAGCCTCCTTTGTGTTATGAGTGTAAGCGCCCTTCTGGCTGCTCAAAGATTAAATCTTCCATTTGCTCGTAGGCGGACTCATTTCCAGGCACATTAAATAGTACCATTAATACCACCCATTTGAGATCTTCTAACACTAAAGCGGGTTCGTCTAACTCCATGACACGGTCAATAACCATTTCACGAGTTTCAACACTGAGTACTTGGATCTGCTCTAAAAACAGTAAAAAACCACGACACTCAACATCTAACTTGTCCATTTCCGCTTTAGTATAAATACGGAATGAATGTTGGGCGTGATTACATAAGTACGGTTTATCACTTTCTTGAAGATCGGCAAGATGCTCTAACCAAGAAAGTGCTTTTATAATATCAACTTGATGAAACCCTGCACGGGTTAACTCTTTCGTGAGTTCATCTTCATCAACTAATAGCTCAATTTCACTATGAACGTAATTTTCAAATAAATACATGAGGATATCGAACATGGCTAACTCCTCTTTAGTCTGACGTAACCACCGGGCACTGCTGCAACCCACCCTTGTAACTCAAGTTCAAGCATTTGTATTAACACCAGATCTATTGGTTTTCCACTATCCTCAACCACGGCATCGACTGCAGTTGTTTCATAACCTACACTAGCTAACAGCGGATGAAATGGCAAATCACAAATAGCATTATCCTGTATATGGTGCCGTAGATGCAATTGTTCAAGGTGATAATCGGATAAACAGCTTAATTCTTCTATTATATCGGCAGCAGACTCGACAAGTTTTGCCCCATTTTTAATTAAATCATGACAACCTTGGCTATAGCCGCCTAATACTGATCCTGGCACAGCAAACACTTCACGATTTTGCTCCATTGCCAGCCGAGCACTAATTAACGAACCACTTTTACGACTAGCCTCCACCACAACAGTGCCCAAGCTTAAACCACTAACAATACGATTACGCCGAGGAAAATTCCCCGCAAAGGGCCCTATATCAGGCCAATATTCACTGATCACACAACCAGTATTGATAATGTCTTGATACAAATTTAGATGACGCTTTGGGTATATACACTCTACCCCACAACCCAGTACAGCCATGGTCGTTCCATTAACCGCTAAAGTCGCTTTATGAGCAGCACCATCAATACCCGTCGCCATACCACTGGTAATGGCAAACCCTTGGCTAGCTAAATGACGAGCCAGATCTGCGGCCATATCTAATCCACCCCGGGAGGCATTTCGACTACCAACAATAGCGACACTAGGTAATACCAGCGATTCTATTGACCCTTTAACAAATAATACCAGTGGAGGATCGCTAATTTGTGCAAGCAATGGAGGGTAAAGCGGATCAGAGAGGGTCACAATATAGTGATTAGGCTGTGAATCAAGCCAGGTTAAAGCTTGTTCTACCTTGTTAAAGTCAATATGGCATTTAGCCAACAAGCTTGCTGGTAGCGGCAAAGCCTGTGGTTCAAATTCAAGACGTTGGCGAATTTCTTCAACGTCCATTTGAGTTAATAATTGTTGAACCCGAGCCGGTCCTAGCCCAGATACTGCACAAACAACTAACCAGTCAACCAACTTATCTGAAATTATTCACCTTTTATGGTCAGAGGGTCGGGTTTCATCAGTTTATCGCCAACGCGAACAGGACGATCATTAAACATAATCAAGCCTAAGCTAGTCTTATCAAAAACTTTAAAAATCATCAAATTACCATGAAAAACATCCGGCATTTTATACTCAATATCGTCTGAGAAATTCGCCAATAATTTATCGTAAGAGGAGCGGTCAATGGGGCGAACAGGATTGCCATCATTATCAATAATAATGTTTTCGCCATCACGATACATTGAAAAAACATGTCCAGTCTCAACGCCATCATCGGCGCCACGATCAAGGTAAACGACATCTAACTTACCGGCTTCACGAATGTTACCTATAGTACCGATAATAGAAGTAGCAACATTTAAGTCCGCCGCCTTCGGAATGAAATAAGCCGACATTAACGCTTCATCTTCCACTGGCGCAACATGATAGCCACCTTTAGTCTCGCGTAAACTGCTGAGTAATTTAACTTTTGAAACTGCGCCAGACTCAATGACCCGCCCGCTAGAAGCCAAAATAATTTCTTGGCCTAATAACTCACCGCTATCAGCAGCAAAAAACTCACGACCCGTTTGGTACATTGCAACCTTTAGGCCTTGCTCCAGCTGCGCGTTAACATAAACAATATCATCCACCACATGATGAATTGATGGGCTTTCACCGCTCATTACAATTGGTAATCCTGATAACCAAGTCGGATCTACCACTCTATTTTGTACCAAATAAGGTTTAATTAATGCCAGATCAACCGCCGGGATCGGGCCATCCTTAGACTCTACACGGCCTTCAGGACTTTTTTTAACATGTTGCTTAACCACTAAACGAGGCTGACCATCGATAAAGACTAATGTCAGTCTATCGCCTGGATAAATAAGATGTGGGTTGGCAATTTGCGGATTAACTCCCCACAATTTAGGCCAACGCCAAGGATCATTTAAAAAATATCCGGAGATATCCCACAATGTATCGCCTTTTTTAACGACATACGTGTCAGGATGCCCCGCCTTTAAAGTTAATGTATCAGCGTGGGCCACAAAAATATTTAATGATAAAAAAGCAAGTAAAAGTAAGCGTTTCATGGTGCGGTCCATGTTGTTTAGCTCTTTATTAGAGCTTTTTACTGTTATTGAAAGGCGGTAAGGATTAAAATTACCCTTATCGCAATAGCCAGTATAGCTAACTGGCTGAAATTTGACAGACTTGTTAAGAGTTTATATATGCCATTACTTAATGTTTTACGCTTTCCAGATGAACGTTTACGCACTATTGCTCAGCCTGTAACGGATTTCGGTCCAGAGCTACAGACACAAATAGATAACATGCTAGAAACAATGTACCAAGAAAAAGGAATTGGTCTGGCAGCAACTCAAGTGGATTTTCATCAGCAACTGATTGTGATGGATCTACAAGATGATGTTGAACGACCGACTATTTTTATTAATCCACAAATTGTCGCGAGCAGCGGTGACTTGGCCAATGAAGAAGGTTGCTTATCGGTACCGGGGATTTACGCTAAAGTTGATCGCGCCGAGTTTGTCACCTTAAAAGCACTAGATCGTCACGGTAAAGAGTTTACCGTTGAAGCTGATGAGTTGTTTGCTATTTGTATTCAACATGAAATGGATCACTTAAAAGGTAAGTTATTTGTCGATTATTTATCGCCATTGAAACGCCAACGCATTAAAACTAAGCTTGAAAAAGAAGCTCGTTTAGATGCAAGAGAAGCATAGGAATAAATTTGAAACCGTTAAAAATTATCTTTGCCGGTACTCCGGATTTCGCGGCTGGCCATTTACAGGCACTCATAGACTCAAAACATGAGGTGATTGCAGCTTATACCCAACCCGACAGACCTGCTGGGCGAGGTAAGAAACTCACAGCAAGCCCAGTAAAAGATTTGGCGTTAAAAAATGGAATCGCCGTATTCCAACCCAGCTCATTGCGAAATGAAGAGGCGCAAGCAGAATTAGCCAGCCTTAACGCAGATATCATGGTTGTGGTTGCTTACGGATTGATTTTACCAAAGATAGTACTTGATACCCCGCGTTTAGGCTGTATCAATGTTCACGGTTCAATTTTACCGCGCTGGCGCGGAGCTGCACCAATCCAACGGGCATTATGGGCTGGTGATACACAAACCGGTGTCACCATTATGCAAATGGATGTTGGCCTAGACACTGGTGATATGCTGCTTAAAACGCATTTACCGATCGAAGATATCGACACTTCAGCCAGCCTTTATGAAAAACTCGCCGAGCAAGGGCCAAAAGCCTTAGTACAGGCACTGTTTGGATTAAGTGAAGGTAGCTTAAAAGCAGAAAAACAAGATGAAACATTGGCTAACTATGCTGAAAAGTTGTCAAAAGAAGAAGCGCGTCTTGATTGGCACAAAAGTGCTAAGCAATTATGGCAAGAAATTCGTGCATTTAATCCTTGGCCAGTAAGCTACTTTGATCATCAACAAAGTAGCATAAAAGTGTGGCAGGCAGATTACTCTAATGACAAATGCACCGAATCTCCAGGAACGATTATTGCGGCAACTAAACAAGGGATTGAGGTTGCCACGGCAGATGGTAAGTTAATCATTAAAACCATGCAGCTGCCTAATAAAAAGCCGCTTGATGTGGCCGATATTCTCAATGCTCGTGGTGATTGGTTTACTGCTGGTATATGTATAAACCAAGAGGCCAACTAGCATGAATGTGCGCGCATTAGCAGCCAAAACGATTTATGAAGTACTTGAAAAAGGTATCTCATTATCGGTCGCACTACCCGATCAGCAACAACACCTCGACAATAGCAAAGACAAAGCCTTACTGGCAGAATTATGTTATGGCGTAATGCGCCAATTACCCCAGTTAGATAAATGTGTAAGTGACTGTTTGGCAAAGCCCTTTAAAGGTAAACAACGTATATTGCATCAATTGTTGATTGTCGGTTGTTACCAGCTTTACTTTACTCGTATACCGGCACATGCGGCGATTTCTGAAACGGCAGAAGCCTGCAGACAGCTTCGTTTTGATGGTTTAGTAAAAGTAGTCAATGGTGTATTGCGGACCATTCAGCGTCAAGACGCCGAACTAAATACTGACTCAGACACCTTACGCTTTAACACTCCGGCTTGGTTTATTAAACGCTTACAACAAGCTTATCCTGACAAATGGCAACATATTATTGAGCAGAGCCACCAGCGTCCACCAATGTGGCTGCGCAATAATCAGCAGTTACAAACACGTGACACTTATTTAGCGGCATTAGCTCAATACGATATTCCAGCTCAAGCAGGCCCAAGCCAAGATGCTATATTGCTTGATGCTGCAAAAGATGTGGCTGCACTACCTGATTTTATGGAAGGTGCTGCATCAGTACAAGATGGCGCCGCACAATGGGCAGCAACCTTACTGGCACCGAAAGCTGATGAACTTGTTTTAGATGCTTGCGCCGCACCAGGTGGCAAAAGTTGCCACTTGCTAGAGCTCGCTCCCAATATCAATTTAGTTGCAGTCGACTTTGATCAAAAACGCCTTGCTCGAGTACAACAAAATCTGGACAGGTTGCATTTAAAAGCGCAACTTATTCACGGCGATGCCGCAGATATCCCATCGTGGTGGCAAGGACAGCAATTTGATCGAATATTACTTGATGCACCTTGCTCTGCTACTGGGGTTATTCGTCGTCACCCAGACATAAAGTGGTTACGAAAAAATAGCGACATTGAAGAATTAGCGAATTTACAAAAACAGATACTAGATCATTGCTGGCAATGGCTTAAACCTGGTGGCACATTGTTGTATGCAACCTGCTCTATTTTACCGCAGGAAAATAACCAACAAGTTGAACAATTCCTAGAACGAACAGCGGATGCAAGTCTAATACCGATAGAGCAACAAACTCAGCTCGATGACATCGGTTGGCAAATTTTGCCAGGACAAGACAATATGGACGGCTTTTATTACGCGCGCCTAGTTAAAGCAATTTAAGGATGTACCTCAAGCCATGAAAATTATTATTTTAGGGGCTGGACAAGTTGGCGGCACACTCGCTGAGAACTTGGTCGGTGAAAATAACGACATCACACTCGTCGACAGTGATCGAGCTCGACTCAGACTGTTGCAAGATAAATTTGATTTACGTGTTGTTGTCGGTCATGGCGCCCATCCTAATATTTTAAAAGAGGCAGGCGCAGAAGACGCTGACATGCTCATTGCGGTGACTAACAGTGACGAATGCAACATGGCAGCCTGCCAAATCGCTTATAGCCTATTTGGTACCCCCACAAAGATTGCTCGTATTCGCTCAGAAGCGTATTTGGAACTACAAGATAAACTGTTTATTAACAGCGAAATTAAGAGTGGCGATGCTAAGCCTCGTGGCGGTTTTATTATAGATCAACTCATCGCCCCCGAGCAGTTAGTAACTACTTACATACAAAGATTAGTTGAGTATCCAGGCGCCCTTCAAGTACTTGAATTCGCAAAAGGAAAACTCAGTCTGGTGGCTGTTAAAGCCTATTATGGTGGTCCACTGGTGGGTAATGCACTTGCGACACTTCGCGAACATATGCCCAATATTGATACCCGGGTTGCCGCTATTTTTAGGCAAGGCCGTCCCATCATGCCGCGAGGCACCACGATTATTGAAGCCGATGATGAAGTCTTTTTCGTCGCCGATAGTCGCCATATTCGTGCCGTGATGAGTGAAATGCAAAAGCTGGATAATTCGTACCGCAATATCATGATTGCCGGTGGCGGTAATATTGGTTTTGGTCTGGCCCAAAAGCTGCAACGTACTCATTCAGTTAAATTGATTGAGCACCGTCAAGAGCGTGCTGAGTTACTGTCGGAAAAACTCGAAAAAACCACAGTGTTTTGTGGTGATGCTTCTGACCAAGAATTATTACTAGAAGAAAATATCGATCAAACTGATGTATTTATTGCGGTCACCAATGACGACGAAGCCAATATTATGTCGGCTTTACTCGCTAAACGTATGGGCGCTAAAAAAGTCATGGTGCTAATCCAACGTGAAGCCTATGTCGATATTGTCCAAGAAGCGAATATTGATATTGCGATATCGCCCCAGCAAGCGACAATTTCAGCGCTGTTAACTCATATTCGTCAAGGTGATATCTGTAATGTGTATTCGTTGCGCCGTGGCGCAGCAGAAGCCATTGAAGCGATTGCCCATGGAGACTCAAGTACATCAAAAGTGGTGGGGAAAAAGATTGGCGACATTAAATTACCACCGGGAACCACCATTGGTGCAATCGTCCGTAATGATGAAGTATTAATGGGCCACGATAAAACCGTGATTGAGCAGGGTGACCATGTCATCTTATTCTTAGTAAATAAGAAGTTCATTGGTGACGTCGAAAAACTATTCCAACCTAGTGCTTTTTTCTTTTAGTTATTATGTTTAACGCCAAACAAATCATTTTTATCCTCGGTATTTTCCTCTCAATACTAACCGGATTTATGTTCGTCCCCATGGCTTTTGCACTATTTTATGGTGAAGAGACTATTGGCGACTTTATGATCTCCGGTTTATGTAGCGGATTTATCGCTATTTTGTGCATTCAAAATGGTCGAAACCATCATTTTAATCTCAATATCCGCGACATGTTCATGCTGACGAGTATTACTTGGTTTGTAGTGAGTTTATTTGCCGCACTGCCCTTCACTCTTTATCACGGTATCAATTATACCGACGCGTTCTTTGAGACTATGTCTGGCATTACCACTACAGGCTCGACAGTCATGTCGGGCTTAGACAACATGGACCGTAGCATTCTAGTATGGCGTTCATTACTACAATGGTTAGGTGGCATTGGGTTTATTGTTATGGCAGTAGCAATTTTGCCGTTTCTCAATGTTGGGGGAATGCGCTTATTTAGAACGGAGTCATCTGACTGGAGCGACAAAACCATTCCTCGCACCCAGCATATGGCTAAACACTTGTTTCTTATTTATGTCGTCCTAACACTGCTGTGTACTGTGTCTTATCATATGGCTGGCATGAGTTGGTTTGATGCCATTAATCATGCCATGACAACATTATCAACTGGTGGATATTCAACGTCAGATAGCTCAATGGCAGCCTTTTCGCATTCAGCACATTGGGTAGGTATTGTGTTTATGTTAGCGGGTGGATTACCGTTATTAATGTTTGTACAAACCATACAGCAACGCAGTGTACGCTTATGGAACGACCAACAAGTCATAGGGTTTTTACGCTTTGTATTACTGGTGTCGTTTTCACTCGCTTTTTGGCTATGGCGAGAACAAGATATAGCGTTTATCGATGCACTAAGATTAGCCAGTTTTAATGTCACTTCAGTGATTACCACCACAGGTTACGGCTTAACTGATTATCAATCATGGGGCGCGGTGGCCAGTGTAGTATTTTTATTTTTAATGTTTATTGGCAGTTGTTCCGGCTCGACATCTGGTGGGATAAAAATATTTCGTTTTCAAATCGCATTCTCCATTATGCGTCAACAAATTAAGCAACAATTCCACCCTAATGGTGTGTTTAAAGACAAATATAATGGCCATCGCATTAATGACGATATTGTCCGCTCAATCATGGCATTTTTTATGCTCATGGTTATCGTCATATTAATGCTGTCAATTACTTTAGTGCTCACAGGCTTAGATCCGATGACGAGCTTTACTGGCGCGATAACGGCTGTGACCAACGTAGGGCCAGGCCTTGGGCCAATTATTGGCCCTGCAGGTAACTTTGCCCCGCTGCCAGATGTCGCAAAATGGGCATTAGCAATAGGTATGTTATTAGGGCGCTTGGAAATACTCACTGTTGCGGTATTGTTTCACCCTAAATTTTGGCGTTTTTAGGTTCCTTAAGCAACCACTGCCGCAGAAGATGCTAAATGGCGAATGTGATCAGCATAGACTTTCACATCCTCCCAGTCGGTATAATCGATAATAGCACTGGGATCTGTAGGTCCATCGGTCATTTTCATAATAAGACGGATCATCAAGCTGTCATACCAAGGCCAGGATGGGTAATCGACTTTACCGGCAATAATTTTGACATCTTGTGGTTTCCACGGCGATAAAGTTAAAAACTTCTGTAGGTATTTATTGTTCTCAGGGATACGTTTTTCAGGTTTGCGAGCCACCACATTAACGCAAAAAAAACTATTAGGAAGTTGCGATAAATGTTGCTGATTTATACGTACAAACTCAAATACCGATTTATGATAAGAGCCATAAAGTACACAAGCACCTAAGGCCACAGCTTGATATTTAGACCACTCAATTGGGATCTTATCGTTAAGATTCACCACATCACAATGATCGCCTTTAGATTGAATTTGCTCTGCAATTGCACGGCTAATGTGTGCGGTGTGGCCACCTCGAGAATAATACAACACTAAAATATTGGCCATTTTGCGGCTCTCATTACTGATTAATTTGCCTCAGTTTGGCAAGAAAAGCTTTTTAAAACCTCTGTAACGATCACAAATTAGAAATAGCTCATATATTTAATAGTTAAAATTGAGATCTCGATGATGCGGAAGTATGATGTTAAATAAACACGGCTGTATCCAAACTAGCTGGTCATTAAAAGTCATATAAGGACTCTCATGAAGCAAGATATCGATGTCGCAACAATGCTTAATAATGCAGAAACGGCAGCACAATGGCTCAAAGCCATTGCGAATCCTTACCGCTTAATGATTTTATGTTTACTGCTAGAAAATGAGTTAAGTGTTACAGAGTTAAACGAAACTGTCCCGCTGAGCCAATCTGCCTTGTCACAGCATTTGGCGGTACTGCGAACTCAAGATTTGGTCAACACACGTAAGAGTTCACAAGTCGTTTATTACACACTTAAGAATGAACAAGTTACCGAGGTTATTTCTATTCTACATCGACGCTACTGCGTTTAAAGACTGTGAGGTTTAACCACTATCTAGTTTACACAACATAGGTATTTAAACCATATCGAGCGTTAATAGCGCGTATCATTAGACACGCTATTAATGCTATGAGATTATTTTTGCGCTGCTATCTTTTTAGCATAATCATCCACTTTATCCCAATCAGTAAACTCGAACGTCCCCTTAGTATCAGTCGGCCCTTTGGTCATCCACATGATAAATCGAATCATAAATTTATCGAAGAAACGATAACGAGGATAATCAATTTTACCGGCAAACACCCCTAGCAGCTGAGGCTGCCAAGCGGATAAATCGAGAAACTTCACCATATATGGATTGGTCTCTGGGGTATTTTTCTCAGGTTTTCTTGCCACAACGTTTACGGTAAAAAAACTATTCAGTTTGGTATCAAGTATCGCCTTGTTTTGTGAGGCAAACTTGAACAACTCTGGTCTATGTTTACCGTAGCGAATACTGGCACCTATTACCACTTTATCAGCACAAGCTAATGCATCAGCACTCACCTGTGCCAGATTAACGAGATTAACTTGCTCACCTTGCTCAGTTAATCTTTGTTGAATTTTCTGACAAATGGCTAATGTCTGCCCGTCAACCGTTGAGTATAAAATAAGCGTGTTTAACATTAATTTTTCCAAAATGTTGGAGTGAATAGCACTAATAAGGTGAACACCTCTAAGCGACCGAATAGCATTGCCATGACCAGTACCCACTTTGCACCGTCTGAAATACTCGCATAATTTGATGCAACGTCACCTAAACCTGGGCCCAAGTTATTGATACTTGCAGCGGTTGCACTGAACGCAGTAATGGCGTCCATATCTAAAGCCATCAAAATCACCATACAGACGACAAAGACTAATGCATAAGCAGAAAAGAATCCCCACACAGCATCAATAATTCTATCCGGCAATGCAGTTGAACCAATTTTTATTGAATACAATGCCTTAGGATGTACTAAGCGTTTAAGCTCACGTGAACCTTGCAGAATAAGTAGAATGAATCGAATCACTTTTATGCCGCCACCTGTTGAGCCCGCACAACCACCAATAAAACTGGAAAATATTAATAAAATAGGCAAAAACAACGGCCAGGAATGAAAACTTTCGGTACCAAAGCCGGCGGTTGTGGAAATAGAAACCACTTGAAAAAAGGCATAATCAAGGGTTTTCTCTGGCGTATCGTAAATACCAGACTGATACAAAGTGATAAAACAAATCGCAGTCAACACCAATTGAATCGCAATAATCACCCTAAACTCAGCATCTTTTAAATACACTTTAACGTTAATGCCACGGCGAGTGAATGCAGCGAAGTGTAAGCTAAAATTGACCGCCGCAATCAGCAAGAATATTGCACAAATCACATTGATCAACGGGCTTTGAAAGTAGCCCATGCTGGCATCATGAGTAGAAAAACCACCAATCGCAATGGTCGAAAACGAATGACAAATAGCATCAAAAGCATCCATACCGGCAAAGTAATATGCCAATGCGCAAGCAGAGGTAAGCATAAAGTATATGTACCACAATGCTTTAGCTGTTTCAGCAATACGCGGTGTCACTTTAGTGTCTTTTACTGGCCCCGGTACTTCTGCTTTATATAGCTGCATACCACCAATACCCAGCAAAGGTAGAATAGCGACGGCTAATACAATAATCCCCATACCGCCCATCCACTGCAGCAAATGACGATAAAACAATATTGACTTAGGTAAGTCATCTAAGCCAACAATAACGGTGGCTCCGGTGGTAGTTAACGCTGAAAACGATTCAAAAAAACTGTCGGTCCAACTTAAATCGGGGTTATTAGCAAAAATAAACGGCAGTGCACCTATCGACCCCAAAACGGTCCAGAACAACACCACAATCAAAAAACCTTCACGAGTTCGCAGCTCAGCTTTTTGATGACGATTGGGATACCATAATAAAAACCCTAAAAAAATACTGACAAAAAAAGCCTGAATAAAAGCAGTACCACCACCATCTTTGTACAAGATAGCCACTAATGCTGACGGCAGCATAGTGATTGAAAATAATCCCATCAGCAAACCGGTAATTCTAATAATTGTTTTATATTGCATTAAGGATTCTGTTTAGTTGTGCTGCGTCGGATTTAACAATTGAGTGACATTTTGGCATAAGTTAGTCATAGCTCAAACTGTAAACTTTACTTGTAGCTGGCCCTGAGTCAGAGTCGCTAGCGCTAAGTTAAACGCCTGATGATGTGATTTAGCCAACTCAAGGCGTATTTCAACCCGGTCAGTAAACACTTTATCGATTACTACGCCGTTGTGTTGAGCAACTAAATATTCAATATCAGTTAGTTGAGCATAATGACACACTAAGTTTGCCGGATACCTCAAATGCTTAACCTGAGTTTGTATTTGAGTTAACCCTTGCTTGATACCCGAAGTATAAGCTCGTACTAAACCACCAACGCCTAACTTAGTACCACCAAAATAACGCACAACAATAGCACCAAGCTCACCAATATTTGCGCCTTGTAAACACGCTAACATGGGCTTACCTGCACTACCTGACGGCTCGCCATCATCGCTAGCCCCCATATCAATGGTATTTTCTGGGCTACCAGCAACGAATGCATAACAATAGTGGTTGGCACCTGGATATTGCTGCTTTATGTCAGTAAGTACTAACTTCATATCATTAGCATGCGGGCAATGAAATAACAAAGAGATAAAGCGGCTATGCTTTATCTCTTCTTCTATGACTAGGTTAGCTTGTGGTATTAGGTATGACTCAATCAACTAAACCAGACTCTCTTGTCATATTTTCAACTCGGTTATGATGCACAATCACGTTATCTTCGATGCGGATACCACCGAACGGTCGCAGCTCAGCAACGGTTTGCCAATTAATGGTTTGCTTAGCTGTTGTAGATAGTTGCTCAAGCAAAGTATCTATAATGTAAAGGCCCGGCTCAATGGTGAGCACTTGATTTGCAGCCAATACTCGAGTGCAACGTAAAAAGGGATGTGCTTCTGGCGCCGCGATATGGGTTCCACGTTCATCGTGGGCAAATCCGCCCATATCATGAACTTGTAACCCTAACATATGCCCTAGCCCATGTGGGAAAAAGGCACTAGTAACACCTTGGGCGACTAACTGTTCAGCTGTGCCATTAGCTATGCCAAAATCAATCAGTAACTGGCCTATATGATGGTGTGTCGCAACATGCAGATCGACGTATTTAACTCCTGGCTTCATTTGCCCAATAATGGCTAATTGCACTTTATCTAGGGCGGCAATTAATTCACAAAAACGATTTTTCTCAAATGCGTATGTTCGAGTGATATCGGCAGCATAGCCATGGAAGTTAGCACCTGCATCAATCAAAAATGATAACCGCTGAGCCGGCTTAGCATGCTCTAAAGCGGTGTAATGTAAAATAGCCGCATTTTGATTTAACGCGACAATGTTGCCATAGGGCACTTCGTTTTCACTCTGGCCAATTTCAAGCAAATAGCATTGCTGGATCTCAAACTCGCTGGCACCATTATAAAAAGCATTTTTGGCAGCCAAATGCCCTTTTACCGCAATTTGGTTCGCTCGACGCATGCACTTAAGTTCATACTGAGTTTTATCAGCACGGTGGTAATGTAAGTAGTTCATTACCGCATCAGGATTACGCGCACTAAAACCTAATACATCAGCAACGTCTAAATGCTCACCGATATAAGCCCATGTTGTGAGGTTTTTAGGTAGATAGTCTGCGATACGATCTGGCTTGGTTAATAGCTGAATATCAAAATGTTCAGTCCAAAAAGCCTGCGGTACATCGTTAACCTTATGCCAAAAATCGACCGGACGATAAAAAACTAGCGTTGGCTTGTCTTGGCCATTGGCAATAACCCAACAATTAGCGGTATCTAAAATAGGTAACCAAGCTTTAAATTGCGGGTTAACTTTAAAGGGATAATTTAAGTCATCTAAAAACTGTCGGTGCGGTTGCCCTGAATGAATGACTAAACCCGAGATATTTTCACGCTGACAAATTTCAGCGACACGACGATTTAGTTCGTCGATGTGTGCATGGTATAGATGAGCTAACTGATCCATTGACTATCCCTTTTCATAAGTTTTAACTCAATCAGTCTATCACAAACATAAAAACTCCTCGCTAGATGATAAAAAATTAAACGGCCGTTTAAATTGGGGGTTGTAATTTTTCTCATTTAGTCGCACACTGAGAATTAGCTGGTCAATAGATGGCCGAAACTGCTGTGATTCAAGCTTGATAACTGCACAGTAAATAAGATGTGGAAGTCGCTTTTAAGCAATAAGGAAGCAAGCAATGATTTACCAAAGCCCTACCATTCAGGTTGAGTTACTTGAAGATAATATTGCCAAACTGTGTTTTAACGCACAAGGTTCGGTAAACAAATTTGACAGAGAAACCATAGCCTCCCTTGATGCAGCGCTAGACAGCATCAAACAAAACACCAATATTAAAGCTTTATTGCTGACATCAGCAAAAAGCACGTTTATTGTTGGTGCTGACATCACCGAATTCTTAACCCTTTTCCAACAAGATGATGCAACCTTGCTAGCTTGGGTTGAACAAGCTAACGCGGTATTCAACAAACTTGAAGATTTACCGTTTCCAACAGCTTCTGCTGTTAACGGTTTTGCTCTTGGTGGTGGTTGTGAAACTATTTTAGCAACCGACTTACGCGTTGCCGATACCAATGCTCGCATCGGTTTACCAGAAACAAAATTAGGCCTTATTCCTGGTTTTGGTGGCACTGTGCGTTTACCGCGCGTGATTGGTGCAGATAATGCGCTTGAGTGGATTACCACAGCCAAAGACCAACGCCCAGAAGATGCTTTGAAAGTTGGCGCAATTGATGCCGTTGTAGCCCCAGAAAACCTAGAAGCTGCCGCGATTCAAATGTTGCATGATGCACTTAATGGTAGCCTTGATTGGCAAGCTCGTCGCACCAAAAAGCAATCAGCACTTCAGCTACCTAAACTTGAAGCCATGATGTCTTTTGCAACGGCTAAAGGCATGGTGTTCTCAGTTGCAGGCAAGCATTATCCAGCGCCAATGGCTGCTGTGAATGTTGTCGAACAGGCTGCTGGCTTAGATCGTGACGGCGCGCTAAAAGTGGAAGCACAAGCTTTCATTAAATTAGCGAAAACAGATGTTGCTCAAGCACTAATTGGTATTTTCTTAAATGACCAATTCGTTAAAGGCAAAGCTAAGAAAGCTGCTAAGTTAGCTCATGATGTTAACCAAGCTGCGGTATTGGGTGCGGGTATTATGGGCGGCGGTATTGCTTACCAAAGCGCCAGCAAAGGCACGCCAATTGTCATGAAAGACATCGCTCAGCCTGCATTAGAGTTAGGCTTGAACGAAGCGGCTAAAATCCTTACTACTCAAGTTGCTCGCGGCCGCTCTACGCCAGAGAAAATGGCTAAAGTGTTAAACAACATTACCCCTTCTTTAGATTATGCCGCTATCAAAAATAGCGATATCGTTGTAGAAGCGGTTGTTGAACATCCAAAAGTAAAAGCGACTGTACTTGCAGAAGTTGAGCAATACGTCTCTGAAGATGCGATTATTGCGTCAAACACCTCAACTATCTCAATCAACTTACTGGCTAAAAGCCTGAAGAAACCAGAACGTTTCTGCGGTATGCACTTCTTTAACCCAGTGCACAAAATGCCATTAGTTGAAATTATCCGTGGTGAGCACAGCTCAGAAGAAACCATCGCAACAGTTGTTGCTTACGCGAGCAAAATGGGTAAAACCCCGATTGTTGTTAACGATTGTCCAGGTTTCTTCGTTAACCGCGTATTGTTCCCATACTTTGCTGGCTTTAGTGGTCTTCTTGCCGAAGGCGCTGATTTCGCCGCTGTCGATAAAGTGATGGAAAAACAGTTTGGTTGGCCAATGGGTCCTGCTTACTTACTTGACGTTGTCGGTTTAGATACTGGTCATCACGCCCAAGCCGTTATGGCAGAAGGCTTCCCAGATCGTATGGGTAAAAATGGCAAAGACGCTATCGATATTATGTTTGAAAACAAACGTCTAGGTCAGAAAAACACTAAAGGTTTCTATGCCTATTCTGTTGACCGTCGTGGTAAGCCGAAGAAAGACATTGATACTACAAGCTATGCATTATTAGGCGAAACGTTTGGTGAATTAAAAGCATTCGAGCCAGATGACATCATCGCTCGCTGCATGATCCCAATGATCATCGAAACGGTTCGTTGTTTAGAAGAAGGCATTATTGCATCACCTGCTGAAGGCGATATGGGTCTAGTTTACGGTATTGGTTTCCCTCCATTCCGTGGCGGTGTATTCCGTTATTTAGACACCATGGGCGTAGCAAACTTTGTTGCCCTAGCAGACAAATACGCACATCTTGGTGGCTTATATCAAGTTACCGATACCATGCGTGAACTTGCAGCCAACAACGGTAGTTACTACCAAGCCTAATTAGTGGGAAAGGAATTAAATCATGAAACAAGCTGTTATCGTAGACTGCATTCGTACCCCGATGGGCCGTTCAAAGGCTGGGGTATTTAGAAATGTACGTGCAGAGACTCTTTCTGCAGAATTAATGAAAGCATTATTAGTGCGTAACCCGCAACTAGACCCTAACGACATTGAAGATGTTATTTGGGGTTGTGTGCAGCAAACACTAGAGCAAGGTTTCAACATTGCTCGTAACGCATCATTATTGGCTGGTATCCCTAAAACAGCGGGTGCCGTTACCGTAAACCGTTTATGTGGTTCATCAATGGATGCTCTTCATCAAGCGGCTCGTGCCATCATGACCGGTCAAGGCGACACCTTTATTATTGGTGGTGTTGAACACATGGGTCACGTACCAATGAACCACGGGGTTGATTTTCACCCAGGTCTTGCAAACCGCGTAGCTAAAGCATCTGGCATGATGGGCTTAACTGCCGAAATGTTAGGTAAAATGCACGGCATTACTCGTGAACAACAAGATGCGTTTGCAGTACGTTCTCATCAACGCGCTCATGCTGCCACTATTGAAGGTCGTTTTGCCAAAGAGATTTGGGGCATTGAAGGCCACGACGTAAACGGCGCACTGATCAAAGTAATGACAGACGAAGTAATCCGTCCTGAAACAACACTTGAGTCACTTGCGGGTTTACGTCCAGCATTCGACCCGGTAAACGGTACCGTAACTGCGGGTACATCTTCTGCATTGTCAGACGGTGCTTCGGCGATGTTAGTCATGGAAGAATCTAAAGCTCGTGCATTAGGCTTAACCATTCGCGCGCGTATTCGCTCAATGGCCGTTGCGGGTTGTGATGCAGCTATCATGGGTTATGGTCCTGTACCTGCAACCAAAAAAGCATTAGCTCGCGCTGGCTTATCTGTTGCCGATTTAGATCTTATCGAATTAAACGAAGCGTTTGCGGCACAGTCATTACCTTGTGTTAAAGATCTTGGCTTACAAGATGTTGTCGATGAAAAGATTAACCTTAACGGTGGCGCGATTGCATTAGGTCATCCACTAGGTTGTTCAGGTGCTCGTATATCAACGACTCTGATTAACTTAATGGAAGAAAAAGATGCAACGCTTGGTCTTGCCACTATGTGTATCGGTTTAGGTCAAGGTATCGCAACCGTATTCGAACGCGTATAAGGTTTAAAATCTCTAGCTGATCATTCATCAGCTGCAATGAAAACGAGCCAAACTGGCTCGTTTTTTTTATTTTTAAATTTTTATGCTTTGGCTAATGTTCCACGTGAAACATGTTTTATGAAAAATAAAAAAAGATAAAACAACATAAATTAGTAGCAAACTTGGCAAGCATAAATGACAAGAGTAACATTAGCGATAATTAGATAAGTAAAATAGATAGCACTCAATGAACGATATTTATACCCAGGCGCAACACCAGCTCGACGCACTAGGTCTTCGCTGTCCAGAGCCAGTTATGATGATCCGTAAAACAGTACGTAAAATGGCTGACGGTGAAACATTACTTGTTATAGCGGATGACCCTGCCACTACACGAGACATACCCAGCTTTTGTGAATTTATGGATCACACCTTAATTGCTAGCGATACTAGTAAAACGCCATATCACTATTTACTCAAAAAAGGACTTTAAAAATGAAAATCACATTGGAAGCAATCGCATACAAAACAGCAAAACGCGGCGTGATGAAACCCGCTTTCTGTGCCAATGTGACTTTAGAGCGCGGTGTCGAGAATGACGTTTTTGGCCGACCAGGTAAACGCCAGGTGACAGTGATGTCAAAACAGCAATGGCAAAAAGCCTGCCAGCAAATTAATGTAGATTTAGATTGGTTAACTCGTCGAGCTAACTTATTGATCAGCGGCTATGAATTTAGCCCTGCGGATGTAGGTAAAACGATCTCAATTGGTACTGAGCTAAAACTACAAATCACTGGCGAAACCGATCCATGTAAAAAAATGCAACAAGCTCACTCAGGGCTTGAACAAGCATTAACACCTGACTGGCGTGGCGGAGTCACCTGCCGCGTGATCCAAGCTGGCTTAATACAAGCCGATGACTCAGTAAATATCGATTAGCAAAATCGATAAATCATTTTCATTTAAGCCTTTCATATTAAAATCTAACGCTGTAGCACTCATTGTTTGTTAATCGATAACAAACATGCGTGTTATCGTCTGTCATTAATTGATACAGATTTGTTATACCCCTTATCGGTAATTTATGCGATAAAGGAACCATTCAAACCGACAAACGCAGTAAAGCCAAGTACTCTTCAGGTCATCTAATCATGCTAAATGAGATGACCTATACGAGTATTAAGCTTGATTAAATCCACTGAAAATAAAAACGACAACGGATAATCTACTCTATGTTGACTCAAAAACTCACCCCTCTCTATACCGCTATGGCACTTACTCTAGGTATTTCTAGCTTTGCCTATGCCGAAGATGACAAAATAAAATGGCACGTAAATGCTCCTGAAAATGCGCCATTGAGTAAAATTGATATTAATGTTACCGAAGGGACATGGATGAACATCAATGTATCACCTAATGGTGAACACATTGTATTTGATCTATTAGGTGATATTTACCAAATACCGATAGCTGGAGGTGAAGCAAAACCACTGGCACAAGGTATAGCTTGGCAAATGCAGCCAGTATATAGCCCAGACGGTAAGTATATAGCTTTCACCTCTGATGAAGATGGTGGCGATAATATTTGGATAATGAATGCCGATGGCACTAATCCACATGCAATAACGACTGAAACCTTTCGTTTACTCAACAGCCCAGCCTGGAGTCCTGACTCACAGTATTTAGTAGCTAGAAAACACTTCACAGGCACTCGCAGCTTAGGAGCCGGTGAAGTGTGGATGTTTCACGTTGCTGGTGGCGAAGGGGTAAAACTAACTGAGCGTCCTAACGAGCAAAAAGATTTAGGTGAACCCGCCTATTCACCTGATGGCCGTTATATTTACTTCAGCCAAGATGCGACCCCTGGTAAAACCTTTCACTATTCTAAAGACTCGGTAAAAGGCATTTATAAGATCAAACGTTACGACACACAAACAGGCGATATTGAAGTATTGATTGAAGGTACTGGCGGTGCGATTAGACCAACACCAAGCCCTGACGGCAAAATCCTTGCTTACATCAAACGTGATGGATTCCAGTCAACGCTCTATTCTCTCGATTTAACCTCTGGTGAAGAAACCAAGCTGTATGACAAACTTGATCGTGATATGCAGGAAACATGGGCTATTCATGGTGTGTACCCAACAATGTCGTGGACCAAAGACAATAAGCACATCGTATTTTGGGCTAAAGGTAAAATCAATAAACTTGATGTCGACAGTAAACAAGTAACAGACATTCCATTCAGTGTTAACACTCAAAGAGATATTCAGCCATCAGTCCGCTTTACTCAAAACTTAGATAAAGATGAATTTGATGTAAAAATGCTGCGTATGGCACAAGTGTCACCAGATGGCGAAAAAGTAGTATTTGAAGCCTTAGGTAAAATTTGGATTCGAGATATTAAAGACGGTAAACATAAACGATTAACCCGTTTAGATGATGACATCAATGAGCTATTCCCACAGTGGTCACGTGACGGTAAAGACATCGTATTCACCACTTGGAATGATCAACAGCAAGGCACCGTCAGTGTTGTTAGCGCCAGAGGTGGTAAAGCTAAGGTGTTGACCAACGAGCCTGGCAAATATGTCGAACCAACCTTTTCACCTAATGGCGAATATATTGTTTATCGAAAAGCGCGCGGTGGCTACATGACACCACGAACTTGGTCACAAGAACCCGGTTTATATAAAGTCGATATCAAAGGAAAGCAAAGTACCAAACTAACAGCCAGTGGCCATCAACCACAATTCGGAGCTGACTCAGACCGTGTTTACTTTATGGATTCAGGGGAAACCCCAGAGTTTGCCTCTATCGGCATGAACGGTTTTGAAAAACGTACCCATTACACCAGCGACCATGCTACCGAGTTTCGTTTATCACCCAACGGTGAGCACTTAGCTTTTGCTGAACGCTTTAGAGTATATGTTACTCCCTTTGCTAAACACGGTGAAACCATTGCGATTGGGCCTAAAGCAACCAACTTACCCATTACTCAACTAAGCGCCCGTGCAGGTGAAAGCATTAGCTGGAACGGTAAGAACAACCAACTGTATTGGACATTGGGCCCAGATTTATATCAAGCAGATGTAGACACTCAATATACAAAAGCGGAAACCAAGGTCGATCCTAAAATCACTGCTATTGGTTTTAAAGATAAAGCCGATGTTCCACGTGGAACAGTGGTATTTACCGGCGGCAAAGTGATTACGATGGAAAATGACCAAGTTATTGATAATGGTGTCGTTATCGTTAAAGACAATAAAATTGTTAGTGTTGGTGATGCTAATACAGTCATTCCTAAAAACGCCCAAATTATCGATATTAGTGGCAAAACCATCATGCCCGGCCTGTTTGATGCTCATGCTCATGGTGGCCAAGCAGATGATGAGATTATTCCACAGCAAAACTGGGCCTTATATTCAGGTCTGTCACTTGGGGTAACAGCTATTCACGACCCATCAAATGACACAACCGAAATATTTGCCGCTTCAGAACAACAAAAAGCAGGCAAAATTGTTGGACCGCGTATTTTCTCTACGGGGACGATTTTATACGGAGCAAACTTACCTGGTTATACTTCGCATGTTGATTCACTTGATGATGCAAAGTTCCACTTAGAGCGTCTTAAAAAAGTCGGTGCATTTAGCGTTAAGAGTTACAATCAACCACGTCGTGATCAACGCCAACAAATTATTGCTGCTGCGCGAGAGCTCGAAATGATGGTAGTGCCTGAAGGTGGCAGTTTACTACAGCACAATTTATCCATGATAGCCGATGGTCACACGACGGTAGAACATTCATTGCCAGCAGCATCAATTTACAATGATATTAAGCAATTCTGGAGCCAAACAGAAGTTCACTATACCCCGACACTAGTGGTTGCATATGGTGGTATTTCTGGTGAGCATTACTGGTATGATAAAACCGACGTTTGGGCTCACCCTCGCCTAAGTATGTATGTGCCGCACGATATACTTGATGCCCGATCAATGCGAAGAACCACAGCACCGGACGAACATTACAACCACTTTAATGTTGCCCGCGTAGCAAATGAGTTAAACAACATCGGCGTTAAACCTAATATTGGTGCTCATGGTCAACGAGAAGGATTAGCTGCACATTGGGAAATGTGGATGTTTGCTCAAGGCGGCATGAGTAATATGGAAGTATTAAAAACCGCGACAATTAATCCGGCGACAACCTTTGGTATGGACCATCAACTGGGTTCTATCAAAGTGGGTAAATTGGCTGACTTAATTGTGATTGATGGCGATCCATTAGCCGATATAAGAACGACTGATAAAGTCACTTACACTATGGTTAATGGTAAGCTATTTAATTCAGAAACCATGAATCAAATAAATGGTGATAAACATAAACGTAAGCCGTTTTTCTTTGAAAAAATCTAACGATTAAGTTAAGCCAATAAAAAAGGTGTTCCACGTGGAACACCTTTTTTTATACTTTTAATAAAATCAATACTGACCATAACAATGACAATCTGTGGTGTGATCATTCACCATGCCCACGGCTTGCATAAATGCATAACAAATTGTCGGACCAACAAAGTTAAAACCAAGCTTTTTTAACGCCTTAGACATAGCTTCAGATTCTGGTGTTTGTGCAGGAACCTGGCTTAATGAACTGAAGTTATTTTCTTTAGGTTTACCGCCAACAAAACCCCATAAAAACTTAGAGAAATCATCACCCTGCTCTACAAATGCTAAATAAGCTTTAGCATTTCTGATGATCGAGTTTATTTTAAGACGATTGCGCACAATACCCGGTTCGAGCATTAACTCTGCCACTTTAACTTGATCGTACTGTGCAATAATACTCGGCTCAAAATTAGCAAACAGTAATTCGTAATTTTGTTGCTTTTTTAGAATGGTAATCCAAGACAATCCAGCTTGTTGGCCATCAAGACATAACTTAGCAAAAAGCTGTTTAGGATCAAATTCAGGTCGTCCCCAAACAGTATCATGATAATGCTGATATAAAGGGTCTTCACTTACCCAGCCACATCGGTTAACTTGCATGGTACGGTTCCATTAACGTTTTGAGTAGTACGTTAAAAAATAACCTACATCTACCTTGCTCTACAAGGTATAATCATCAACATTTTCTATTAATAGCCTGACAGTAGTAGACATGACGACGAAACATGACGTAAAGACATTTCAAGGGTTCATCCTAACCCTTCAGGAATATTGGGCGCAGCAAGGTTGCGCAATTGTTCAACCTCTAGATATGGAAGTTGGCGCTGGTACTTTCCACCCGCAGACGTTCTTACGTTCATTAGGCCCTGAGCCAATGAGCAGTGCATACGTGCAACCGTCTCGCCGTCCTACTGATGGACGTTATGGTGAAAACCCTAACCGCTTACAGCATTACTACCAATTTCAAGTAGTCCTCAAGCCATCGCCTGATAATATTCAAGAGCTTTATTTAGGCTCACTTGAAGCTCTAGGCATCGATACTCAAATACATGATATTCGCTTTGTCGAAGACAATTGGGAATCACCAACATTGGGCGCATGGGGCTTAGGCTGGGAAGTTTGGCTCAATGGTATGGAAGTGACACAGTTTACTTACTTCCAACAAGTTGGCGGTATTGAATGTAGTCCTGTTACCGGCGAAATTACTTACGGTCTAGAACGTCTAGCAATGTACATTCAGGAAGTTGATAGTGTATATGATCTGGTGTGGACAGACGGACCGTTGGGCCGTGTGACCTATGGTGATATTTTTCACCAGAACGAAGTTGAGCAATCGACTTATAACTTCGAACACGCCGATGTCGATTTTATGTTCACCCTGTTCGATCAATGTGAAAAGATGTGCATGCACTTATTATCACTAGAAAAACCATTACCACTACCTGCTTACGAGCAAGTAATGAAAGCATCGCACGCTTTCAATTTACTTGATGCACGCCATGCAATTTCTGTCACCGAACGTCAGCGTTATATCCTTCGCGTTCGTACGATGGCAAAAGGTGTTGCAGAATCTTATTATCAAGCACGTGAAGCGCTTGGCTTCCCACTGTGTAAGTAGAGGTAACAGATGAATTTTGAAAACTTACTCATTGAAGTGGGCACCGAAGAATTACCGCCAAAGGCGCTACGCACATTAGCGGAATCTTTTTTAGCTAACTTTACCGATGAATTAACCAAAGCAGACCTGCCATTTGATTCTGCCGTTTGGTATGCAGCCCCACGACGCTTGGCCATTAACGTATTGGGATTAGCTTTAGCACAAGCCGATAAAGTCGTTGAAAAACGCGGTCCTGCGGTTAGCTCAGCATTTGATGCTGACGGTAACCCAACTAAAGCAGCACAAGGCTGGGCCCGTGGTAATGGCATTACGGTTGAGCAAGCAGAGCGTTTAACAACCGATAAAGGTGAATGGTTAGTTCACCAAGCTAAAGTGGTTGGTGTTGAAACCAAAAGCTTAATTGCTGACATGGCACAACGAGCACTCGATAAATTACCTATCCCTAAACCAATGCGTTGGGGAAACAACAAAACTCAGTTTATTCGCCCAGTTCACACTGTGACCATGCTATTAGGCAACGAGTTAGTTGCGGGTGAATTACTTGGTATTAAATCTGACCGCGTTATTCGTGGCCACCGATTTATGGGTAAAGCCAGCTTTGAGTTAGATCATGCCGACAACTATTTGGCCGCGCTAAAAGAGCAAGGTAAAGTACTAGCAGATTATGAATTACGTAAATCGCTAATCAAAGTTGATGCTGAAGCTGCAGCAGCTAAATTAGGTGGTATTGCCGATATTCAAGACGGCCTACTAGAAGAAGTCGCTTCATTGGTTGAATGGCCAATAGTGCTAACAGCTAGCTTTGAAGAAAAGTTTCTAAATGTGCCTTCAGAAGCCTTAGTTTACACCATGAAAGGTGATCAAAAGTACTTCCCGGTATTTGATAACAGCGGCAAGTTATTACCTAACTTTATCTTTGTCACCAACATAGAATCAAAAGATCCACAGCAGATTATTTCAGGTAACGAAAAAGTCGTTCGTCCACGTCTGGCTGATGCAGAGTTCTTCTTTAACACTGATAAAAAGCACACGCTTGAGTCTCGTATTGCCAGTTTAGATACGGTTGTATTCCAAAAGCAGCTGGGCACACTAAAAGCGCGCGTTGAACGTATTTCAGCGTTAGCAGGCTTTATTGCAACACAAATGAACGACAATGGCGTCAATACTAGTAGCCTAGATGCTAGCCGTGCAGGCTTATTGTCTAAAGCAGACCTTATGACCAACATGGTCATGGAGTTTACTGACACCCAAGGCACTATGGGCATGCATTACGCCCGCTTAGACGGCGAAACTGAAGCGGTAGCGCTAGCACTTGAAGAACAATATAAGCCTAAGTTCTCTGGTGATACAGTACCAACAGCAAATGTATCTTGCGCTGTTGCTTTAGCCGAAAAACTCGATACTTTAGTGGGTATTTTTGGTATTGGCCAAGCACCTAAAGGCGCGGCAGATCCATTTGCACTTCGTCGAGCTGCTATCGGTATTTTGCGAATTATTGTTGAACACAAGCTACCTTTGGACTTAGTAGAATTAATTGCTAAAGCACAAACATTGCATGCTGCAAACATCACCAATGCGAATACCAGTGAGGATGTCCTAGAGTTCCTACTGGCACGTTTCCGAGCCTGGTATCAAGATAAAGGTATTCAAGTTGATGTTATTTTAGCCGTGCTTGCTCGTCGTCCGACTCGCCCAGCTGATTTTGACAGTCGCGTTAATGCAGTATCTCATTTCCGTGGTTTAGAAGCGTCTAGTGCGCTTGCTGCAGCCAATAAGCGTGTTTCTAATATCTTGGCTAAAGTTGAAGGTAAACTGCCTGAAACCATCAACCAAGCACTATTAAGCGAAACAGCAGAAAAAACCTTAGCGGCTAAACTTGCACAACTGCAACCGCAGTTAGCGCCCTTGTTTGCCACAGGTGATTACCAACAAGCATTAACCTTATTAGCTGACTTACGTGAGAGCGTCGATCAGTTCTTTGAAGATGTGATGGTAATGGCAGATGATGAAGCATTGAAAAACAACCGTTTAGCTTTGTTAACTAATCTTCGTGAGCAGTTCTTACACGTTGCGGATATTTCATTACTGCAATAGATTCAGTCGACTATCATTAACAAAAAAGCGCCGAAAGGCGCTTTTTTATGGGCAATACAATGATAAAAAGCATATCTTAATCAATCTACAACCGGACCACCAAAGACAGACTACTTTTAAAGTGTATCTAAAATTGCATCAGCTTTTGATGTAGCACAATAAACTCTTCTTCACTCAAGTCCACTTGGGCCAACAACAGCGCCAATGCTGCTTGAGGTAATTTATCAACCTGTTGCAACATCGAACACTCACTAATAATATTGGCTTTCCAAATGAGTAATGCCATCTCATCCACAGGTTTAATATTGCTATTCGCTAACAAAGTTAATGATGCTTCAAAGTGCTCTGGTAATTGCCAGTAACGAGCTAAAAGCGCACTCAGCGTTAATGACTTGGTGGTCATCACTTGCTTAAACAACGAAGAACTCGGCTGCTCTCCTGGCTCTGCTTGATAAAAAGCATCCACCAGCAGTTTAAAAATCGCAATTTTACCCACGTCATGTAACAAGCCTAATAAAAAAGCACGATCTCGTTGCTCAGAGCGAGCTAATTCGCTGGCTAAAAAAGCCACTTGCATAGAATGGCGCCAAATTTCTGCACCAAAGCGTCGAAAGTAAATAGCTTTGATATCAATTAATTCTCGGGCTAAGCAAGTGGTAATAAACTGCCTTAACTGTTGTCGCCCCACCTGCACTAACGCTTGTTGAATGCTACTAACATCCGTATCTGCACGTTTAAATGCGGGTGAATTGCATAGTTTGAGTACTTCAACACACAATAAAGGGTCTTGCTCAATGAGCTTTATTAGCTCTTGGGTTTCAATACTGTCATCAGCAAGCTTCTTATCAAGTTCGAGTATTTTACTAGGAAGTTTTAATACATTTTCAGCAATAGACTCTGGTGAGCTAAGTGCTTGCTCAATTTTTTGCATCACGCTTCGTTCAAGATTATTGGCAATACCTGTGGTGGTTGATTGTTGGCTAGCAAACAATAAACTATAAAACAATGCCGACAAATCTAACTGCGACTCAGCTGCAAGTTTAGGTGTAATTTCAACAGCGAGTTGTGTCGATTGTTGTTGGATCTGCTGGCGTTTTTCAACTGATGTTTTGCCAGTAAATTTAACTTGTTCATTACGGTCACGAATATTGAATAATTTTTTAAAAAAACCAGTAACCACAATTAATAACCTTATGAGAAGTTGAATTAAATACTATATAACCATAGTAAAAAAATACAAAAAAGGGTGCCCTATAGGCACCCTTTTTTTTAAAACGCGCTTATACGTCTAAGTTAGCTACATTGAGCGCATTAGTTTCAATAAACTCACGACGCGGCTCAACTTGATCACCCATTAAGCAGGTAAATAGCTGATCGGCAGCAACAGCATCTTCAATGGTGACACGTAACATACGACGTGATTCAGGATCCATTGTAGTTTCCCACAATTGCTCAGGGTTCATTTCACCCAATCCTTTATAACGTTGGATATACAGACCGCGTTTTGCTTCACTGATAGTCCAATCTAACGCTTCTAAGAAGCTTTCAACTTCCTTAACACGCTCGCCACGTTGTACATAGCCGCCCTCTTCAATCATACCGTCTAACGCAGCACCTAATTTAGCAATACGTTGGTAATCGGTTGAGGTGAAGAAGTCATAACCAAATAAATAATTAGTATCAATACCGTGTTTACGGATCGTCACGCTAGGGGTATAAACCTTACGCTCAGGATCAAGCATCACATTAACGGTAAAGATAATTCCGCTGCTTTCTCGATCAATTAAGTCCGCGATAAAGGCATTACACCAAGTCGTCATCTTCGCTTCATCACTCAACACATCTGCTGTCACTTCAGGGTGATACAACATGCGGTCAAGTAACACTGCTGGGAAACGCTTTTCTAGACGCTTAATAATACGTTCAACTTCACGATACTGGGCGACTAAACGCTCTAATGGCTCACCAGACATTCCCAACGCACCTTGGCTTGGATAAATATTAGTGCCATCAAGTGCTTGAGTGGTTAAGTATTCCGTTAATGCTGGCTCATCTTTCAAATACTGTTCTTGCTTACCTTTTTTCACTTTAAACAGTGGTGGTTGCGCAATATAAATATAGCCACGTTGGATTAACTCAGGCATTTGACGGAAGAAGAAGGTCAACAGCAAGGTACGAATATGTGAGCCGTCGACGTCAGCATCGGTCATGATGATGATGTTGTGATAACGCGTTTTATCTGGGTTATATTCGTCACGGCCGATACCACAACCTAATGCAGTAATAAGCGTTGCGACTTCTTGTGAAGATAACATCTTGTCAAAACGCGCTTTTTCTACGTTTAAGATTTTACCTTTCAGTGGAAGAATAGCTTGGTTTTTACGGTTACGTCCCTGCTTGGCAGATCCGCCAGCAGAGTCCCCTTCCACGATATAGATTTCAGAAAGACCAGGATCTTTCTCTTGGCAGTCAGCCAGTTTTCCTGGCAGGCCACCTAAATCTAATGCACCTTTACGGCGAGTCATTTCACGAGCTTTACGCGCTGCTTCACGTGCACGAGCCGCGTCTACAATTTTGCCGACAATTAATTTAGCATCTGCAGGATTTTCTAATAGGTAATCGTTTAACTGCTCACCCATGGTTTGTTCAACTGCACTTTTCACTTCACTTGATACAAGTTTGTCTTTAGTTTGTGAACTGAACTTAGGATCTGGCACTTTCACAGAAATAACCGCAGTTAAGCCTTCACGGGCATCATCACCAGTAGCACTGGTTTTACCTTTTTTGTTAAAGCCTTCACGTTCCATGTAGTTATTCAAGTTACGTGTTAATGCACCACGGAAGCCCACTAAGTGAGTACCACCATCGCGCTGAGGAATATTATTGGTAAAACAGAAGATGTTTTCTTGATAACCATCATTCCACTGCATGGCAACTTCGACAGTAATACCGTCATCACGCTCTTGTGAAAAATGGAATACATCTTTGTTTATTGGCGTTTTATTACGGTTTAAGTAATCTACGAAAGCACTAATACCACCTTCATACTTAAAGAACTCATCTTTGTTGTCACGTTCGTCAACTAAACGAATACCCACGCCAGAGTTGAGGAAAGACAGTTCACGTACTCGTTTGGCTAAAATTTCAAAATGGAATTCAACGTCGGTAAACGTCTGACTACTTGGCCAAAAACGAAGTTCGGTACCGGTTTTAACGGCATCACCGATTTCTTTGATCGGCGCATCTGGTACCCCATGAGTATAAAACTGCTCATAGACTTTACCAGCACGACGAATGGTTAACTGTAGTTTTTCTGATAAGGCGTTAACGACCGACACACCCACGCCGTGAAGACCGCCAGAGACTTTGTAAGAGTTATCATCAAACTTACCACCAGCATGAAGTACGGTCATAATAACTTCAGCGGCAGAGATCCCCTCTTCCTCGTGGATTGACACAGGAATACCACGACCATCGTCTTTCACTGAGACTGAACCATCAGAATGAATGGTAATGGTGATATCGCTACAATGGCCGGCTAAAGCTTCATCGATAGAGTTATCAACCACTTCGAATACCATGTGATGAAGACCTGTGCCATCATCAGTATCACCAATGTACATACCAGGTCTCTTACGGACTGCATCAAGGCCTTTTAATACCTTGATACTCGAAGAATCGTAACTATTCTCTGACATATTTATCTCTCGTTGTTATTCAATAACCGTTACTCGCCCTTGTTCCACATGAAACATCCTGTTTGGAGGGCTAGATAACGAATCGACTATTGCTTGCGGATCGATCGCAGTGACAAAAATTTGTGCACCGGTTTCGGTTAACTGCTGAAGCAATAGCTGCCTATGCTGTGCATCCAACTCCGACGGTAAATCGTCGACCAGATAAATACTATTTTTATCTAGTTGTTGTTTGAGCAACTTTCCCTGTGCAATACGCAGTGCACAGACTAATAATTTTAATTGTCCACGGGACAACGCATCCTGCGCTGGTAAATTACCCACTCGCAAACGTAAGTCTGCTTTGTGGGGGCCGCTGCCCGTATTACCAGCGGCTAAATCTCTTGAGTATTGGTTTTCAAGTAATTGGGCAAAATCCGTTTTACTGTCCCATCCTCGGGTAAAAGAAACCTTAATATCAATATGAGGTAAAAACACCCCGATTATACCCTTTAGTAGCTCATTTAACGAGTCTACATATAGATTTCGTATATCGGTAACCTGTTCAGCATACCGCACCAACTCCTTATCCCAAAACTGTATTTGGCTGTAGGAAGATTGATTTCTAAGTAATTGATTGCGCTGCTTTAATACCTTTCGAGTATTCACCCAAGCTTGATAAAAATTCGGATCAGAATGAAATGCACCCCAATCGATAAATTGGCGTCGAGCTTTAGGTCCCTCGAACAATAACGAAAAACTTTCTGGGGTGATGACTTGAATAGGCAAGGTTTCGGCTAAGGTCGATAAACGCTTAACCTTTTCACCATCAATTTTAACTTCTGTCTCACCACTTCGATAACGACGTAAACCTATTTTACAGTCTCGTTCAGCGTCTATTAAATGGGCAAACAAGGTGAGTTTATCGTCTTCATGGTTGATCACACGTTGCGATAAATGGCTACGAAATGAGCGGCCCATACCCAAAAAATAAATAGCTTCAAGAATACTGGTTTTGCCACTGCCATTTTGACCGTAAATCAAATTTAAGCCCTTACAAGGCTCCAATGATGCTGAGGTAATGTTACGAAATGAACTGATGGTAATACGCGATAAACTCATGAAAACCTATTTGTGATAACCGCTGTGATTAATCCAGTAAAGACAAATAAGGCGCCTTACAGCACCTTATATAACTTGTTAGACAATAATCCGTTATAGACGCATTGGCATCACCACATACATAGAATCTTCTTCTTTGTGGTTTTCAATCAAGGCACTCGAATTGCCATCAATTAGAGTAATACGAACTTCATCACTGGCTAAGTTATTTAAAACATCAAGTAGATAACTAACGTTAAAACCAATTTCTAGATTGTCAGAGTCATATTCAACATCAATGATCTCTTCAGCTTCTTCTTGCTCAGGATTATTAGCGGTAATTTTTAATAAACCAGATTCAAGCTGAATACGTACACCACGGAATTTTTCATTCGACAGAATAGAGGCACGGGTTAACGCTTGCTTTAGTTGATTACGACTGGCAATGACCACTTTGTTGCCACCTTTAGGTAACACTCGGCGGTAATCAGGGAAACGTCCATCAACAAGTTTACTGGTAAACACAGCAGAACTGGTAACCGCTCGAATGGCATTATCACCAATAGCAATGGTGATGTCCTGATCGTCACTGTCGAGTAAGCGCGCCATTTCAACCACACCTTTGCGCGGTACAATGACTTGCTTTTCAGGTAATGTCACCTCAAGGGTGCGATGGCTTAATGCTAAACGGTGTCCATCTGTAGCGATAGCACGTAATACATTACCTTCGGTTTCAAATAACAATCCATTGAGATAATAACGCACATCTTGGTTGGCCATAGAAAACTGAGTAGAGTCAATTATCGACTTCAACACACCTTGCTTTAAGCTAAATTCAATATCCGCTTGGAATGCTTCAACGTTGGGGTAATCTTCGGCAGGTAATGTTGCTAAGGAAAAACGGCTACGGCCAGAACGCAATAACCATTTATTATCTTGCTGTTCGACTTTTAATTCACTTTGCTCTGGCAATGACTTAACAATATCCAGCAGTTTTTTGGCAGGAACGGTCGTACGACCGACATCAATATCACCATGAATTGCCGCTTGGCCCACTAACTCAACTTCTAAATCAGTGCCCGTTAGCTTAAGTGAAGACTCACTAACTTCAACTAATAAGTTGGCTAAAATAGGTAAATTGTGTCTGCGTTCTACCGCGCCGCACACTAGCTGCAACGGCTTTAATAGGGCGTCCCTATCAATTGAAAATTTCATCGTGTCTAGATTCCCTGAATTAAGAAGACAAAGTTCTAATCAAGTTAGCATAATCTTCTTTAATATCATGACTTTCTTCGCGCAATTGAGCGATTTTACGACAAGCATGTAATACTGTCGTATGGTCACGACCACCAAAAGCATCACCTATTTCCGGTAAACTTTGGTTAGTAAGTTCTTTAGATAGCGCCATCGCCACTTGTCTAGGCCTTGCCACACTGCGAGAACGGCGTTTAGACAGCATATCTGCCATTTTTATTTTGTAGTATTCAGCAACTGTCTTCTGAATATTGTCTATAGTGACTAATTTTTCTTGCAGTGCCAAGAGATCTCTTAATGCTTCACGCACAAAGTCGATAGTAATTGGACGACCAGTAAAGTTAGCATTAGCAATCACGCGGTTTAGCGCGCCTTCTAACTCACGTACGTTTGAACGTAAACGCTTAGCAATAAAAAATGCCACTTCATCAGGTAGGTTTATTCCGCTCTCTTGTGCTTTACGCATTAAAATCGCTACGCGGGTTTCTAACTCTGGAGGCTCAATCGCAACCGTTAAACCCCAACCAAAGCGTGATTTTAAACGATCCTCTACCCCGTCAATCTCTTTAGGATAACGATCTGAGGTTAAAATAATTTGATGATTACCTTCTAATAATGCATTAAAGGTATGGAAAAATTCTTCTTGAGAACGATCTTTATTGGCAAAAAATTGAATATCATCAATAAATAATGCATCGACGCTACGATAATAACGCTTAAACTCTTCGATCGCGTTGTTTTGTAATGCTTTAACCATGTCCTGAACAAAACGCTCAGAGTGCATGTACACCACTTTAGCATTGGGATTATTTTTAATAATACCATTGCCAACTGCGTGTAAAAGATGAGTTTTACCTAAACCAGTGCCGCCATATAAAAACAATGGATTATAAGCGCCACCTGGATTTTCAGATACTTGCAAAGCCGCAGCTTTACCTAACTGATTCGATTTACCTTCAACGAAGTTATCAAATTGATAGGTAGGATTAATATTACTACGATGATTAGGATTAATAATCGGTTCGGCTTGGGTATTAAAAGACGTCGTTCCCACTTGAGCTTTGGTTTGACGATTCACAGGCTTAACCGCTACCGGAGCTGGCGCAACCGGACGTGCAGAAGGACGGCTACCAATATCAAAACGTAACTTAGGTGCATTACTGCCCATTTGTTCAGTAAAAAATTGATTAATGATATTGATGTATTTATCGCGTACCCAATCCAGCACAAAACGATTAGGTGCATACAAAACTAATGTATCACCATCCATTTCAGCTTGTAACGGACGGATCCACATACTGAACTGCTGTGCTGATAACTCGTCTTGTAGTCTACCGATACATTGTTGCCAAAGTGAAACCGCCACTTATTTATCCCCAAATATCTTTAATCAAAGGAGATGTATTCTATAGTGAGATCACAATGATCGCTATCCTTTAAAGCAGAATTATCCCCAGCGAGATCATTCTGTGTATAAATAGATGATCTTCCATGATCAAAATCGATCGGTAAACAGTAAAAATCAAGCAAATCCAGCTTTATTAACCGATCCAACTTGATCTATAATAGCCTTTCTTTGATCTGCTGAAACAACGAAAGATCCACAAGATATAGTGTCTGTACACAGACTTATCCACATCTTATGGTGCTTAATGCTTAGTAGCTTCAAATAAAGATTGGCAGAAATTTATCATATAAGTACTTTCGTTATTGACGACAGTACTTAAAGTGATTACAATTCGGCCTCTTTTTTGCCCTTACCTCTAATGTTGGAGATAAGGAAAATTCACTAACAAAGACGGATTGCCATCATGAGTAAACGTACTTTTCAACCTAGCAACCTGAAGCGCAAGCGTTCTCACGGCTTCCGCGCTCGTATGGCTACTGTAGGCGGCCGTAAGGTGCTTGCACGTCGTCGTGCGAAAGGTCGCGCTCGTTTATCTGCGTAAGTAGATAACTAGGTGACTAGCTATACCTTTTCGCGGGAGTTACGTTTGTTAACTCCCGCGCAATTTAAATCTGTATTCTCCAATCCAATCAAAGCATCCTCTGCTGAAATAACTCTGCTCGCAATTCCAAATTCAGAGCAACATCCCCGTTTAGGATTAACTGTGGCCAAACGTTTTGTTAAACGTGCAAACCAACGTAATCGCATTAAACGTGTGATAAGAGATAGTTTTCGTTTACATCAACACGACATCCCAGATATCGACATCGTTGTATTAGTCAGAAATGGCGTGATGGAAATGGAAAATGCAGAAATACAAAAATTAATAGAAAAGCTATGGCACAAACTCAGTCGCCGTTACAATGGCTAGCAACTACGTTTATACGTGGTTACCAAATTTTTATCAGCCCTTTATTGGGACCGCGTTGTCGGTTCAATCCAACCTGTTCTTATTATGCTATAGAAGCAATAAAAACACATGGAACAGTGAAAGGTAGTTGGTTTGCAATGAAACGCATATTAAAATGTCACCCTTTACATCCCGGCGGTAGTGATCCCGTCCCCCCTAAAAATGACAGGTGTAATAAATAGGCTATGGAATCTCAACGCAATATATTGCTAATCGGTCTGCTTTTTGTCAGCTATTTAATGTGGACACAGTGGCAAACAGATAAAGCACCAAAACCGGCAACAGCTCAAACTGTTACCCAAACTAACGCCTCATCACAGCACAGTGCTGATGTTCCAGAAGCAGATATCTCAGGGACACCAGTAGAATTACCTGCAACGACAAACCTTATTAGCGTCAACACTGACCAGCTTGATATTAAAATCAGCCCAGTTGGTGGTGACATTGTTTATGCTGCATTAGTAGAACATAAACGCGAAATCGACAGTAACGACCCCTTTGTTATTTTAGATCAGCAAAATGAGTTCACTTATATTGCTCAAAGTGGACTTATTGGGCGTGATGGTATTGATAGCAGCGCTAAAGGCCGTGCAACATATAATGTTCAGGCTAGCTCATATTCTTTAGCTGATGGTAAAGACACATTAACAGTGCCATTTACATACACAGCAGATAACGGTGTCACCTACGTAAAAACCTTTACGTTTACCCGTGGTCAATATGACATCAAAGTTGATTACAGCATCAACAACATTTCAGCTGCACCATTACAAGTGCAAATGTATGGTCAAATTAAGCAAACGATTAAAGAATCAGAAAGTAGCATGATGATGCCAACCTACCGTGGTGGCGCTTTCTCGACTCAAGATACTCGTTATGAAAAATATAACTTTGACGATATGGCTGACAAGAACCTAGCTAAAGTTACACTCGGTGGTTGGGCTGCAATGCTTCAACATTACTTTGTGTCAGCTTGGGTTCCACCAGCAACAGATTCAAATACTATTTTCACAAGCTTAAGTGCTGGTGGATTAGCTAACATTGGTTTCCGTGGCGCGGTATATGATATTGCACCTGGCGCAACACAAAATATTAGCTCACAGTTTTATGTCGGTCCTAAAAACCAAAAAGCGCTTTCAGCGATTTCTGAAACCTTAAACTTAGTTGTTGATTACGGTTTCTTATGGTGGTTAGCCATTCCAATCCATTGGTTATTGATGTTCTATCAATCATTTGTGGGTAACTGGGGTGTAGCAATCATTTTGATAACACTGACAGTGCGTGGTGGTTTATACCCACTAACGAAGAAGCAATATACCTCAATGGCCAAAATGCGTAATCTTCAGCCTAAATTGACTGAGATGAAAGAACGCTTTGGTGATGACCGTCAGAAGATGGGTCAAGCCATGATGGAGTTGTATAAGAAAGAGAAAGTAAACCCTATGGGCGGTTGCTTACCTATTCTGTTACAGATGCCGATCTTCATCGCACTTTACTGGGTATTGCTTGAAAGTTATGAATTACGCCATGCGCCATTCATGCTTTGGATTACCGACTTATCAGTACAAGATCCATACTATGTATTGCCATTGTTAATGGGCTTATCAATGTTCTTGATGCAGAAAATGCAGCCTGTAGCGCCAACAATGGATCCAATGCAAGTGAAAATGATGCAGTGGATGCCGGTTATCTTTACCGTGTTCTTCTTATGGTTCCCAGCAGGTCTAGTACTTTACTGGTTAGTGGGTAACTTAGTTGCCATCACTCAACAGAAGATTATTTATGCTGGTCTTGAGAAAAATGGCATAAAATAGCCTAAGCTCAATCTTGTATAACTGATTAAAAAGGCGGCTGATTAGCCGCCTTTTCCTTTATCAATTTTATAGGTACTACCGTGACAACAGACACTATTGTGGCGCAAGCCACCGCACCTGGACGAGGTGGCGTAGGTATCATTCGTGTATCAGGCGACTTAGCCACTAATGTCGCAACGGCGATTATTGGCCATGTTCCAAAAACCCGTTATGCTGAATATTGTGACTTTAACAATGCCGACGGTCAGGTTATTGACCAAGGTATTGCACTTTTCTTTAAAGGTCCCAATTCATTTACTGGCGAAGATGTCCTTGAACTGCAAGGCCATGGCGGCCAAATTGTGCTGGATATGTTGATTAAACGCGTCATGGAAATTGACGGCATACGTATAGCCAGGCCTGGTGAATTCAGCGAACAAGCCTTTATGAATGATAAGCTCGACTTAACTCAGGCAGAAGCGATTGCTGACTTAATCGATGCCACCAGCGAGCAAGCTGCCAAAAGTGCATTGCTATCACTCCAAGGTGAGTTCTCAAAAGAAGTTCACGAGCTTGTCGACCAAGTGACCAACTTACGTTTGTATGTCGAAGCTGCGATTGATTTTCCAGATGAAGAAGTCGATTTTTTATCTGATGGTAAAATTGCCAATGCCTTATATAAAATCATCGATAAATTAGACACAGTGCAAGACAGTGCCAAGCAAGGCTCCATTATCCGCGAAGGCATGAAGGTAGTGATTGCCGGCCGTCCTAATGCCGGTAAATCAAGCTTACTCAATGCACTAGCCGGTAAAGAGTCGGCAATTGTCACTGAAATTGCTGGCACAACTCGTGATGTACTACGTGAACACATCCACTTAGACGGTATGCCACTGCACATCATAGATACTGCAGGGTTAAGAGACACACTCGACACAGTTGAACAAATTGGCATTGAGCGCGCATGGGCCGAAATAGCCACTGCAGATAGAGTCTTGTTTATGGTTGATGGCACGACAACTGAGGCTATCGACCCTCGCGAGATTTGGCCAGACTTTATCGACCGCCTACCATCAAAACTAGGCGTAACGGTTATTCGTAATAAAGCTGACATAACTGGTGAAACCTTAAATAATACTGAAGAACAAGGTTACAGCGTTTACCGCATCTCAGCTAAGACAGGCTTAGGTGTTGAAGAATTAAAACAACATCTTAAATCATTAATGGGCTACCAAAGTAACTTAGAAGGCGGCTTTATTGCACGTCGTCGCCATTTGGAAGCACTCGATCTTGCCGCCAGTCACTTGCTGTTAGGTAAAGAGCAGCTTGAAGTGTATTTAGCCGGAGAGTTACTGGCTGAAGAACTGCGTATGTGCCAAATGGCATTATCTGAAATCACCGGTAAATTTACCTCAGACGATTTGCTCGGTAAGATTTTTGGCTCATTTTGTATCGGGAAGTGAAGTTCGTAATTCAGATGAAAAACAAAGTAAAACCCTTCAAAACATATCAAAGCAACTTACTGTTATTTAAGTAATTTTACAGCAACACTCTTATGGTTAGGTTTTACTTCCCTTTCCACGATTTTGCTCCGTTTTGCTAAATATTGATCCGCATTTGCTCCCGAGTTAAAATTTTGGAGTAACGGGAGCAAAGCGGAGCAATTATGAAGGTATCAGTAAACAAGCGTAACCCTAACTCGAAGGGGCTCCAGCAACTTAGACTGGTGTACTACTACGGTGTTGTTGAAGGTGAGGATGGTAAAAAACGTGCAAAGCGCGACTACGAACCTTTAGAGCTCTATCTCTACGAGAACCCAAAGACACAAGCAGAGCGTCAACACAATAAGGAAATGTTGCGTCAGGCTGAGGCTGCGCGGTCAGCAAGGCTCGTTGAATCTCACAGTAATAAGTTCCAACTGGAAGATCGAGTAAAGCTTGCTTCGAGCTTTTACGAATACTACGACAAGTTAACTGCCAGCAAAGAGTCTGGAAGTTCTTCAAACTATTCTATTTGGATCTCAGCAGGTAAACATCTTCGGAGCTATCACGGAAGAGCAGAGCTAACTTTTGAAGAACTTGATAAAAAATTCCTGGAAGGGTTTAGGAAATACCTTTTAGAGGAACCGCTAACGAAATCTAAGTCAAAGCTTGCCAAAAACACGGCCTCTAGTTACTTCAACAAAGTCAGAGCCGCCCTAAATGAAGCGTACAGAGAAGGCATCATAAGGGATAACCCAGTCCAGCGAGTAAAAAGTGTCAAAGCAGAAAATACCCAGCGAACCTACCTCACTCTGGATGAAGTTCGAGCTATGACAAAGGCGGAATGTCGCTATGACGTTCTTAAACGGGCATTTCTTTTTAGTTGCACAACTGGCTTGAGATGGAGCGATATTCAGAAGCTTACATGGAAAGAAATAGAAGAGTTTCAGAATGGACACTACAGAATTATTTTCAAGCAGACTAAATTACTGAATGCCGGAAACAGCTTAGTCTACCTGGATCTACCAGACTCAGCAGTTAAGCTTATGGGAGAGCGCCAAGATAAAGCTGAGCGAGTCTTTAAAGGGTTGAAATATAGCAGTTACACCAACGTCGCTTTACTACATTGGGCAATGCTAGCAGGCGTTCAAAAACATGTTACTTTCCACGTTGGCAGACATACATTTGCGGTGGCCCAGCTTAACCGTGGCGTTGATATCTATTCTCTCTCTCGCCTTCTTGGGCACTCCGAATTGAGAACAACGGAAATTTATGCTGATATCCTTGAAAGTCGCCGGGTAACAGCAATGAGAGGCTTTCCAGATATTTTTGAAGATAAGGTAAAAGAGTCTGGAACTTGCTGTCCTCACTGCGGAAAATCCGTATCCCATACAGCACTTTAAGATGCCCTACGGCTACGAGGTGAGCACGCAATGTAATTTGCAACATCTTGGTGAAGTTCATCTTGGGACTTCACTCTGTTCTTTTCCAGCCATGCTTGAAGGTCTGATCGTTTAATTAGCACTCTATTACCTCCCGGCTTAGTAAATGATACGCGCTTTTCATGCGTCAAACGGTAGATGTACGAGCGTTTTGCTCCAACGTAGGCCGCAGCCTCATCAACTGTAAGATACTCTTTATCAGACGGCGGTAAGTTTGATTTGCTGCCGTCACTCACTGTATTTTCAACGAACTGAGCCAGCAATTGCTTCATTTCAGCAATTTCGCTTCTCAGGGCGTTCAAGGTTTCATTCACGTCTACAGTCATCAGCCTATCCGTTATAAACCAGTTATTGATAGACCTATTTTATGAGAAGCAACAGCAGATCCTTGGCTCTGGAACTGCCCTTTTAGGGCGCAAAGAGAGTTATTAACACCTTAACATGGTTCAACTATAGGGATATTTATAGGATATTTTTTAAAGGCAATACCTATAGGTTTAGGGGGGGGCCAATTATGCGCGGTAAGGGGGCCCGATTATGCGTAAAAATTTAACTTACTGGGGTCTAACTATGCGCAACAAGGGGGGTCTAACTATGCGTGGATAAAATTCAAACCAACAGGGTTTTCCACAACTTTGTTGAGCAATAAAATAAAAAAACCGGCACATTGGCCGGTTATTAATTCAATCACGATAGGGTATTGGTGGGGGGCTGGACATCATCAAAATCCCGCCTGTCACTTTCTTAACTTTTGCATCCGGATAAACAGCAAGAACTCGCTGTAGTGCAGGAAGGAATTTTTTCTTAAAATTCTTGTCTGCCTCTTCTCCAGTATATTCTTGACCAAACTGCTCCCGCAAATTATGCCAGTGTAATACAACAGGCCTACCACTAATTCGATGCAATCTATCCGCAAGCATGGCATAAATGTCCATAGCAAGAGCACTGGTGGTAAGCTCATTTATAGCTCTTAAATCAAGCGGTACAGCATGTTCGCTTAGCGTCGTAAAGTACTCTTGCGAAAATGTAATAACACCGGGCCATAATGCACCTTGATTATCATTGTTACCAATCCAAGCCTCAAACTTTTGGATTGGTTTACCATCGTAAGTAATCGCTTTTTCAGCGGTACTAAAACCCAGCGTAATACTACAAGCAGACAACGCCATGAGCTGTTTACGAAAGTTTGTATAGCTCCCGTTTTTGCCTCCTGATGACTCCTTACCCAGTTGTTTAAGGAAGCCTCTGGCGCTATTGCCTACATCAATTTCTGGTGATTTTGAACGCAACGCCTGAGTGTTCAGATACGCCATTACCAAACGGGGCATTGGCCCATAAGGAACGGGCTGCTGAACAAACTGTTTACCGTCCCAAATTTTGCCTGCACGAACATACAGACCAACAGCACCGCAGCGTCTCTCAAACTCTGTTCCGTTAACTCGTGAGCGAGGTAAACCAACTTGGCACATTATTGAGTGCATAAAAGTGAAATCATTGGACGAGGGCGGATCTGATTTGATCCTTACAGATGCATCTATTAATTCAGACTCAGCCCTACTCAAGCCTTGTGGTCTACTATTATTTTTTACTTCAATATCTGACTGATACTGTGAAAAAAGTTGGCTAAATGACTTCATTACTGATCCTGCGTGAATCAAGCCATGCTTCCAACTGATCTAATCTGTATCTGAGTGTTTTCTCACCACTAATCTTATATGGTTTAGGGAATGATGGGTCATTTGTGCGAATCCTTTGAAGCGTTGGCGCAGATATTTTAAGAAGGGCAGTCACCTCGTAAACAGAGACCATCTGCAGGTGACTGTAATCTTTTTCATTTAAAGTTTGCTGCATAATTTTCTCCAGCATCATTGATTTACTGGAGAAATTTTGAGGGTGAAACCCCGTAAACATGGCCTCTGGAAGTGCCCTATTTGGGCACCTAGGCGATTTATTCCGGCACAAAAACTTTCACATGTGAAAGTTTCTTATTGATAAACATCAACCACCATTGCCATCCAAGTCAGGAAAAATTTCACGCGCTTTGTCGTTTCTGATTTTGTCTACATTAATCCCTTCCAGCCGCTCCATGACTCGTTGCGATGCGTCTTGCCGAGTACCATCAATATTAAAATCACTTCCAGCTCCCGTTAAAGCGTCCAAGTTTAACGATGCGGGATCAGGAAGTTTTCCATTTTGCTGAAGTATCCCCAACCACTCGTCCAAGTTGACCTTACTCCAATCAATATCCGCTATTCGATCCAATGGAATTCCGCCGCATTGAGGTGCGCGCGCATCACCAAAGTTAAGGCCAAGTTGTGGCCGAACTTGCTCTTGGATGATTCGAGACAGTGGCGAGTTGAAACAGCAATAGGACTCGCGCTCCTCGACACACGCTCCCAATACTTTGGACTTGCAGTAAGAACCAACGTATGTGCAGCTATTCAGCGCCCTTTTAGCATTCATGGTGAATTCCTTTTCCTCACACTTCCATATCATCTGGATCATGACCATCGACACAACATACACTGTGTAAACAGTCATGACGGTGCTTAGCATGGCGGCACCTTGTTGGCCGAGGATTTGTTCAGTCATTGATTCAGGAGCCCCTGCAGGTACGCCAGCGGCTCCCGTCGCAGAAGCATTCCCTAGAGCTTCAGAAGTCAGCTTGGTAATTTGCTCCTTTAATGCGCCAATAGTCTCCTGAGCAAACTGTTGAACAGGCTGGAGAAAACTATCAACCGCTCCACTAATATTTTCTATATAACTTGCAAAAGGCTGTGTTATTTCGGTCCAGCCAGACATTACCGGGTCTCTTAATACTTGGTATGCTCCTTTCACGGCACTGCCATCAGAGAGTCCCATAACGGCACCGTCTAGCTTAGGCACGGCCATAATCAAATTGAGATAATCAGCAAACGAAATATTCGTCGGCTTTTCACAACAATCTGAGACACCACCCACAGCAATCTTGCATTCCCCAGCCTCACCGGCAAAAGCTGAACACATCACATTTTCTTCTCCAGTGGGGTTATCATCATCATTTTGACCAGTACAACTCATATCCTGAGTCATGAACTGAGCTGCATTCAACAATGCAGATGCACGAGCGAAATCAGTGCTTTGTGACTTTGTTATATCGAGACAATCATCCCCCATACACCTAATGGGTCCACCACATTGATACGTCGTTTCTTTCTCTAAAGTAGGTATTGATACGTTCGTTCCGCAGTCGTAGGTATCTTTAAACACATAACACTTACCCGAGGAACCCTCTGCTCCATCAATACATTCCGAACTAATAAATCCACACTGAGGATTATCCTCGTACATCTGGCAACTGTTGAGATTTCCACCAGTATTTACAGGGCAGTGTGTTTCACCTTGAGGATCTGTCCAGCAGTCCATTTGCCCCTTATAAAAGTCATAGTCGGCTTTAACTCGAACCTTTTTGCACAGCTTTGGAATGCCAGGCAAAGGTGACGGTTTGAGTTGGGATTCGCAAACTTTGATCCCGTTGATGACTGTGCAGCCCGTAGCATCAGTAGGGTCATCTATACAAGTGATCTCACCTTCCGCAAAACCATCTACAACCCCTTTGGCTGAATCCATACAGCTCTGTGGAGCCCACTCATCCTTGGTAATTGCTTTTGATGGGTCATAGCGTAGCTTTATGCGGCCAAAACCCTCACCTTCACCACTTACTGAAACGCGGATCTTAAACGTAACAACATCACCATCTTTCACATTCTTGAAATAGGGGGTGACATCGACATTAGGGTTACGCTCCCAACTTGTTGACAATTCGCATCGACCAGCAGTTTCTGGAGGGAAGTTGCCGTCAGGGCCTGACCACACTTTAGTTTCCTGACCGGATTTACCTACCCAAACTTGCATGTAGTCATCCCACTTGGCGTACTCAAGCGTTGCAGACACTATGGCGTCTGGATTACTGACTTGTACCCGCGTGTACTCCTCATATATCGTACAGTTACCACTCCAGTAGTTGTCACCCACTCGGCCAATCCACAACTCAGTACAGCCTTCTCCACAAGATTTGAGGTTATATGGGCCATCATAGTGCTTCACAACTGAGGCGTCGTAGTCATGGACAACCTCACAGTCCGCGCTTTGATCTACAACACGCTGGCATCGCTCATACTCTGGAATATGCGCGTTGATGGTATTCTGATTAATAGTTGTTTCGGCAGAACAATCCCCAAAGCCATCTGCGATGAGGTCCATATCCTCATAGGTCTTTTTGCTTAGATTTAGTACTGGGTCATTACTGAAATCAGGGCGTGAGCGATTGGCCGCATCCATAAGAACTTGATATACAGAACCTGATATTGAGGGATTGGAGCTGTTGGCGTCTTGGAATAAATTGGCTTTTGCCTCATTACCAAACTGATCCATAGCATCAGCATCACTGAATATCTGTTCTAGCTCCTCCTGAGATGCTGCGTCAGGGAAATACTCTGCGGTATTTTGCCCAGGTTGAACTCCAGGAAACAGTTCATTTATGTTTATGGATGTTGATTGGCCATTACCGACTGGTAGAGAAATTTTACCATCTTGAATCTGAGCAGAGTTTTGCTTAACTCCGTTCGCAATAGATAAACCAAATTGTTTGGCATCACGACCAACAGCTCCGATGTTAGGTTCCTGATTACCCGCATAGGAATTTATCGGAAGAACTGAGATGGTTAAACATAGGAGCGAGGCAACAAACCTAGTTATGATGGGCGGCATAGTGGACATAGCATTTCTCCAGCTTTTTAGTTTGGATAATGCTATGTCGCTCTCTCATAAAAATTAGCATCGCTATTTGCCCTTTTGCGGCATACGCGGCTGTCTTCAGGCAGCTTTTGAGACCCGACAGAATGGGCATTCAACACATGTTCGCTGATTAATTGACGTAAAAAAAGTGCATTGGCATTGCTCGCAATGCTCTATCATTGCTTCTCCATTGCGCAGTTCTGAGGCAAGACACCAGGCATCTGTAATGTCAAAGGGCTCCCATTTTCCTCCCTTCATACCTGGTACTTCTTTACGGATAGCGTGATACATCCTGAACGCTTTATTCAGAGCGCTAATATCTACAGAACGCTTAACCTTTTCCCCTCCAAGATTTGAATAGAGCTGCATTAAAAGCGATGCTTGAATTTTAGATGTCTGACTGTGGATCAGCGTCGCTCCACCACGGAATGTCCTGGACTTCTTATCCTTCACATCATATCCGCAATATTCAAGCTCAGTGTACAGCCTGCGAACTTGCTTATAAGTCAAACCAGTCTCTACGATAATTATCTTTGTGATATAACCCGCCAATGCCATGTGCCTTGCTTTTACCCAGCGAGATAACGAACCAGATGTAAAACATTCACTCATGATTATCTCCACACCAAAGATTGCTGAATCTTTTTTAATAAAATCGGCGTTGTATCGGCAAGAGTTGCTGATAAGAATTGATCGAGTACGCCAATATTAAATCTCAATGAAAATCTAATAACGACCCTATGCGATAACGACCTTAACTGGCTGTTTGAGGAGGCGGCGACTGAGGAGGCAAGACCAGAAGATACACCAAAAATTTGCATCGCCATGTCCAAGTTTCTACTAGCTAACTTATTAAGCAATAGCCAGTACGCTGCGTCAAAGTCGTCCACAACATTTCTTAGGCATATTACAGAATCGTAGCTACCGGTAAGTTTGTCGATCACTTCTATTTGATCTGTTTCAAGTTTAAAGCTTAATAGGACTCCACTCGCTAACTGTAAAATACTACTGTCAGGAGCTGAGGCCAGTTTTTTAACAAGATCTTCTGGAATAGAAAAATGATTGCTCACCTCGTATGGCGCATTGGCTGATAAGAGCTTTAGCAGCGTCCATAGAGTTAAATCGAACTCAAAAATATCTTGATCTGGCTTCTCTTCGCTCAATTGAACAGCAAATCTGTCAAAGCTACCAATTACATCACGTTCTAGCGGCTCTAGCGCATACATCAGCAGCTCTCCTTACCTTTTTTTCTGCGGCCCAGATTGATTGAAACTAACGCGCCCCCTGCAATCAACGCTAGTAAGGTAAATCCATATTGGTCATCTCTCCACGACGAGATAACTAAGTGAGCAAGAAAGCTTAGAATAAACAACGTTCCGATTGCCTTAACGACTGTGTTTAATCGCTTTTCAGTTTCACGATCTAAATGCTTCATATCTTTCTCCATAACACACCTGATTTATTCACTGATTAACTTTGTCATCAATCATAAATACCATGACTTTTTGATAATGCAACGCCAAACACTGTGTTTTTTTACAGTATCATTTTATGGTGCTATGAAGATTTGCATTTCTGAACGATAATCTATAATCGGTTACATATTAATCAGGAGGCGTAAATGAAAAAGGCGCTATTCTCTTTGTTTTTAATCGTAAGTTTGTTCTATTCGTACAAACTTCTTGGCCTATGGTCGCTCATATTTTTTGTAGTCGGAGTTTCTCTGCTGGCATCTTTAAAGATTGGTAAAAGAGCCTATCTAATCAGTAATTCCGGGAGTAAAACGAACACATTATCTGGGCGAGATCTGTTTGCAGACGTCACATACAACCCTGCCACAGGATCTCCAATGGTAAGTGACGTAGATGTATCCGGAAGCTTCTATGGATTGAATAAAAACAAAGGCTCCTGAGAGCCTTTGTTTTATTAATTATAGACTTAACGTTAACTGCCTATCTTTATATCTTAATAACGGATACCGTTGAGGCGACGAAAAAAAACCTATCAAAATGTGTTTATTAAGTTCCGGATGCTCTCTGATTACATTGTTCAACACCGAACCATCGACGATAAATTTTTTATTTCCACAGGAGATTGGCTTTTCGTTTAGCCATCTCCCTTCCCCCAGTAATATCATCACTTTAAGCTCTTTAATTGCGCGTCTATATTCAGCTCGTCTGCTCATTAACGGCCTCCTTTGGCTACGGACAAATACCTTGATACAGGCGCTAAATATCCGCCCGCTTGGTCTTTACCTGCCCCCGCAGAACTTTCAATAATCGCAGCCATTTTATCTGCCAATGCGTTATCACCAACCTCTTCTCTGAGATTTTCTCTTAGTTCTCCAGAGCGCGATGAATCGCCGCCCATCAACGATGCAGCAAACAATTCTGCTCCTGCCTGACTATTCAAACCATAATCATATCTTGCAGTATCCATTGCTATCTGCCTGAATTCGTCACCATATTGCTGAACAAACTCAGCAGCCTTTCCAGCTCCAGCCTCGCTTGCACTTGCTAATGCAGAAGCAAAAAACATCCCTCTTTCTCTAACAGACATTCCCTGTGCTGCCTCTGAAAGATCTGACTTACCGGTTAACCATTCTTTACCGGCTTCAAATCCACTGATTCCCACACCAATGATATCCCTACCCAGATTTGCAGCACCTACAGCCAGGAAGCCTCCAAGACCATACTCTTGCTTGACGTAATCGTCCCCTTTCTTTGTGTCCTCAATAAACTGATCTCGTTGTTCCGGAGTCATCTGGGCTAACTTAGACATCGATTGCCCAAAACTCTCTGCGAACCCTTCTTTGGCGGCTCCTGCGCCACCCACAACTTGCTGTACAAAACGACCTGCGCCCTCAGCACCTGCAAACAAAGCACTGGATGTTGACGGGGCCAAATCGGATGCCATGATCTGTGCTCTTAACGCAGGCAAGCGGTCATTAAGATATTCATTTCTGCTTGTCCCATAACTCTGCTCAAGTTGTTGGATACCCTTTTCATGAGCGTCACGAACAGAATTTTCAGATCCAATACTGCCTGATTCAGCTAAAAGCTTTTGTTGATTGCCCATTCTTTCCGGTGCCGAAAGTGCGCTCGAATTTTCAACCGGCGAGACATAGCGCGGAGCATCCTTTACCAACATTGCACTTTGACCAGGTTGATTAAAGTCAATACCACTGTTGCCACCAGTGGCCTTTGCTATTGCACTGGCTGCAATTGCTTGTTCAGATGGAGAGTTGGAATTGAGCATAGCAAACAACTGCCCTCCAACTATTGCCCTCTGGGAATCAATACCTAAATCTTGGTAATGCTGGGCTTTTCTTTGCGCAAAATCTCTTGTCTCTGGCGATGACTGTCTAACACCATCTGACAATGACTTACCGGCTGACCAGTTGTTCAGAACTTTGTCAGCTAACGCGCTAATATTATTGTTGCTAGTAGTCCCGATAGTTTGCTGAGCCTGAGATAACTCTTGGTAGGTTTGTTGCGAAGACAAAAGATCAGAACTGGATTGCATGAGCTGCTTTCTCTGCTCTTCACCTAAGCTCTGGGTAAAACGTTGACCTTTATCAGTAGACACTTGCCGTGCCAAATCACTCGTTAATGCTGAACTGTCATCTTTTGTAAAACCGAGTCCGCGAGATAAAGAGTCAATATCAGAACTAAGCTGCTGTCTACTATCCTGACTCTGCGATTGCGCAGATACATCTAAACTACCGTTCATAGATACCGGATTAGCGGCATTTACAGCGGCACCAACCGGTCCTGTAAAAGCAGCAGCAAGTTTTCCGGCATCCACTCCAGCGCTAGCACGCATAGCAATAGCTCCTGCCACAGCATCCGTGTGAGAAGCATTTATCCCACGATCAGTAACGTAGTTCTGCGCCGCGGACAAAATACTTTTAGCCTGAGTTGAATCAGACGCTCTCAACGTTTTTCCTAATGAGTGTAGTTGTGAATAAGTCTGTTCTGAACCATGTCCAGAAAACACACTATTACTTAATTGGCTAGCGAAGCCTTTCTGAGCCTGTGCAGTAGCAGCAGAACTACTGCTAAGGGCATTACTTACGGTACTCCCTAAGTTAATACTATCAACTAACGACTCACCTCCAGAGGTCATTGTTCCAGCAATTCGGGATTGATTAAATTGTGGTTGTTGACTCAAAACAGAACCACGGTCCACTAAGTCTGGAGACATTAGTTTTTCATTGACTGTATCACTCGCCCCCACTCGTTGAGCAAGACTATTGAAGGCATATACTGAGCCAGTTACTAACATCAACGATAGGACTGGCGTTGCTGCGGCCATCATTCCACCTATCCCTATCCAACGCTCAATTTCGGCCCCAGCATATGCAACGCCTTCAAATGAGGATAAGTTCCCTGTGGTATATTTTGCGAGCGCCTGCTGCCCCATTATGTAAATGAATAGATTGATTACCGACATAATTGGCAACCAAAGTTGTACCCATATAAGCATTTGAAGATACTTACCGACCAATAGCAAACCTTTAGAACCTAGCACCATCACAAATGCGGCTATGGGCGTAATCGCATAGGCAAACCCCTCTACCAAGGTCATAAGAGGTTGAATCGATTTTACAAACAAAGACTGTTCGGCTGCATATTGCGTATTTCGCTGAGACTCAGCTTGAGTGAGCATGATTTGTGCGTACGGATCATTCATATCACTGTAGTACTGAGCAAAGCCACGCTGTACGATAGGTTGCAGAAAATTGGCTTTTATAAAATCACCTGCGGCCACATTCGTAACCTGCAGGCGATATAAAGCGTCAGATGTAGCATTCAAAGCATCAGTGGTAGACAACAAATAGCCAAGAGCTTGTTGCGAAAGGCCAGAATTGAAGGCAGTTTCAAAGGATTGGCTCAACTGAATCCAGCCATCTGTACAACTGGGATCTGTCGGGCCAGATGGAGACAGGAACAATCGGGTCCCATATATTTGTGAATCAAATCTGAGAGCTGTACGCCAATTCTCTGTGTTGATTTGATCCTCATTTGACTCACCTAATGAAAATTTAATTGCTGTGCATTCTGATATGTAGTTAGTCAGGCTTTTCTTCATATCAACAGCACCGCCTCCTAGGGAATCATTCCAGACAGTCCATAGTGCTGACTCCATTTCGTGATTTCTGAGCTTTGATAATAACTCTAAAGAATCCATGAACTTTGATTCAGTCACACTCGCGACAGGGCTATATGCAACCTCAAAGAGTTTTGTGAGACCAAATCCAACGCTTGAGATTATAGAACCAGCGGCGGCTGGACCAACAGGTACGTTATCCACTACTCGCACTTGTCCGTTGTACGCGTCCTCAATAGTTACCGTAACGCCGGCTCCAAAGGAAATGGCATACACGAGCCAACAAGCAAAAACTTGATGTAAATCCCAGGATTTAGCTCCCTGGAATAACGACTGAAATGAGATGATAAGAGCGCCAATTAAAAGGCCAATACTTACCATGCGTTCAAAATCACCGGTGCCTGTAGCCATCGCCACAGCAATCATTATTTGCTCTAGAAATGCGGCATCACCGACGGAATAAATACTAAAATCCATTAGTTACTCCTTTTTCCCTGATGCTTGGGCCGCAAGTAAAAGCCGCTGCTTCTTTGTGACATCAAGTAAGCTGTTGTAATACCCCATCAGATCACTTAGCTTCCCGTGCCTCACTATTAATTGGTCATACTCTTGTCTGACAACAGCCCGAGAAGCATCAAGTACATCAACAGCTTTTTGTTGATAGGCATTATCACTGTTAGCTAACGCAATAGTTGTTGCCCGGTATATCTCCTCAATAAACCTGTAGGTTATATCTAGCGCTATGATGGTCTGTGCTTGCTGAGCAAACTGCTCTGCTGTATCACTGGAAACAGCGGAAAGATTTCGGAAAAGTGAGCCAAAGCTACTGGGGAGATTTGATACAAAAGCTATCTCGGCAGAACTTAAAGCCCCAACATTATTTGCATATTTATAAATCAATCCAGGTGAAGAATCAGAACCAAGAAGTAAATCTGACATTTGATTGCCAATACCCCTGAGCTGAACACTCTTCAGCTCAGAACCAGCAGAAATACAGTTAACCGTATCACTGTCACATGAATAAACTTTAACAGAGCCACCTGAAATGAGATCTCCAAGGGTAATTCGATTCCCCGGTAAGGTGACGATGGGATTAGTACTGTTGTTTGCTCCAGCAAGATTTGGATCATTAATTAAATCACCAATGACAACGGCACCAGTTATAGACATCATGGCTTCAAGCAGGCTGTTATCCCCGTACTGGAACCATGAACTTACACTATTCTTTTTGAGTTGCTTCCAGACAATATTACCTATCATCTCTTGGTAGGCCTGTGGCGAGTTGTCTTTCAGAGTCTTGATTGCCGTTTGTCCATCCGTTTCCTGCGTTGCAGAAAACATGTCTTCAAATAAGCCTTTGGTCGATGCTTTTGTACGAGTATCGTTTTTTAGTTTTGTGTCAAAAGCACTTAGTGAATCGTTAACAATACCCTGAGCTAACTGACAAGAATTGCCTAAATGTTGGTTCAAAGCCTGAACTTTTTTCTGAAAGTTTTCTATCCATTTGGCACCATCAGGAAAAACATTATCCAGAGCTAGTTGAAAAGCATAGCCCTTTGCATTTGCTGCCACAGCTCGCATCAGTTGAACAATCTGATCTGCATTCACAAACGATAAAGAACCACCGAATAGATCAACGCCACCACACCCAGCTTTCCAAGATGGAGGGACAAAGCTAACTAGGTTTTCATCAAAAATACGCGCTTTGGTGGTCACACGCCCACCCGCAATAACTCCACGGCGTTGTGTCTCATGAATACCAGGTCTGGTTGTATTACTCATTTCATTGAATAGTCTATCCATCTCGGACTGAAGTCCTTCAGCCGAGGCATGAGTGGCGACGACAGAGAAGATGATTAAACAAGAGGCAGATAGTGTTCTAATGTAAGGGGGAGAGACTCTCATACTGTTGCTCCAATAGGTTTCGTGTCACCCGAAAGCCTACCGAGCAAATGAGTACAAACCGAACTGCCAAACTGTCCAATTTGGGCAGTCCAAATAAAACTTTCACATGTGAAAGTTAATCATTGAATAATGTCGGTAACTTTGTCACGTCCGTACAAACTTATGATTTTTAAAAAGTTTTACTTAACCCTTGTTGCATTTTCACAAACCAATGGCACTCTATTTCTAAAAGAGGAGCTTTAAATGAAAATGAATATGTCAACTTCCGTAAGTTCAGCTACAGCCTTGTTCGCCGCCATTATGCTCACAGGCTGTGCTACAACCCCAAAATCCTATAATTCAGATATGTCCAGAGCACTAAACTTGGCAAGAGCTGGGGGTATTTATGACCAAGATCTGAGAGACTCAGAAGATGGGCAGAACTCATATAGACAATCTCTACTGATGAAAGCGCTAAATGTCACAAGTCTGGCCTCATCGCTTGATGCCCCATTAAGAGGATTGAACGGTCAGCAAACTCTCATGTTTAACACTGCAAGCATTCTTACATCACCAGATACCCCATCCGCTAGGCCAAGTTTGATGGCATGGATGCCTGCATCGATGGCTAAATCCTCAGAAGATGCTTATAGCAACTATATAAACCTAATTGATAATGCCGTTGCGGTAGCCGCGAAATCCATGAACCTCGATTTAACTAAAATAGTGGAAAGTACAGCGCCTAAGATTGATGGAAATCCCTTAATTATGTGGACAGTAACGGCTCCGCAATTTGGCTGTGATGGCTCAAACTGCGTAATTGCATACAACGTTACAATGCCGAATCCTTGGAAAACACCAGCCTTTGTGGGCAGTGGTAATATTGATAGCTTTAATCTGGCAGCTAATAACACCACCAAATATTCTCGATTGATATTCACCCAGGTTAGCGGCGTAAAATCATTTCCAATGGACGATTTTTACAAAAGTACAAGTCGTGCTCTGCCTGAATGGGCAGTCATGTATTTCCCGCCAAATACTGTGTTCCAGAATGGTGAAGCCTTGTCATACCCGGTTATCTATGAGAAAGGTCAGCAACTGCTTTTCAGGAAGACCCAATGAGTCAGTGGCATGAAGAACTGGAACTGGCTTTGCTAAATCTGGAGGATTCAAAAGCCAGTTGTGATGTGATGACTTACGTGATCAGCAATATTTTAGCCAAATCAGACATTCCACATCAGTGCAGAGTAGGTTTTGTTGAAGCTGTGCATAACAAGATACAAATCAATCCGCATTGCTGGATAGAGTTAAAGGATGGATGGGGTATAGACCTGACTTTACGCCGGTGGTTAGGTGACGAGGACCGATGGCCGCATGGAGTATTTAGGCTTTCAGACTATCCACAGATTCAATTCTGGGGAACGCCTTTATTTGCTCCAAAGCTAGACGATGAGGAAATTAACGCTATGTCCGATCACCTGATTAAGACAGTAAAAATACCAGTCATAGTTAATTATCAGACTGGTTTTGATGATGTTTGTTGTACAGATACAAACTTCCGAACGTCACAATGGTAAAAAATGCGAGCAAACTTAGCATTGCAATAGTGAAAGCATCCACGGAACTGAACCTCTCTTTTAAAACCTTATATACTTAGAGTCTAACTAAACTAGCGAGATTTACCAGTGGCAAAAACACTAGACCAGATCTTGGAGCAGGAGAAGCCAGAAATTGTAGCCGAGGCCAGACGCAAGGCGTCAGAGATGCTCCGCCTCTTGGATGAGCAAACGGCCAAGCAGGATCATGAAACCGATTCAGTAGATTCCTATCCCCAGAAGTAGCAAAGGGCCAGACAAGCTGGCCCTTTGCTTTTCTCAGTAATTACATCACTAAGTACGGTTCATCGTTGTCGCTTTCAGCTATCGTCAAGTCAATAGTGAAAGTGATATCGATGCGCTCAACAGTCCGATTACACTCACGAGCATACTCATCCTGCAGGCTTTTAAACATCGCTTCAGCTTCATCATGAGAAGTAGCTTCTACAGTTTCAACAGCCAACTCACCATCTTTTTCAGTGTAGTTAATCCCACGATAATACACGCGGCCACACACATCAAATTGATGGATCTCTGTTTGATTTTGTCCCAACATTTTAATTCTCCAAGAGTTTAATAGCCGGGACTTAGCCCAACCGGGCGAAGTACCCGGTTGGGTTGTTTAATTAGGGATTAGGCTTCAGGCACGTTGCGTATGGTGAAGGACTCACAAACACCATGCCCGTAAAGCACTGCATTTCCCTGGGGATTTTGTTCCAAAAACTTGCGCGTGGCTTTGAGAGCTGCCCTATAACCAGCATCAGAAGGCTGATACTCTCGAGTTCGCTTTTTTTGGTTCGTTAGAATCAGTCGATACATTAAATCTCCCTCATCTTTGAGCTGACAATAATTTCCTGGTGGAACCTATTACAGCGCGTTCTGCAACCAGCTCACCCTCAAGCGGAGCGCATTCGACAGCATCGGAGACTCCAGGTTGATTGCTACCGGAGGTAGCTTTCAACCATTCACCACACAATGAACTGCTATTAGTTACCAATGGACTGACGACCCGTACGGGCCGCGTTTTTCTCAATGATCGATATGCAAGAATCGAAGCCTTATTTAGTAGTTTGGCGACAATGGTAGCCCCGAAAGCAATAACGCCCACGGTAACAATCATGATCAAAACGAACGTAGAAAAGTACATAAACACCTCCAATTAGTTGGAATTGAAGGGGTTACACCGCATAACCGGTGAACCCCGGTTACGGGATAAATTGATAAAATGCTGTTTGTTTTTGGCGACCAGCTATCGCACATACTCAGCACGGGGCTGAAGTTGATTCAAATTTAACAGCTCGATTCTGAATCGACACGCGCTGTATTGGCCCTTTTTGGGCACAATTAAACAATGCAGGAACTATTTATATTATGCAGAAGTCCCCATTCCACCTGCTTTTTATCGTAATTACGATAATTATGATAATACGGTAATTACAAACGGTAATGCGGCGAACGGAAGGTCTGATTAAGGAATATGACATAGGCATAGATGGCTTTTAATCAGCAGAGCCGGTGTTTTTTGGGCGTGGAGGCTCTCCGGGACGGTTAAGTAATTCCCACAAGAGTCGGAACGCATAAAAATGATCCCGTAATGTCGTGGTACTCAATCCTTGATGCCTAGTGTAATACCGGTGGATATGAGCTCTTCCAATTTGCGATGGTGCGTTGACACCTTTTTCATTGGCGGCAATATCATTTAGAGCCGCAATTAGCCTTTTCACCATAGCTCGCCGAGCCGTTTTCCCTCCATGCCGCACATAAACATGGCTTCTTTCTCTTACCCATTTTTCCATCAATTACCCCAAATAACTATTGGTCACATCGATGCGACCGTGACCCAATTCCAAAGCCACTTCAGATCTGATTTCTTTATCCAGCATTTTGGCGTGAGCAACTGAGACTCCAAGTTCTTTGGCTAAATATTCATAGTGCTCACGGCCATGTTTAACACCTGCTTTTACCGGGCAATCAGCACGCATTAAAGTTTTGTAGCGCGTTTGAGCGTAATGATGCCGTTCGCCATGGAAATTGACTGGCTGACGGCCAATCTCCCGGTAGGCTCCTTGCCGGAACTCGCGATAACTCTGCTCGGTAGGAATCATGCTGCGGCCATCCTGTATGGCGGCGGCTCGCTGGAGTGCCGTAATTTGAGCATCACTGGTGATCGGAACAGTGCGCGCCCGGCCCCCTTTGGTGCCATCTTTTATGATCACGGAGCCGGTTTTCTTGGCCTCTTTTAGTGCCCTCGCAGCATCCAGCTTGGCCGATTCCTCGAACCGAAGACCAAAATTACGCTGTAGTTCCAGCAAAGCACCAAGGCGCTCGGAGGCTGCCTCCATTGCGGCATTATGGGAAGCTTCCGAAACACTTCGGTCGCCAGTGGCGATACCAGAGCGCTTTGGAAGTCCCCCCTCGGAGACAGGATCTACACGTACCTGTCGGTCGCCACGCGCAATCTCCATCACCCGATTCACTGCGCTCAGGTAGTTCTGCGCAGTGGATGGCGCGATTTCTCCCCGCTCGTAGCGATCATTAAGGTGCGCCGCATAAGCAACCAAATGAGCCTTTTCTATATTCCGCATATCCTTTATTCCCTGTTCTGACTTAATCCAGGCGCTAAAAACGCTCCATCGGTCATGAATAGTAGCTATGGACTGGAAGCTCTTCATACCTTCCTTCAGTGCGTTAAGGCCTGCCTTGCCCATATCGCGACTTTTGAGGCCGAAATTACGCGCTTCCGGATTGGCTCGCTCTGAGCGCATCGTGTGCTCCTCATAATCGTGTTAATCAGTTTGTCGTTGGCCTTTTCGTAAACATTGGTAGGTGATACGCAGTTTTTTTATTAGCTCCGCATGCTAAGGCCAACCCAACAACTCACCATAAATTGCTGGTTTCAGGATCTCGCCTGGTCATAGGACAGATAACCCGTTGCCCACGGTCATTTAGTACGAACAGCACCGCTATGGAGCGAAATTCTCGTTCCGTTGGCTGGTTTGTCCCGTCGGAACAAACTGCCAACAGATCCGGCTAGTGTCGTCGTGTCATTCTTTGGAAAGGAAAGCGCGAAGCGCGCCAACCGCCGAAGGCGGTATAATTCGCGCACATTCGTGCGCGGTGCGAAAGCCTAGAGCCCTTGAGGCTCAAGGCTTCCGTCGGGGGCTCTACCCCCGTCTCTGTTTACGCCTACGGCGACAGAGACGGGGTGGAGCATCGAGCAAGTTGGGTATTCCAACACTCGTCCTGATGTTGAGGGTGGTCCTCTTTGGTTTGGCTGCTCGGAATCGAGTACCAAGGACACGACATTGCTTTGAGCAAAATCGCGGTATGGAAGCCTGTTAACTTGTGCAATACACAAGCACAGGCAGCAGCATAACGCTGCAAGCATAATGATGATAAACATCTGATTTTCCTCCGGGGAGATTGTTATAGACGGAGGAATGCCCATAGGGGGCAGTCCCCCTGAGGGTTAAGAAATGAAGGCAATCGCCTTAGTTTTGCAGAATGCTGTTTGAAGGCCAGCTACCAAAAACACTTTATATATTAATCAAACAGATAGAGGCGTCAAGTACATCGTAAAGTTGCTTTTGGGTTGCTTTTCAGTGCTTGTCTTTGGGGTGCGGTTTGTTCATTGGGCTCGAATTTAACTCAACGGTCGCTTTTAGGTGGCTTTTCGGTAATGCTTAGAGCGATGACCAAATATTTAGCATCAATAGATTGCTTTTCGATGGGGTTTTAGTAGGTATATCAGATGTCAGTAAACTTTGAATTAGATGAATTGGAAAGTAGAGCAAAAATAATTGTTGAAGATTTCGGCGGTATTTTTTCTCCATACGACGCTTTTTATATACATTCGATAATTTATTCAGCTAGCCGATGTTTGGAAGCTTTTGAACACTACGAATTTGCAAAGGAAAAACAGGCTGATTCAGACTACTTAATTAGTTTGGTACAAGAGGCAATAGGGCATGCGGCGGCTTTATCTCGATACTTCTGGCCGGTTTGGTATCCGGGCAAGCTAAACAAAACCCATCCCTATCAAGCAGCTCTGAGAAAAAAACGAGGCGAAAAGTTAATATCTGCTTTTGGTATGGAAGAAGACTCACCTATTCATAACAGGGATCTGCGGAACGCCTGGGAACATTTTGATGAAAACTTAGACGACTACCTTCTGAAAAATGATGCTGGACATTTTTTTCCTGACTCAGCAATTGGCAATCATACTCTTGCTGACGAACCGACCTATCACTTGTTTAAACTTCTGGACCCAGAAGCAGAATGCCTTGTCCTAATGGGGAAAAAGTACTTTTTTGGTCCAATAAAATCTGAGGTCGGAAGAGTTTATGATAGGGCCAATTACCTACAGCAAAATGGATATAACTTGAGACCGTTATAGGCCCCTGAGCTATAGAGCAATCATAAAGCTGGCTTACCAAACCAGCTTTATGATTATTATGTCCTATAAAAGCTCTGACAAGATTATAGAACTGCCATCTCTTAGCTCAATTAAATTATCTGGTTCAGAACAAAACCACGCATAAGTTCCCCACGCGAGTTCTGACATTGCTTTTTTGAATGGAGCGGCTGAACGATCTTGAAATGCAGTTACAAAAGCAAGATTCTGGGCAGAGAAGCCAGCTTCAATAGCTATCTCAGTTAGCTTCTGTTTACGCATAGAGTTAATTGGACCATCTGAAGCAACAATTTCAATAAAAACAAATAACATGTCACTACCGTCAGTCTTGGTCCCAAGATCAACTAAAATAACGTCAGGTAACGTTTTTGAAGGGTCAATTTTGAGCTTTAACCTACTCGCAAGATCAATACCAACCTTTTCCCCTGACTGAGACAACCATAATACGGCTGGCGTCTTTAAAAACTTCCGAGCGAATTGTTCGATCACCGCCTTACCTATTACGCCTGACGGACCAGACTCAAGCATTACTAACCCAGAATTAGGTAATGTCGCGGTTATCTGATCTGATGCTGCGGCAGTGGCATGCGCACCAAGTAATCGAATTCGACTTAAAGCGGCAGCATTAAGGTGAGAGTTCTGCCAGCTACGAATTAAAGCCTCTAAATCATCCCCAATTAAATCTACATTGAACAGAGCTGCAAATGCTTTTGACATTGCGTATTTAGGAAGAGGAGTTGTCACGGGCAAACCAGTGCGTTCAATAACGGCACCAAGGGCTATAAACCCATATCGAATAGTTTCATCTCTGACAGGTTCTCGAGAATTTGGAGCATACCAGGTCGTAACAGGCCTATCTTTCTTACTAGATAGCGCCTGCTTAACCCAAGACTGACGCTCCTCGTCCGTCAAGAGAGCAGCCTGAACATCAGACATGTCGGTTACTTGGCTTGGCCGAATCCAACGATCAGCACCCTCGACAGCTCCTGCGTAGAACATAACATAGAGAGTTCTTGCAGCCATTTCTCGGATGACATAATTACGATTTTCTGTCCCTTCAGGGAATATTAGAGGTAAGCGTTCAGCAATCACCTCCAGACTTGGTACATGTGGCCAGCTCAAGTTTGCTCTCTCCATACAATCCTGCGATACACTTCTCGATGGAGAGTCTATCAGAACCTGCTGCAATGATCTTCTCCAGCTTTTTCATATCGTCCAAGCTCGGTAAAGGCACGGCCATAAGCTCATAAGCAGAAACAGCTACACTACCGCTTATGCAACGGTATATACGGTCAAAGACCTGAGAATTAAGTAATCCGTTGATAGTTTCTACGCTCAACTCCCGTATAAGTGTATCTGCGTAAACGATATTTAAATGATTTTCTACAACGACACCACCATATCGATCAATAAAGTCTTGTGGTATGACAGCACCGAGAACTCTTCGATTTTGTTCTTTAGATGTGGTTCGCTGCACCAAAACACATGAATCAGTAGTTACAAGATGTCGCTGGTTTTTTTCAATTTGAATATAAGGAACATGGTTTCTCTTCACCGAAGAGAATTTAAAGCCATTTGAAGTTACCGATTCAGCCCAAACAAGAGGTAGTGCCCCTTTTGTTTTTTCAGTACGTAACTGGCTTTTATGTCTATTCCAAACAAGTTTCCCAGTCGAAACAACGTAGCCCAGATCAGGGAGACGGGTCTTCATCTTCTTGAGTCGATTTAACAACGCAGCGTCTTCAGCTACTCTAGGGATTAGCCACGGACCATCACCTTTAATAATTGATACCTTTCCAATAGGCTCTACTCTTGCTTCGTTAAGCCCCTCCGGTACTAACAATGAAACTTTTGCCGGTGTTTTTCTTGCTGACTTTTTGAATGTTGCAAGAAGAGTTTCTTGTAAAACATCGTCAAAAACACCCTCTCTATTTGATATAAAATCAAAAGCTCGTGGCGCAGATTCATCAATTAACAGCTCACGTAATGCCTTGAAATATTGCCCACCCAAAAATGATGTAGGTGTTAAGTAAGCTATTACCCCTTCAGGCTTGGCGAGTCTTAAAGCGAGGTCGGTGAAAAGACCATATAAATTGGCATGACCAAACAGTGAGCGACTAAACTTCTCTCTAACTTCTGTATCAAGAGAAACTTTACCATATGGAGGATTGCCTATTACCAGATCAAAATCTACAGGTGACTGGTACGTTAGAGCGTCACAAATACTGATAACGCTTTTTGCAAGCCGCCTTCTGGCAATAATGCAATGTTCTATTAATACACACTCTAATAAGACATGCGTCATCCAGGCAGCAAATGGATCTATCTCAACCCCCTTGAGCCTCTTGCCTATTTGCGCAAGCTTCCATTCACTTGAAGCATGTTTGGAACGTTGGAGCATTCGCATAGCGACTGGCGCAAGGAAAGCACCTCCGCCGCATGCAGGATCAATTACCGACGCGGTACTGAAATCAACACCTGCTTCTTCAGCCAAATCAAGAAGCCTAGATACCAAAGGTGGCGGAGTGTAATAAGCTCCTAAATCAGATCGATAAGCAGTAGGCAACATGGCTGTATATATTGATCCGATAAGATAGCCCGCATCAATATCAGGGAATTGTGCGATCACTTTACCGGTATTTTTAGCAACATCCTCTGCATCGAGAGTAATTTCGGCCAATTCAGAATCAGTTGGGATTGAAAAAATTTTAAGCTTGCTATTGTGCCTAGCGTTAATTTCGTCCCAATAAGATTTTATTAAAGCTGCGCAATAAGACCTAGCGATTTTAAGTCGATACTGGTCATCTATGACAGAGTTAGCATAACCACGAGCCATACCTTTGCAGGCCTCATAACGAACAAGAGGCTCTGCTGACTCACTTAAAAGATCCTGAAAGTGGAAAGCGTTCATATACTTGCCCCCTCACGGTCAGGTTTTATGACCCCGACACTGTTATAAATTGTTGTTCTAGATACACCAAATCGCTTAGCTACATCGGAAACGGGTATGCTTGGATCTTTTAGTAATACCTTAATCTCTCGAATATCCTTTGGTGCAAGCTTCGGCTTTCTGCCACCTTTACGTCCCCGAGCCCTAGCAGCATCAAGTCCAGCTTTAGTCCGTTCACTAATTAAATTACGCTCAAACTCAGCTAAAGCTGCAAATACATGAAAAATCAACTTTCCAGAAGCACTATTGGTTTCAATCTGCTCATGTAAGCTCAGGAATCCAACTCCCCGTTCATCAATCAAATTAGTCACGACTTTAACCAAATCACCCAGGCTGCGACCGAGTCTATCGAGCCTCCAAACAACTAACGTATCACCTGGCCTGAGAGCCTTTAGACAGTTATCTAGTTCTGGCCGGGCAGTACTTTTACCGCTGGCTTTGTCCTCATAAATGATTTCACAACCGGCAGCAACCAACGCATCCCGCTGGAGATGCAGGTTCTGGTCATCAGTTGATACTCTGGCATAGCCGATTCTTTGATTCATGTACGTTTTATTTACATAGTTTTTTATACGAGTATTTTAACAGATAACTGACTAAAACACCAATCCATAGGTAAGTTTCCTAACTGTTCAACAAACGGTGGTTTGTTGAACAAAAATAAAAGATCTGCTCATTTTCTAAGAAAACTTGATCTATGAAATAAATCATATATAGTTCTATATATGGTTCAACCTATGGGGTATTAAGATGCCAGTCACAATAAGTATTTCAGATGACGTGTTCCGCAGATTGGAGGGGTTGGCTGTCGGGTTCGACACGCCAGAGAGAGTTATCGAGCGATTGCTCGATTTGGTTGAGGAGAGCGGATCTAAGTCCAGCGAAAGCAAACCGTCCCTAACTTTTGTTCCTGATGAAGCAGCTTTCAAAAATGAGCTGATAACTCGCAAGAAAGCACAGGTCGTTCTTCATTTGAAAAACGGTGAACGAGATGTCATTCATTGGAATGCGTCTAGATTTCAACCCAGTTCAAATCTTCGAGCTAATTTGTGGTCTGGGATTCTGAGAAACTGGAAGGATAAAGGGATCACCTCTGCGGAACTTTCGGTTCTACCTCGGGGCCACAACCATCCTGACGACAACACAGATCTATTGATAGCTATTGCCGGAGAAGTTCACTGGACGCTCGAAGAGGTAGAGCAGTACTTCGTTGATTACGACCTGGTTAGCAGTGATGACGGCCATCCTTACTACTACCTTGCGACGTTCAGTGATGAGACACCTGACGAGCTGAAGCAAATTGCCAGGCTGAACAGCTCAAATCAACTTCACTTGGGTCTGAACATAGTTCCGGATGAAGATCAGGGAGAGTTCGAGTAAAGTAATAGCTTCAGATAATCAATACGTTATGTGTGTAGAGGCTGGTAAATCTTGATCCGCATTTGCTCCAAAAGCCATATAATTGATTGATTTATAAAAATTAATTACTTTCTGTATCGGAAAATAACCAAGCTATGATCCCCACACTCGCAAATCAGGTTGTGATACTCGATTTTGAAACCACAGGATTATCACCCGATAATGGCGACCGAGCCATTGAAATTGGTGCGGTAAAACTGGTTAATGGTCAAATAGTCGATACCTTTCAGGAACTGATTAATCCTGGTCGGCGAGTGAATAGCTTTATTGAGCAGTACACTGGCATCAGTAATGAAATGCTGAAACATGCCCCAGCGTCTAAACAAGTCATGGGGCAGTTTGCCAAATTTATTGCAGGCTTTAATCTGGTGGCACACAATGCCAGCTTTGATAAAAAGTTTCTCGATGCTGAATTTAGCCATAATAAACTGCATTACACTGGTCAGTTTGCTTGCTCGTTATTATTGTCTCGACGTATTAGCCAAGATGCCCCGAATCATAAGCTTGGCACATTAGTCGATCATCACCAGTTACCTAACGATGGTGTGTTTCACCGCGCTTTAGCCGATGCCACCATGACCAGCCATTTATGGTTATATCAAATTGATGTGTTACAGCAGCAACTGCCCAAGCAAGCTATTACCATTGATATCATCAATAAAATATCCAGCCTCCCAAAAGCGCAAATTGCGCGTTATTTGCGAACCATGAGCTAGTTAAATCTCAGCCTAAAAAAATAAGCTTGGGAACCTAATAGACTACAACCAAACAGGGTTAATTAAAGCTGTTGCGATAACTTATCAACCAGCAATCTCACTTTGGGTGATAAATGGCGGTTATGTGGATACAAAGCCCAAATACCTTCTTTAGGTTGTTGAAAAGATGCAAGTAATACCACTAACTCCCCTTCAGCAATAGCATCATTGACGTAATATCCAGGTAACTGCACAATCCCCAAGCCACAAATAGCCGCATTTAATAAACTCAAACCACTACTACAGGCTAAAGATCCATGCACTTTTACCGTCTTGGGTTTACCTTGCTCAACAAAATGCCAATGAGACTGACTGCCAATTAAACAATTGTGCTGGCTCAACTCTGATAACGCATAAGGCGTACCGTATTTAGCGATATAACTCGGAGCTGCGCACACATATTGACTGCGACTCGTCAGTCGCTTTGCCATCATGGTTGAATTAGTTAACCGCCCTAACCTAATAGCCAAATCATACCCACCATCCACCAAGTCAAGTTGCTGATTAGTCAGCTCGCAAATCACTTCAATGTCGGGATATTGTTGCATAAACTCAATGACTATCGGCATGATAAACTTTTCACCGTAAGTCACTGGTGCGGTAATTCTAATAAGTCCCTGTGGCTTATCTTTTAAGCTGGAAATAGCACGCTCAGCCTCATCAAGACTGTTTAATACTTGGCGGCAATGCTGATAGTAAACTGTACCTTCTTCGGTTAACGATACTTTACGAGTGGTGCGATAAAATAATTTGGTGTTTAAACGATTTTCAAGCTGACTGATTTGTCGACTCACTTGCGCAGTAGAAATACTTAAACGCTTACCCGCCACGGTAAAACTGTCAGTTTCGGCCACAGCCACAAACTCAAAAATGCCTTCCCACTTCATCATTATTACATTCTCGTAAAAGTCATTTACAAAATAAGCTAATTATCATTGTATGATAAACAAATACAATAGCTAAATACACTACACTGTAGTAATACCTCTTAACCATGTTGACCATGGTCGTTAATGTTAAGGAAATCATTTATGTCAGCACAATTTATAAAATCAAAAGCCGCTATTGCTTGGGGACCAGGCCAGCCACTATCGGTAGAAGAAGTCGACGTAATGTACCCAAAAGCGGGTGAAGTGATGGTACGTATTGTGGCATCAGGTGTTTGTCATACCGATGCTTTCACGCTTTCAGGTGATGATCCTGAAGGGGTATTCCCAGCTATTCTTGGTCATGAAGGCGGCGGTATTGTTCACATGGTCGGTGAAGGCGTAACTAGCGTACAAGTTGGCGATCATGTTATTCCGTTATACACAGCAGAATGTGGAAAATGTAAATTCTGTACCTCAGGTAAAACCAACCTCTGTAGTGCCGTTCGCGCTACCCAAGGTAAAGGACTTATGCCTGATGGCACCACACGTTTCTTTAAAGATGGCGAGCCTATCTTCCATTATATGGGCTGCTCAACTTTCTCGGAATACACAGTATTACCAGAAATATCATTAGCTAAAGTTAACCCAAGTGCGCCACTTGAAGAAGTCTGTTTACTGGGTTGTGGTGTCACCACAGGCATTGGTGCGGTACTTAAAACAGCTAAAGTGCAACCAGGCGATACGGTTGCTATTTTTGGTTTAGGTGGCATTGGTTTATCGGCCATTATTGGCGCGACTATGGCAGGAGCTAGCCGTATTATTGGTATTGATTTAAACGAATCAAAATTTGAATTGGCTAAAAAACTGGGCGCGACTGACTGTATTAATCCTAAGGATTTTGATAAACCAATCCAAGATGTGATTGTTGAAATGACCGACGGTGGTGTCGATTTCTCATTTGAATGTATTGGTAACGTCAATGTAATGCGCAGTGCATTAGAATGCTGCCATAAAGGCTGGGGCGAGTCGGTGATTATTGGTGTTGCTGGTGCCGGCCAAGAAATATCAACCCGTCCATTCCAGTTAGTCACAGGTCGTGTATGGCGTGGCAGTGCATTTGGTGGCGTTAAAGGACGCAGTGAGTTACCTGGTATTGTTGAACAATACTTAGCGGGTGAGTTTAAGTTAGACCAATTTATTACTCACACCATGGGCCTTGAAGGTATTAACGAAGCATTTGATTTAATGCACAAAGGCGAAAGTATTCGAAGTGTGATTCACTTTGCTAAGTAATACTTAATTGCTCATCACAGGCGCAGTTAAGAGTAAAGTCACTTAACTGCGTTCTGATAAATAAGGACACATAATGACCATTGAAAGTATCAGCAGTACCAAAGCATTTGGTGGTTGGCATAAACAATATAGTCATCATTCAAGCACACTTAATTGTGCAATGCGGTTTGCCATTTACTTGCCGCCCCAAGCAGAAAGCCAAGCAGTACCTGTTTTATATTGGTTGTCAGGACTCACCTGTACTGATGAAAATTTTATGCAAAAAGCAGGTGCACAACGTATAGCAGCTGAATTAGGTATGGCGATAGTCGCACCCGATACTAGCCCACGAGGAGAAGGCATCGCAGATGATCCCGACGGCGCTTATGACTTTGGTTTAGGTGCAGGCTTTTATCTTAATGCTACCAAACCGCCATTTAGTCAGCATTATCAAATGTATGATTACGTGGTTAACGAATTGCCGGCATTGATTGAAGCTCATTTTCCGGTAACAGAACAACGTAGTATAAGCGGCCATTCCATGGGTGGACATGGTGCCTTAACCATCGCACTTAAAAATCCGCACAGATATAATAGCTTGTCAGCATTTAGTCCAATCTGTCATCCAATGGACTGTCCTTGGGGTATAAAAGCATTTCGCGGCTACTTAGGTGATGATCAGCAACAATGGCAGCAATACGACAGCTGTGAGTTGATGGCTAAAAGCCAGCAATTTGTGCCTGCGCTGGTGGACCAAGGCAGTAAGGACAACTTTTTAGACGAACAACTAAAACCGCAAATCTTAGTGCAAGTCGCTAAGAACAAAGGCTACCCGCTAGAACTAAGAATGCAGCCAGGCTATGACCACAGCTATTATTTTATCGCGACCTTTATTGAAGACCATCTGCGTTTTCATGCAAAGCACTTAGCGCTTTTATAGACAGCTACTGTCATTAAAATAAAAACGAGCCCTTCAGGCTCGTTTTTTTATCTCTATAAATACCCTAATGACTTTTTTCTAAGCGAGAAAAATAATCTTTTGCTGCAGCCCTAACCTTAGGTGCCAGCAATAAAGCAGACGTCATAGTCGGTATTGCCATTAACGCGTAAGCGGCATCAATAATGTTAACAATTTCTTGCAAGCTAGCCGTTGCGGCAAACAAAATGGCTAATAAATAAAAGTATTGGTAAAAACGGATACGTTTACGCCCAAATAGAAACGCAAAACACTGACCACCATAAAATGCTTGGGTAAATATGGTACTAATGCTGAAAAATATCACACATAAAATAAGTAAATACGGCCCAACACCAGGCATAGTAATTTCAAAAGCTTGCGCCGATAAATTAACCCCTTCAGCTTCAGTACCTTGCCACACACCCGAGATTAAAATAATCATAGCAGTGGCAGTACAAACCAATAGAGTATCAATAGCAGGGCCTAACATGGCCACTAAGCCTTCTTTAACTGGTTCATTGGTTTTGGCACTACCATGAGCCATAACCTCAGTGCCTATCCCTGCCTCGTTTGAGAATGCAGCACGACGAATACCAATTAGCATAGTCCCTAAAATACCGCCACCTACTGAATTTAATGAAAAAGCCTCGGAGAAAATAAGACTAAAATATCCCGGTATTTGCTCAATATTTGTCACAATGACATACGCAGCGCAGCTCATGTAAATTAAGATCATTAATGGCACAACTTTAGATGCTACTGTCGCGATCCGCTTAATACCGCCTAAAATCACGCTGGCAACAATCACCATCACCACAATACCTAAGCTTAAATCGAGCCAAAAAGTGGATTGATCGGCAGGAAAATGACCTGGTTTAACAAATACCCATTCACGAATGATCTGCACTAATTGATTAGAATTGAATAACGGAAAGTTACCAATTAAACCAACAACGCAGAAAAACACGGCTAAAAAATGCCATTTTTTACTCAATCCTTGGGTAATGATGTACATAGGACCACCCTGCACATCACCATTCTCATCTTTACCGCGGTACATAATGGCTAAGGTACAGGTAAAAAACTTGGTTGCCATACCAACAATAGCGCTAATCCACATCCAAAAAATAGCCCCTGGGCCACCCACCATAATGGCAACAGCGACACTACCAATATTGCCCATTCCCACGGTACCAGCCATGGCACTGGATAACGCCCCAGCATGACTAATATGACCTTCGGCGCCATCATCAGGATACTTGCCCCTAACGACATTAATCGCGTGACCTATATAGCGAAAAGGCACAAATCGAGAGTAAATAAGGAAGAATAACCCGCCGCCGACGAGTAAAATAAGCATGTGTGGACCCCATGCAAGGTCGGCAAATTGTTTAGTTATTTCAGCAATATTCATTAAAACCTGTTGTTATATTGTTAAATAGAGCTTAAGAAAATACTGATATTAACTACACAGCGCAATGAAAAATAAACGTAAAATAGATGAATAAATTTAATCATTGGAAATCAACATGACAAAAATAGCATTATTAGTAGGCACAACATTAGGCGGTTCAGAATATGTTGCCGATGAAATGGCAGCTCAACTTACTCAGTTAGATCATCAAACAGAGGTATTTATAGAGCCAAATTTGGATGAATTAGCTGATTTTTCACTGTGGATCATTGTCTGTTCTACTCATGGAGCTGGCGCTCTCCCCGATAATATCGTGCCTTTTTATCAACAATTAATGATCGAAAAGCCCAATCTTAATCATATTAAGTTCGCATTGTGTGCAATTGGCGACTCAAGCTATGATACTTTTTGCCAAGGACCTGAGAAAATCATCGCACAACTTTTACAGCATGGATCAAATGCTATTGTGGATAAGCTCCAAATCGATGTACAACACGATCCTATCCCTGAAGAACCTGCTCTAGCGTGGTTGTTACAATGGCAGCATCTTATCTAAACACCAATAATCCCGATCTTATCTTGCATAAATCATGATCAATCCACAGATTAGATCACACTTACCCACAATATAACCTTTATAAGTATAACTTTGTGGATAAGCTATTATTTTTAGCGATCATAACTCTGTACTATTCACACTCCGATCCGCTCAATGATCACCCTTGTGGATAAGTAGCCGATCTATCCCCATGTTATCTTGAGTTTGATCGCGATCAGATCACAGGTTAGTTTTCACTTTACTATATGATTTTAATAAGGAATAAAAGTTATCAACAGAAAAGTCCGATCCTAATAATAAACATAATAAAAAGATCTATATAAAGATCTTAAGATCTATTAAGCAAACCGCATATTGATCAATCAATGAAAAATGATCGTTCACGTTAAGACAAGCAAGTGCTAAAATGATCCAATCGAAAAAAGATTAAATTCGAATTCAACTTTCTTAGCTATCAAAGGTCAGATAATGCATTTTCATGAACGGTTTGATGTAATTGTTGTAGGTGGTGGTCATGCCGGAACTGAAGCCGCACTTGCTGCTGCAAGAATGGGTTCAAAAACATTATTGTTAACCCACAACATCGACACACTTGGGCAAATGTCTTGCAACCCTGCTATCGGCGGAATAGGTAAAGGCCATTTAGTTAAAGAAATTGATGCTTTGGGCGGTGCAATGGCAACAGCTACTGACTTTGCAGGCATTCAATTTAGAACATTAAATTCAAGCAAAGGCCCAGCTGTTCGTGCAACACGAGCCCAAGCAGACAGAGCTTTATATCGCCAAAAGATCCAAAGTATTTTACAGAACCAAGTTAACTTACGTATTTTTCAACAAGCTGTAGACGATTTAGTTGTTGAAAATAATAAAGTTATTGGTGTAGTGACTCAAATGGGACTAGCATTTGAAGCGCCAGCGATCGTATTAACAACAGGCACATTTTTAAGCGGCAAAATTCATATTGGAATGCAAAATTACAGTGGTGGTAGAGCGGGTGATCCTCCAGCCATTGCGTTAGCAAATCGATTACGTGAATTAAATATACGTGTTGGTCGCTTAAAAACCGGTACACCACCACGTATCGATGCCAATAGCATAGATTTTTCACAAATGACCGAACAAAAGGGTGATACACCATTACCAGTTATGTCATTTATTGGTGATGTCAGCCAACATCCAAGACAAATTTCATGTTTTATTACTCATACCAATGAGAAAACTCACGATATTATTCGTGGCGGATTAGATCGCAGCCCTATGTACTCTGGCGTGATTGAAGGGATCGGACCCCGTTACTGTCCATCAATTGAAGATAAAATTCATCGTTTTGCAGATAAATCGTCACATCAGATCTTTATTGAGCCAGAAGGCTTAAGCACTAATGAGATCTATCCAAACGGTATCTCAACCAGTTTGCCATTTGACGTACAGTTAAATTTAGTTCGATCAATTAAAGGTATGGAAAACGCTGAAATTATGCGTCCAGGCTATGCGATTGAATATGACTATTTTGATCCTCGCGATCTTAAAAACTCATTAGAAACTAAGGCCATTGAAGGACTTTATTTCGCAGGTCAGATTAATGGCACTACAGGCTATGAAGAAGCAGGTGCTCAAGGCTTACTTGCAGGTATGAACGCATCACTACAAGTTCAAGGCAAAGAAGCATGGTGCCCTCGTCGTGATCAAGCTTATCTTGGCGTACTAGTAGATGATTTATCTACTTTAGGCACTAAAGAACCGTACCGCATGTTCACCAGCCGCGCAGAATATCGTTTGTTACTTCGTGAAGATAATGCCGATTTACGCTTAACAGAAAAAGGCCGTGAACTTGGATTAGTTGATGACAATCGCTGGGCATCATTTGTTACCAAGAGAGAATCAATTGAATTAGAACTTCAGCGTTTACGCGGCCAATGGGTTCACCCTAACTCACCTTTGCTTGAAGTACTTAATCCACAATTAAATACGCCTATTTCACGTGAAGCATCATTTGAAGACCTACTTCGTCGTCCGGAAATGGATTATACCAAGTTAATGTCTCTGGAAGGTTTTGGACCTGGACTAGAAGATCCTCAAGCAGCTGAGCAAGTACAAATTCAGGTAAAATATTCGGGTTATATTCAGCGTCAACAAGATGAAATTGATAAAGCTATTCGTCATGAAAGCTCACTATTACCACTTGATCTAGATTATCAAGAGGTCCCTGGTTTATCTAATGAAGTGATCGCAAAATTGAATAACCATAAACCCGATACTGTCGGACAAGCATCACGGATCTCAGGGATCACTCCTGCAGCAATCTCAATTTTGTTAGTTCATTTGAAAAAAAGAGGTTTATTGCGAAAAATAGCCTAAAACAGATCATTTTTTCAAATCAATAACACAAGGGAAGCCATAAGGCTTCCCTTAGTGCTTTTACGGCTTCATAATAACTGCCGTCTTTATAACGTAACTTACGAGGCTTTCTGTGTTATCTGCCCAACTTAAATCCTATTTAGCTGAAATGAATATGTCGGCCACTGAATTACAACAAAAACAATTAATAGGTTTTGTTGAAATGCTTAATAAATGGAATAAGGCTTATAACCTCACCTCCGTTCGCGATCCTGAGCAAATGTTAATCCGCCATGTTATGGACAGTTTAACCGTTTCTCCTTATCTTGAAGGGCAGCGTTTTATCGATGTGGGAACCGGTCCTGGTTTACCAGGGATCCCATTAGCCATTATGAATCCAGATAAGCAGTTTGTATTACTCGATAGTTTAGGTAAACGGATCCGTTTTCAGAAGCAGGTTCAGTTCGAGTTAAAAATTAATAACATCACTTCAATAGAAAGTCGTGTTGAAGCTTATAATCCTGATATTAAATTTGACGGAGTATTAAGCAGAGCATTTGCATCTATTCAAGATATGCTCAGTTGGTGTCACCATTTACCAACTGAAAAAGGCACTTTTTATGCATTAAAAGGCCAGTTAAATCAGCAAGAATTAGACGACATGCCAACAGGATTTTCGTTGGTAGAAACCATAGTATTGCATGTACCAAAGTTAGATGAACAGCGACATTTATTAAAAATTGCTAAGCAATAAATCGCATTTCTTTCGCTAATAAAGCTAACCGGACATCAATAATTAAAGACAGGATGACATTGTGGGTAAAATCATTGCCGTAGCCAACCAAAAAGGTGGCGTTGGAAAAACAACAACTTGCGTTAATTTAGCCGCATCACTTGCCGCCACAAAGCGTAGAGTGTTGTTGATCGATTTGGATCCGCAAGGTAATGCGACTATGGGCAGTGGTATCGATAAGTATGAAGTCGATAACACAGCTTATGAATTATTAGTCGAAGAAAAACCCTTTGCTGAGATTGTGATTAAAAATACCGTTGGAAAATATGATTTGATCGCAAGTAATGGTGATGTTACTGCGGCAGAAATTAAATTGATGGAATTTTATGCTCGTGAAATACGTTTACGTAATGCATTAGCGCCAATCAAAGATGATTACGATTATATTTTCATCGACTGCCCGCCATCGCTCAATATGCTTACCGTGAATGCTATGTCTGCTGCAGATTCAGTACTTGTGCCAATGCAATGCGAATATTATGCCCTAGAAGGTTTAACGGCATTGATTGATACCATTACTAAGCTAGGCGCCATGGTCAACCCAACCCTGAGCATAGAAGGTATTTTACGCACTATGTATGATCCGCGTAATCGTTTATCTAATGATGTATCTGATCAACTCAAGCAACATTTTGGCGATAAAGTATATCGTACCGTCATACCGCGAAATGTTCGTTTAGCCGAAGCCCCTAGTTTTGGTGCACCTGCCATGTATTACGACAAATCGAGTGCTGGCGCTAAAGCTTATTTAGCCCTAGCGGGTGAAATTATCCGTCGTGCAGAACAGCAAACTCAACCAAAACAAGCGTAGGATATAAAAATGACTTTAAAAAAGCGCGGTTTAGGTAAAGGCTTGGATGCCTTATTAAGCCACAGTAATGCCGCTAGTCGTAAAAGTGATCAGGCTGAAGAACAGCAATCTACTCCGCTAAGTGACTTACTCCACCTCGATCTTGACTTATTACAGCCCGGTAAATATCAACCTCGTAAAGATATGTCGCCAGAAGCATTAGAAGAACTGGCTGAGTCTATTCGTGCTCAAGGGGTGATACAACCGATAGTGATCCGTAAAATTTCTGAAACTCATTATGAAATTATTGCCGGTGAACGCCGTTGGCGTGCTGCTCAATTAGCTAAATTAAATAAAGTCCCGTGTATTGTTAAGCAAGTGGCTGATGATGCCGCGGTCGCTATCGCGTTAATTGAAAATATTCAGCGTGAAGACTTAAATGCAATGGAAGAAGCGATTGCATTACAACGATTACTTGAAGAATTTGAATTAACTCATCAACAAGTTGCTGATGCTGTAGGTAAATCTCGTGTAAGTGTGTCTAATTTATTACGTTTAAATAGCCTTAATGAGCCTGTTAAACGTTTGTTAGAGAATGGTGATATCGACATGGGCCATGCGCGTGCGTTATTGGCATTAGAGGGTGATGAACAGACAAATTTAGCTCGATTAGTGGCTTCTAAAGAAATGACTGTTCGAGAAACTGAACGATTAGTGAATAAAGCCTTAAATCCGACTAAAGACGCCGAAACACCAGCTAAAGATCATGATGTTAGCCGCTTAGAACAAGAGTTAATTGAAAGACTCGGTGCCAAGGTTGCCATCAATCATGGCAGTAAAGGTAAAGGCAAAATTGTAATAAATTACCAGAATCTTGCTGAATTAGACGGAATTTTAAATAAAATCCGATGATTTGTGAATCAAACCAATTTCATTAGTAAGTTTGTGACAGAGCTCTAATTTTTGTTTTCGATAATTTAGCGCCGAATAGTGTGCAAAATCGTCGTTTTACTATCATCAAAGTTGCAAACAAAGCGCGAAAAGGTATACTTTGCAGGCTTTTTGAATCTTAAGGCTAGTTTAATATTTTAAATTTAACATTAGGACCGCGAAAAGCAATAATGCGGAGATATGAAGTTGGGTAATGTTTTAGCGCGTCGTGGCAGGTTAGCAGCCTATAAATTAGTGCTGGTACAAGCTATCGTCGCGAGTATTATTTCAACACTATTTTTCGTTATGTGGGGAGCACAGTATGGCCTATCTGCACTTGCAGGTGGTGTAATTGCTGTACTTCCTAATTTTGTATTCGCAACCCTAGCTTTCTCACATAGTGGAGCAAGCTCTGCAGCAAAAGTGATTAAAAGCTTTTACTGGGGGGAAGCGGTAAAGATGCTGTTGACCATTGGATTATTTTCGTTAGTGTTTATCAATATGAAAGTCGGTTTTATGCCGCTTTTTACCTGTTACTCATTAGCGTTAGTTGTACATTGGATAGCACCTTTATATTTCAAGCAAAGTTAAGTGGGATGAATCATGGCTGCAACTGGTGAAGCGTTAACACCGCAGGGCTATATCCAACATCACCTTACCAATTTAAGTGTTGGTGAAGGGTTTTGGACTTGGCACATTGATTCGTTGCTCTTTTCGGTTGGGCTTGGAATGTTGTTCTTATGGCTGTTTTACCGTGCCGGCAAAAATGCGACAACAGGCGTTCCTGGCAAATTTCAATGTTTTGTTGAGATGATTGTTGAGTTCGTAGATAGCAGTGTGAAAGAAACTTTTCACGGCCGCAATCCTGTTATTGCACCTTTAGCTCTGACAATTTTCGTCTGGATTTTCATGATGAACTTCATGGATATGATCCCAGTCGATTGGTTACCTGCATTAGCTTCGTTAGCTGGTGTGCCATACCTAAAAGTTGTTCCGACTACTGACGTTAACATTACCTTCAGCTTAGCTCTTGGTGTGTTTGTGCTGATTATTTATTACAGCATTAAAGTCAAAGGTGTTTCAGGTTTTGTTAAAGAACTAACATTTCAGCCTTTTAACCATTGGGCAATGATACCCGTCAACTTATTATTAGAAACAGTGACTCTAGTTGCGAAGCCGATTTCATTGGCTCTACGACTATTTGGTAACTTGTACGCTGGTGAGTTGATATTTATCCTTATTGCATTGATGTACGGTTCTAACGTGGCGTTATCTGCTCTAGGTGTAGGATTACAACTAGGTTGGTTAATTTTCCATATTTTAGTTATTACTTTACAAGCATTTATTTTCATGATGTTGACTATTGTTTATTTAAGCATGGCACATGAAGATCATTAAGGGTAACCGAAAAATTTTTTGACCTAAATCATTAATAACAACGATTTAGAATATTGGAGATAGATATGGAAACTGTATTAGGAATGACGGCTATTGCTGTTGCTCTACTTATTGGTATGGGTGCATTAGGAACAGCTATCGGTTTCGGCCTTTTAGGTGGAAAGTTTTTAGAAGGTGCAGCTCGTCAGCCAGAAATGGCGCCTATGTTACAAGTTAAAATGTTCATCGTAGCGGGTCTTCTAGATGCCGTAACTATGATTGGTGTAGGTATTGCGCTATTTATGCTATTTACTAACCCATTGGGTGCAATGCTTTAACTAACGCTTCTGTCTTTAATCTAACTAGGAGGCTGTTGTGAATTTCAACGCTACCCTATTCGGTCAGACGGTTGCCTTTATTCTCTTCGTGTGGTTTTGCATGAAGTTTGTATGGCCTCCGTTGATGAATGCCATCGAAGAACGCCAGAAGAAAATTGCTGATGGTCTGGCGGATGCCGGCCGTGCAGCAAAAGATCTAGAGTTAGCACAAATTAAAGCTACTGAGCAACTAAAAGAAGCAAAAGTAACTGCCAACGAAATTATTGAGCAAGCTAATAAGCGTAAGGCTCAAATCGTTGATGAAGCTAAAGTTGAAGCACAAACTGAGCGAGCTAAAATTATCGCCCAGGGTCAAGCAGAAATTGAAAACGAACGTAATCGCGTGAAAGACGACCTGCGTAAGCAAGTTGCTTCTCTAGCCATCATTGGTGCAGAGAAAATTCTTGAACGTACGATTGATCCAGAAGCCCACAGTGACATTGTTAATAAACTTGTTGCTGAAATTTGATTAAGGGAGTTGAGTTATGGCTGAATTAAGCACCATCGCTCGCCCTTACGCAAAGGCAGCTTTTGATTTTGCTGTTGAGCATAAAGCAGTAGATAGTTGGACAGAAATGTTAACTTTCGCTTCATTGGTGAGTGAGAACGAATCAATCAAGCCACTGCTAAATGGTACTCTCGCGAGTACACAACTAGCTTCACTGTTTATTAAAGTATGCGGTGAGCAAGTCAATGAGCAAGGTCAAAACCTGATAAAGGTAATGGCTGAAAACGGTCGTTTAGGGATACTGTCAACAGTATCGCTACTTTTTGCTGAATACCGTAATGAGTGGGCAAAAGAAGTTGAGGCCGATGTGGTTTCTGCTACTGAGCTAAGCTCTGAGCAACAGCAGCAAATTAGTGTTTCTTTAGAGAAACGTCTCGCACGCAAAGTTAAGCTGAATTGCAGCATCGACGCATCGCTTATTGGCGGTGTAATTATTAAATCAGGCGACCTAGTCATTGATGGCTCGGTAAGCGGTAAGTTATCGCGTTTGTCTGAAAAGCTGCAGTCGTAATTGGGAGTTTGAGCATGCAACTGAATTCCACTGAAATCAGCGATCTGATTAAGCAGCGGATCGAGCAGTTCGACGTCGTTAGTGAAGCTCGCAACGAAGGTACTATCGTTGCAGTAAGTGACGGCATCATTCGCATTAACGGCCTAGCCGATGTAATGCAAGGTGAAATGATCGAACTGCCTGGTGGCTGTTTTGCAATCGCGTTGAACTTAGAACGTGATTCTGTCGGCGCCGTAGTGATGGGACCTTATGCTAATTTAGCAGAAGGTGATAAAGTTAGAACCACTGGTCGTATTCTTGAAGTACCGGTGGGTCGTGGTCTACTTGGCCGCGTTGTTAACACTCTAGGTGAGCCTATTGATGGAAAAGGACCTATCGACAACGATGGTTTCTCTCCTGTTGAAGTAATTGCCCCTGGTGTTATTGAACGTAAGTCAGTATCACAACCAATCCAAACTGGTTATAAAGCCGTTGATGCCATGATCCCTATTGGTCGTGGTCAACGTGAATTGATTATTGGTGACCGTCAGACTGGTAAAACAGCGATGGCTATTGATGCAATTATCAACCAGAAAGAATCAGGCATTAAGTGTGTCTATGTTGCTATTGGTCAGAAAGCTTCTACCATCGCAAACGTAGTACGCAAGCTTGAAGAACATGGTGCATTAGCTAACACTATCGTTGTTGTTGCATCAGCTTCTGAAGCTGCAGCACTGCAATATTTAGCGCCATATTCTGGTTGTTCTATGGGTGAATACTTCCGTGACCGCGGTGAAGATTCTTTAATCGTATATGATGATTTGTCTAAGCAAGCAGTTGCTTATCGTCAAATTTCTCTACTATTGAAGCGTCCACCAGGACGTGAAGCATACCCAGGTGACGTATTCTATCTACACTCTCGTTTATTAGAGCGTGCTTCACGCGTAAACGTAAATTATGTAGAAAAGTTCACTAACGGTGCAGTAACAAGTCAAACCGGTTCGTTAACCGCGTTACCTATTATTGAAACCCAAGCTGGTGATGTGTCAGCGTTCGTACCGACCAACGTAATTTCTATTACTGATGGTCAGATCTTCCTTGAGACTGACTTGTTTAACTCGGGACTTCGTCCTGCAGTTAACCCAGGTATTTCTGTTTCTCGTGTTGGTGGTGCTGCGCAGACTAAGATCATCAAGAAACTGTCAGGCGGTATTCGTACAGCACTTGCACAGTATCGAGAGCTTGCTGCGTTCTCACAGTTTGCATCTGATTTAGATGATGCAACACGTGCTCAACTTGAGCATGGTGAGCGAGTAACCGAACTAATGAAGCAAAAGCAATATGCTCCTATGAGCGTTGCTGCCCAGTCTGTGTCTATTTTCGCAGCTGAAAAAGGCTACCTTAAAGGTGTTGCTTTAAATGAAATCGGTCGCTTCGAAGCCTCTCTGCTTTCATACATGAACAGTCAACATGCTGACCTAATGAACACCATCAATGCTACTGGCGATTATAACGCTGATATCGAAGGTGAGTTAAAGGCAGGCATGGACAAGTTCATTGAAACCCAAACCTGGTAATAATGAACACGGGGTGTCATTAGGCACCTCAGGTCCCAGATTGGAGAGTAGAGATGGCCAGCGCTAAAGAGATTAAAACCAAGATCGCGAGTGTTAAAAATACTCAGAAGATCACTTCCGCTATGGAAATGGTTGCCGCCAGCAAAATGCGCAGAGCGCAAGAACGCATGGCAGCGAGCCGTCCATATGCAGAAAATATGCGTAAGGTGATCGGTCACGTAGCGCAAGGTACTCTCGAGTATAAACACCCCTATTTAGAGGTGAGAGATGCCAAGCGGGTTGGTTACATTGTTGTAGCAACCGACCGTGGCCTTTGTGGTGGTTTGAACGCTAACCTATTTAAAAAGGTTGTGTCAGACGTTAAAAAGTGGAAAGAACAAGGTGCAAATGTTGAGTTTTGCCCAATTGGTGCCCGTTCTGTTCAGTTTTTTAAAAGCTTTGGTGGTGAAATATCCGCCCATGCATCAGGTTTAGGCGACTCGCCAAAACTTGCTGATTTGATTGGCACAGTTCGTGTCATGTTAAAAGCTTACAACGAAGGTAAACTGGATCGTCTGTTCATAGTATTTAACAAATTTGTGAATACCATGTCCCAGACTCCGGTGATCGAACAGCTGCTACCTTTACCTAAGTCAGATGAAGAAGTAGCTAGTTATCCTTGGGATTATATTTACGAGCCTGATCCAAAAGAAGTATTGGATTTATTGTTAACTCGTTATGTAGAGTCTCAAGTATATCAAGGTGTTGTTGAAAATATTGCCTCTGAACAGGCTGCCCGTATGGTAGCCATGAAGGCGGCAACAGATAACGCCGGCGAAATGATCGATGATTTGCAACTCGTTTATAACAAGGCCCGTCAGGCTGCGATTACGCAAGAACTGTCGGAAATTGTTGCAGGCGCTGCAGCGGTTTAGGTTTAGGTAACGAAATCAAGTTTAGAGGATTAATCATGAGCACAGGTACTGTTGTCCAAGTAATTGGCGCGGTTGTGGACGTAGAGTTTCCACAAGATTCTGTACCTCGAGTATATGACGCTCTGAAGATCACTGGTGAAGGCGCCTGTAATGGTTTGGTGCTGGAAGTTCAGCAGCAGCTAGGTGGTGGTGTTGTTCGTACCATCGCTATGGGTTCTTCTGATGGTCTGCGTCGTGGTCTAGAGGTAGCAAACTCAGGTTCACCAATTACTGTTCCGGTAGGGGTTGCAACCCTTGGCCGTATTATGAACGTATTGGGCGAGCCTATCGATGAAGCGGGTCCTATCGGTGAAGAAGAGCGTTATGTTATTCACCGTGCAGCTCCTTCATACGAAGATCAGTCAAATTCAACTGAGCTTTTAGAGACAGGTATCAAGGTTATCGACCTTGTTTGTCCTTTCGCTAAAGGTGGTAAAGTCGGTCTGTTCGGTGGTGCTGGTGTTGGTAAAACAGTTAACATGATGGAACTGATTAACAACATCGCTAAAGCTCACTCTGGTCTTTCTGTTTTCGCTGGTGTTGGTGAGCGTACCCGTGAGGGTAACGACTTCTACTACGAGATGGAAGATTCAGGCGTATTAGACAAAGTAGCCATGGTTTATGGTCAGATGAACGAGCCTCCAGGAAACCGTTTACGCGTAGCGTTAACTGGCCTGAGTATCGCTGAAAAGTTCCGTGACGAAGGTCGTGACGTATTGTTGTTCGTGGACAACATTTATCGTTACACCTTAGCCGGTACTGAAGTATCTGCACTATTAGGTCGTATGCCTTCTGCGGTAGGTTATCAGCCAACACTAGCTGAAGAGATGGGTGTTCTTCAAGAACGTATCACTTCAACTAAGTCTGGTTCGATTACTTCTGTGCAAGCAGTATATGTACCTGCGGATGACTTAACTGATCCGTCACCAGCCACAACCTTCGCTCACTTAGATGCGACTGTTGTATTGTCTCGTCAAATTGCTTCTTTGGGTATTTACCCAGCGGTTGACCCATTGGATTCGACTTCACGTCAGTTAGATCCACAGGTTGTTGGCCAAGAGCATTATGATGTTGCAAACGGTGTACAAACTGTATTACAGCGTTATAAAGAGCTGAAAGACATTATTGCTATCTTGGGTATGGATGAATTGTCAGATGATGACAAAACCATGGTATTCCGAGCGCGTAAGATTGAGCGTTTCTTATCTCAACCTTTCTTCGTAGCAGAAGTCTTTACTGGTTCTCCTGGTAAGTACGTTTCTCTTAAAGACACTATTCGTGGCTTTAAGGGTATCTTGGATGGTGAGTTCGATCATATCCCTGAGCAAGCGTTCTACATGGTTGGTTCAATCGATGAAGCTGTCGAGAAAGCTAACAAAAAGAAATAACTAGGCCGTAAAGCTTAGTTCTTTAAGGAGAACTTGATGGCAGCCAAAACAGTCCAACTTGATATTGTTAGTGCAGAAAACAGCATCTACCACGGCCAAGTTAGCTTCTTTGAAGTTACTGGTGCTGAAGGTGAGTTAGGTATTATGCCTAACCATGTTGCGTTACTGACAAAAATCAAGCCTGGTATGGCGCGCTTTATCAAGCAAGATGGTAGTGAAGAAGTGTTGTATCTATCAGGTGGTTTACTTGAAGTACAACCTACTGCAATTTCAGTACTTGCTGATGTAGCATTACGTGCCGATGATATTGATGAGAAAGCTGCTTTAGAAGCCAAAGAACGTGCTGAGCAAGCAATTGCCAACGCCGGAGTTGACTTCAATTATGAAGCCGCAGCAATCGAATTAGCCAAATCTTTGGCTCAATTACGTGTTGTTGAATGCATCAAGAAAAATATCACCAGATAATCTGATTATTTGACGCTTAAAAGGCGACTCTTTATGAGTCGCCTTTTTTATTGCCTATTATCGGCTAATTAACCCCCTGCCTGTTTTCCCTTTTGACCATATTCCGTTAAAATGAGCGCAAATCTATATCGGTTCATTAAAGGAATGCTCAATGTCGTTAAATGTTGTGATCTTAGCTGCAGGAAAAGGAACTCGGATGCGCTCAGATCTCCCAAAGGTTCTGCATCCTATTGCTCATAAAAGTATGGTGCAACATGTGATAGACACTGCCAATGCCTTAGGATCAGATGCTATTCAGTTAGTGTATGGTTATGGCGCAGATAAATTACAAACAGCACTTGGCGAGCAAGCATTAAACTGGGTATTACAGGCTGAACAACTGGGTACCGGCCATGCGGTTGCCCAAGCAAACCCGAATATTAACGATAACGATACAGTATTAATCCTTTACGGTGATGTACCACTTATTCAGCAATCAACCTTAGAAGCATTATTAGCTGCACGCCCTGTGAATGGCTTGGCTATTTTGACTGTTAATTTACCTAACCCAAGCGGATACGGTCGCATAGTGCGCGAACAAGGCAGCGTCGTCGGAATTGTCGAGCAAAAAGATGCTAACGCTGAACAGCTAGCCATAACCGAAGTGAACACAGGTATAATGGTTGTGCCGGGTAAGCAGTTAAAAGCCTGGTTAAATCGTTTATCGAATAATAATGCTCAAGGTGAATACTACCTTACCGACATCATTGCCATGGCAAAGGCTGATGGCGTTGAAATTAGCACATCACAGCCACAATCGGCTATCGAAGTTGAAGGCGCTAACAATCGCGTGCAACTTGCCCAATTAGAAAGAGCTTATCAAGCTCGTGCTGCTGAAAAACTGATGCTCGACGGTGCTAATCTCCGCGATCCTGCGCGTATTGATATTCGCGGCGATGTGACTGTTGGTATGGATGTGATGATAGATGTTAACGTTATTTTTCAAGGTAAAGTAACCCTAGGTAACAATGTGACAATCGGCGCAGGTGCTATTTTGATTGATTGCGACATTGCCGATAATGCAGAAATTAAACCTTATACTATTGTAGAAGGCGCTAAGCTTGGACAAGCCGCGAGTGCAGGACCTTTTGCCCGTTTACGCCCAGGGGCAGAGCTTAAAGAAGATGCTCATATAGGTAACTTTGTCGAAATTAAAAAGAGTGTATTAGGTAAAGGTTCTAAAGCTGGTCACTTAGCCTATTTAGGTGATGCACACATTGGCGCTGGCGTGAATATCGGTGCCGGTACAATTACCTGTAACTATGACGGTGCCAATAAGTTTATTACTACCATTGAAGATGGCGTATTCGTCGGCAGTGATACTCAGTTAGTAGCACCTGTTACCATAGGCAAAAATGCCACTCTAGGGGCTGGATCAACCATAACCAAAGATGTTGCTGAAAATGAACTGGTGATTACTCGCGTTAAACAGCGCCATATTACTGGTTGGCAGCGTCCGATAAAAATTAAAAAATAACGGTTAACTCAAATATAATCAAGCGGCCATGAGCCGCTTTTTTATTATTTATACATTTTTTATATGAAAATTATACTGAAAAAAGGTTTGTTATAAGTTTGATTTATGTTAATTAAATGTTCTTAATTGACTGGTTTTAAATGAATTTATAGCTATGTCACAAGTAAGTGTAAATTTTTCACAAATAAGTTTAAATAAAAACAATTCTCATTTATATTCCCCTCAATTGTTAGACTGAAAGTCTTATTGAGGAGTTGGTCATGGTATTTAAATATTCAGTTATAGGTTTGGCTGTTGGTTCAGCATTAATGGCGATGCCAGTTGTGGCAGAAGTGTCGAGTGACGCTAACATAGAGCGCATTAATGTGACCGGTCGTACCTTTAACGATTATAAAGTTGCTACAGCATCTGGCGCTATGCGCGGTGATATCGACTTAATGGATACCCCACAGTCGGTTAATGTTATCCCTGATTTTGTTACCGATGAACAATTAGCTACTAACCTTGCTGAAGTATTAGTTAACGATTCCAGCGTGACGGCAGGAACGACACGCTGGAACCGCCAAGTCTTTAGCATCCGTGGTTTTGAGTTAAATTCGGGTAATGGTTATCTGATTAATGGCCACCAGCAATGGTCTCACTATGTACAACCTATTGAAACGCTACAGCAAGTTGAAGTGCTGAAAGGTCCTTCTAGTATGTTGTATGGCCAATCTGGTCCTGGTGGTTTAGTGAATATGGTCACTAAAAAGCCAACTTATGATTCTATGCTTGATGTGGGTATAGACACAGATGGTTACGGTTCTACCCGTGCGCAGATCGATGCGGGAGGAAGTTTAAATGATGCCCAAAGTATTCGTTATCGTGGAGTGTTAGTTAAGCAAGACACAACATATTGGCGTGAATATTCAACCACCGAAGAAAATCAAGAACGCGATCGTTGGTTAGGTTATCTTAATATGGAATTTGACTTAACTGATGATGTATTACTGTCAGTGAAATACGATCACACTCAAGATAAAGCCGGTATTGATGCCGGTGGTTGGTTAGATAAACAAGGTAATGTCATTGGCGAACGTAAAACCGTTTGGGATGCGCCTTGGGCCTTTACCGATAATACAGTGTCAAACTTAGGTGCCGATCTGACTTGGCATATGAGTGACAACTGGAAAGTCAAAGCGGGCTATAACGATCAACAATTCAATCGCCAACGTTTTGACTCAGCGCCACAATACACCACAGATCCTCTTAGTAATGGTTATAGCATTAAACCATTCGATCGTTATGATGACTGGCAACATAAAACGGCTTATGTAGATTTTACAGGCGAGTTTGATTTTGCCGGAGTTCAACATCAGTTATTAATTGGCGCAAATTACCTAGATTATTTTTATCAGCAACAGATCCAACGTGGTAAAGCCCAAACCGTGACTCCTGGGCAGCCTGTTATTAAGCCTGATCTTGATTACCATTCAAGTGTTAAAGGTGATCCTAGCGAATACAAATATTATGGCTTCTATTTGCAAGATTTAATGACGCTTAATGAACAATGGAAGCTGCTTACTGGTGTTCGTTACGATGAGCAAAAGAAAGACGGTTTAGGCCAGAACAGTTATGCGCTATCGCCTAAGTTTGGGGTGATTTACTCGCCCATGGAAAATGGCAGTGTTTACCTAAACTATTCAAAAAGTTTTACCCCGCAAGGTGCTGTTAATAATCCATTTGATGTTAACGATGAACTGGATTTAAAACCTGAATATGGTATTCAGTATGAAGTTGGTACTAAGTGGGAACTGTTCAACGATAGCTTATTACTGACCGCGGCTGTATTTGATATCACCCTTGAGAATATTACAATATCTGAAGTACTCCCGACTCCAATAGGTTCCTATACTGATATTACGACTCAAGGTGGTGAGCAGAAGCATCGTGGATTTGAAGTGGGCGCTCAAGGCCAGATAAGTGACAATTGGTTTATGACATCTTCCATGATGTACCTTGATGCTGAATATCACACAGGCGATGAACGTGAAGGTAAAACGCCTGTTGATGCGCCAGAATGGTCTGCCAATATCTGGACCCGCTACCAAATGAACGAAGATTTTGCGCTGAATTTTGGTGCTATCTATGTTGGCGAGCGTTTTGCCAATACCGATAACAGTATTCGCAAAGACGGCTATGTTCGTTTTGACATTGGTGCCGCTTACACTATGGATGTTATGGGTAAAGACGTAAGCGTACGTGCAAATGTCAGAAACTTATTTGATACCGATTATATTGAAGGTGGTCAATATAATATGGTGACTATTGGTCAAGAGCGTAACTTCAGTGTTGCCGCAGAGGTTAAGTTCTAATATGGCTAGTTAACGCTAACTTATCTTAATTAGTTCATAAAAAGCCTCTGCATATTTCAGAGGCTTTTTTGTACATTTATTTCAACTTTTGAGTTATAAGATCTAGATAAAGTTTCATTTGATGCTAAAATACCTTTCGTTTCGAAACTTATGCGGAAAGTAGTTAATTTAAATGACTAAACGTAACACCCAACAACGTCGCCATTCGATCATTAAATTGGTTAATGAGCAAGGCGAAGTCAGTGTCGACGAACTGGCTAATTTATTTGCCACTTCCGAAGTTACGATCCGTAAAGATTTGGCTATGCTTGAAACCCATGGATTATTGTTACGACGCTATGGTGGCGCCGTGCCTTTACCACAAGAAATGACCCAAATAGCCAACGAAAACCTGTCTTTAAATAAACAAGCTATTGCTGCTAAAGCCGCTGAGCTGATCCGCGACCATAATCGGATCATCATTGACAGTGGCAGTACCACATCAGGCATCATTCAACAGCTTAATGGTAAGCATGGTTTAGTGGTCATGACCAATTCATTACAACTGGCCAATGCTATTCATGAACTTGAAAATGAGCCGACATTATTGATGACCGGTGGCACCTGGGATCCCCATTCCGAGTCTTTTCAAGGTCAAGTGGCTGAGCAGGTTTTACGTTCATATAACTTCGACCAACTGTTTATCGGTGCCGATGGTATCGATCTTAACCGCGGCACTACCACGTTTAACGAGCTAACTGGCTTGAGTAAAGTGATGGCAGAAATGTCGCGTGAAGTGGTGGTACTACTGGAATCTACCAAAATTGGTCGACGAATCCCTAATCTTGAGCTGCCCTGGGAAGTGGTTAATGTCTTAGTTACCGACGACAACATTACCCAAGAAGCCGTTAACACTATTTCAGCACATGGCGTCAGAGTCATTCTCGCGCCATACGCTAAGTAAACAAATTAAATTAAAACAGTAAAGGAAACTAACATGTGTGGAATCGTAGGCGCTGTTGCGCAAAGGGATGTTGCAGAAATTTTAGTCGAAGGCTTACGCCGTCTTGAATATCGTGGTTATGACTCAGCAGGTATTGCTGTCATTCATCAAGGTGAGCTAAGCCGTACTCGCCGTGTAGGTAAAGTACAAGAGTTGTCATCTGCACTTGAGATCACCCCTCTAAGTGGTGGTACCGGTATTGCTCACACTCGTTGGGCAACACACGGTGAACCAACAGAGCGTAATGCACACCCACATTTATCTGAAGGTGATATTGCCGTTGTTCATAACGGTATCATTGAAAACCACAGTAAATTGCGCGAGAGATTAAAAGGTTTAGGTTATGTGTTCTCATCAGACACAGATACCGAAGTGATTTGTCATCTTGTTCATCATGAATTAAAAACAGCCGCGAGCTTATTAGTAGCAGTTCAAGCGACGGTTAAGCAACTTGAAGGTGCCTATGGCACAGTTGTTATCGACCGTCGTGATAGCGAACGCATGGTTGTTGCCCGCAGTGGTAGCCCATTGGTTATAGGTTATGGTCTGGGTGAAAACTTTGTTGCCTCAGACCAACTTGCATTGTTACCGGTAACGCGTTCATTTGCATTTTTAGAAGAAGGTGATGTAGCAGAAATTACCCGTCGTCAAGTTAACATTTTTGATGTTAATGGCAACGCTGTTCAGCGCGAAATGAAAGAGTCTGAAGTGACTCATGATGCCGGTGACAAAGGTGAATACCGTCACTACATGTTGAAAGAGATTTACGAGCAACCAACTGCGATTGCGCATACTTTAGAAGGTCGTATTGCGGGTGGTAAAGTATTAGATTCAGCTTTTGGTGAAAATGCCGCTGAATTTTTAAAAGACATTAAACACGTGCAAATTATTGCTTGTGGTACCAGTTATCATGCTGGTATGGCCGCGCGTTACTGGTTAGAAGACTGGGCTGGCGTATCATGTAACGTCGAAATTGCATCTGAGTTCCGTTACCGTAAGTCGCACCTGTTCCCAAATAGCTTATTAGTGACGATTTCACAATCTGGTGAAACAGCAGATACTTTAGCGGCAATGCGCCTAGCAAAAGAAATGGGCTACAAAGCCACTTTAACTATCTGTAACTCTGCAGGTTCATCGTTAGTTCGTGAATCGGATATGGCTTACATGATGAAAGCAGGCGTAGAAATTGGTGTCGCATCAACCAAAGCCTTTACTGTGCAACTTGCTGGCTTGTTAATGTTAACCACCGCTATTGGCCGTCATAATGGCATGTCTAGTGAAATGGAAGCGGCTATTACTCAAAGCTTGTTATCAATGCCAGCTAAAGTGGAGCAGGCGCTTGGCTTAAATGATGCTATTGCTGAATTAGCAGAAGACTTTGCTGACAAACAGCATGCATTATTCCTAGGCCGTGGTGATCAATACCCAATCGCGATGGAGGGTGCATTAAAACTCAAAGAGATTTCGTATATTCACGCCGAAGCCTATGCCTCTGGCGAACTAAAGCACGGCCCATTAGCCTTGATTGATGCTGATATGCCAGTGATTGTGGTTGCGCCAAACAATGAGTTACTCGAAAAGCTTAAATCAAACGTTGAAGAAGTGCGCGCCCGTGGTGGATTGATGTATGTGTTTGCCGATGTCGATGCAGAATTTGAGTCAGACGACACAATGAAAGTTATCCAGGTTCCCCATTGTGATGCGTTCATGGCACCATTGATCTACACCATTCCATTGCAGTTACTGTCATATCATGTGGCATTAATTAAAGGTACTGATGTAGACCAACCTCGCAATTTAGCAAAATCAGTTACGGTTGAGTAAAGCTTTGATTTAAATTTAATTTAACGGCTTCTTAGGAAGCCGTTTTTATTGGCTATAACACTGTAATAAAATAATTGATCATTTTAATTGTGAATCTGTCTATCTCTATGTTAATTATCGGCAAAGGGTAAAGTCACTAACATTGCCAATAATGCTATTTAACGAGGATGAGGTTTATATCAATTGGATAAAATAAATTTACCGGCTAATGTGTAAAGTGAACATCATCGCTTTTGACATCAAGATGATAATTTTAATTGACCATTACAGTGTCGGTGAGATTGCATTTTTATAAATGAAAAATCAGGGGCGTGACATAAAACCAACGCCCCATCATTACTTAGCGATTACTTAGGTAACAGTACGGTATCAATTACATGGATCACACCGTTGCTAGCTTCAACATCTGTCATGATTACTTGTGCATTATTTACCATAACATTACCGTCTTTTACTTCAATGGTAACAGCTTGTCCTTCAACGGTAGTTGCGCTATCTAGGTTAACTACATCAGCAGCCAGCACTTTGCCTGAAACAACATGATAAGTTAGTACTGCAACAAGTTTATCTTTGTTTTCTGGTTTAAGAAGCATTTCTACTGTGCCTTCAGGCAACTTTGCAAACGCATCATCTGTTGGCGCGAATACTGTAAATGGACCCTCACCTTTTAATGTTTCAACAAGTCCTGCTGCTTTCACTGCTGCAACGAGAGTATTAAACGAGCCATTTTCAGCAGCGACATCAACGATATCTTTTTTCATACCATGATGCTCTGCATAAGAAACTGACGAGAACGCTAAACTAGCAAGGATAATAGCGATGATTGTAGTGAATTTATTTAACATTATACTTTCCTTTTTTGAGTGCATACCATTTTTGAGTTCAGCATTAGTTACGCATTCGTTAATTAATGAGATCAGTTTTTGTTTTAATAAACTAACGGGGTGAACTTGCAAAATAGTCGGTACTAAAAGATCAAGCTACGCTTCACAGCATCAAGCTCGTCGATAACAACATTTTATTTTAATGTGTAAAGTAGACTTGCGTGGTAAGTAGAGTTACATCAATGATTGATATTTTTACAGTTTAATTGTGTCAGTGATAGGTGATTAACTAATTGATAGTAATGTTTATGTTGGTTTTTTGTGGTGAAGTTAATAAGTCTAAACGTTAGGCTAGCAGTATTAACACTTATTACCTTCCGTTCTCTATAATGATGTTTGCGATATTGTGCCGCGATTATTTTCATCATAGTCAGCATTCTTTTTAAAACAGCCAGTGCTAAATTATTATTTGTGCATATTTTATATTGGCATCAAATATTTATATCTTTTTATCTAAAAAGTTAATTATTTGTGTGTATTTTTTTTGAACCAGCAAATAAATCACCCCGTATAGAAATCGGTCACAATACTTAATGAGGATTTCTAAAATGAAACGGATTTACCCTTTTGCACTGTGTGTTTCTTTAATTGGTTTAACAGCCTGCTCTGACGACGATGATGTCATGGTTGTTGATCCTGTAGAGCCAGAAATTTCATTCGTACGTGTTATTCATGCAGGTAGTGATGCACCATTAGTGAATGTTGTCGCTAATGGAAATGCATTACTGTCGAAGGTGGATTACGCCATGTCTAGTGATCTAATCCAAGTATCATCGGCGACTTACGATATTAGCGTTGATGCTGTTTTGGCCGATGGTAACACTGCAACCGTGCTCGAAACATCTCTTGATGCGCAAAGTGATATGGAATATACCGCAGTGGCATTAGGGTTAGTGACTAATGACACCCTAAATCTAAAACTGATTGCAAACCCAATAATGGACATTGCTACTGGTTATGCCAGAGTACAAGTTCTGCATGCTGCACCTGCAGCGGGCAATGTTGATGTTTATGTTACCGCCCCTGATGCAGATATTAGCGCTATGACTCCAACATTATCTGCAAACTATTTAGATGTAAGTTCGCAAATTGAGGTAGCTAATGGTGACTATCAAATTCGTATTACCGCATCAGGAATGAAAGATGTGGTATATGACTCAGGTACGGTTGCCTTAGCCGATATGCAAGATTACTTTATTAGCGCGATCCCTAATACCTGGTCTGGTGATTCACCAGTAGCATTACAAGTGTCGCTACCAGAAGGGCAAGTAATCTTAAATGATGTCAACAGCGGCGCAGATTTACGTGTTGTTCATGCTGTTGCTGACGCGCCTGCGGTGGACGTATTTGTTGACGAAGCAGTCACTCCAGCAGTTAACATGTTGTCTTTTGGTGAGGTAACGGGCTATGTCAATCTTGCTGACGGTACACATACAGTAACTGTTGCTGCGGATGCCGATAACAGTGTTGTGGTGATAGATAAGGCCGCCGTCGACTTAGATCTTGGTAAAAGTTATAGCACCTTAGCGGTAGGATCATTAACCGATAGCATGATTGAACCACTGGTGCTAGTTGAGCAAACTCGTCGCGTAGCGACTGAGGCAAAGTTAACTGTTACCCATGCTGCATATTCAGCACCAGAAGTTGATGTTTATCTTACTGCTTCTGCTGATATTACCGATGCAACGCCAGTATTAGAGGATGTACCATTTAAGGCCTCTTCTGGCAGTTTAAGCGTTACGCCTGGTAATTATGTAATTACTGTTACTGTTGCTAATACTAAAGATGTGGCTATCGGTCCGCTTGATGTGACCTTAGATGCTTCGGGTATTTATGCTGTCGCGGCTGTTGATAATGTCGATGGTGGAGCGCCATTTGGGGTGATTTTATTAGACGACTTTACTGCGATGTAATATTTGCCATGTAAACCTTTTGCGGCTTATTCTTGCCAGATAAGCCGCTTTTTTATACCTATTAGATACACTCAATCACATTAACTTCTGAATACTTTTTGTCGGTAATGAAATTTCATCTTCTGCAGTGGCTTTTAATGAGAATTGCTTAGTGTTTATATAAGATAAAGCTTAATTTAGAAAGCGTTATGGTATTTAGTTTTTATCTGCTAACTTAAAATATGAGTTTTATTACTTATTAATATGAGGTCGATGAAATGGATTTTATTGAACGAATAGATGTTTTATCAAAGAGAATTCCCCAAATTTCAGGTAGTTTACAAACTGAGGAAGCAACTAAAAATGCGCTAATAATGCCCTTTCTTCATACAGTATTGGGTTACGATGTGTTTAATCCTAATGAAGTAATTCCAGAGTTTACTGCGGATATAGCGACAAAAAAGGGTGAGAAAGTTGATTATGCTTTAGTCAAGGATGGTGAAGTACAAATCCTTATGGAATGTAAAAAATATGGCGAAAAACTTTCAGTTAAGCATGCCGGACAGTTATTTAGATATTTCTCTGTTACAAATTCTCGTTTAGCAATTTTGACGAATGGTACTGAATATCAATTTTTTACTGATCTAGATGCGCCTAACAAAATGGATGAGAAACCATTTTTAACCTTAGATTTATTAAATATTGATGAACACCTTATTCCTGAGCTTAAAAAATTAACTAAGACTTCATTCGATGTGGAGTCAATTGTAAATGCAGCTGGTGAGTTGAAATATTTAAACCAAATAAAAAAACTGCTAGGTGAACAATTTAAAGACCCTGAAGAAGAGTTCATTAAGTTTTTTGCTGCTAGGGCCTATGACGGTGTACTTACGCCTAAGGTCAAACAGCAATTTACAGAAATAACTAAAAAAAGCTTTAAGGCAGTTTTTAAGTGACAGTATCAATGCAAGGTTAAAATCTGCCATTGGTAGTGAGCAATCATCGAAAATAGATAATGAAGAGCTGTGTGTCCTGGATGATGATAAACCTAAAATAACAACTACGGATGATGAGGTTGAAGGTTTTAATATTGTAAAAGCTATTTTAAGACAAAAGGTTGATGCTAATAGAGTTATAGCAAGAGATACTCAGAGTTATTTTGGGGTTTTATTGGATGACAATAACCGTAAACCTTTATGTCGCTTGCACTTTAATACAAAGCAAAAATACCTTGGGTTATTCGATGTTGATAAAAATGAAACAAGACATCCAATAGACAATCTTGATCAAATTTTTGATTTTAGTGATGCATTATTACAAACGATAAAATACTACGAATAGATTATATTTAGGACGGTTAAAGATATGGGGCTGTAGTATTGCTCCATTTTGATACTGAATAATTTGATAGTATCAAGCCAGTTTAGTATGTATCTAAAGGAGTAGGTTGGTGTATCAGATTAAAAATAAGGCAGGCTATTTAGGTTTTACTTTTTTGATTTCTTCAATAATAGTTATTATTTATTGTGTTCCCGTAGCCGGTTGTTTAATCGCAATTACATTTTCAAGTACTGGTTTCCCATTAGAATTTTTTTTAGATAATTATTTACTCACGATTTATATGATCATTTCCTTTGGTAGTTCAGCTTTGTACCTAATTAAAAGTAAGTCGTTGGACACAGAGAACTTTCAGTTAGCGTTTAAGTATAGTTTTTTCCCTATTGTTAGTCTGGTTATTTTTGTTTTATATCTTTCGATACTGAATCTAGTTTACTTTTTATCTAGGATTTAAATGGGACTTAAGCTTGCTGTGATTGTATAGATAGGTAGACATTATCAATACTCTCTATCTATATCGATAAGCTTAACTGTTTTATTTTATTGGTTTTTATGCTGATATTTATTACTGGCGCGTTATCGTTTTCTATAGGAATGGTGCTGTTGACTTTACAGGCACAAGCTGTGCAAAATTGCCCTCTATTTTATGTTGTTGAGTCAATTGATTACATCAATGGGATTGGCAACGGTTTACTCAGTTTTTTAGTTAATGTTAATGGTACATATCATCAAAATCATTTTTAAGGATAATTTAACAGGATGTTTACAATGGCGTTTACTATATTAATTCTATTGGTATTTTGGCTAATACCGTTAGTTATTATTGCCCGCAGCAAGAAAGTTAGCGCGAATGAGAAACTTGCCTGGTTGCTGGCAACCATATTTGTGAGTTGGTTGTCGTTTATTTTATTTCTCTTGCTCGCACCATTAAAACCTCGGGATAGCCATTAAGGTCATAGTTGTTGGTTATGTTCATGCAACAAAAAGGGAACAGTTACTGTTCCCTTTTTGTTGACGTCACATTATCAATTACCAAACTCGAGCGACTAGACCTTTGAGGTAATAACCTTCTGGGAATGCGCTGCTAATTGGATGATCGCTAGCTTGATGCATACGCTCAATAAACTGAACTTCACGTTTCGCATCTAAGGCAGCATCAGCAACCACTTTTTGGAATAGGTCTGACTGCATTAAGCCTGAACACGAGAACGTCAGTAATATTCCACCTGGATTAAGCAATTGCATCGCAATCATGTTGATGTCTTTATAACCGCGACATGCACCATCTAGCTGCGATTTATTGTCGGCAAACTTAGGCGGGTCGAGCACGATAACATCGAAAGTTTTAGCTTCATCTCGGTACTGGCGTAGTAATTTAAATACGTCAGCTTCGTTATAATTTACATGGTCATCATTAAGGTGATTAATCGCCATATTATCGCGAGCAGTTTGCAGCGCTAAGGTGGATACATCAACATTTTCAATACTCGCCGCGCCAGCTTTGGCGGCATACAAGCCGAAAGTACCAGTGTAACAGAAGCAGTTAAGTACAGATTTGCCTTTAACGAAACGAGCCGCCATAGCACGGTTGTCACGTTGATCTAGATAAAAACCGGTTTTGTGGCCTTTAATAACATCGACCGCAATCTTAATACCGTTTTCTTCGATGATAATGGGCATTGGGGGTAATTCGCCGTGAAGTAACCCTACGACAGGAACCAGGCCTTCTTTCTTTCTCGAGTCGACATCTGAACGCTCATAAACGGCGCAATCTGGATATTGAATCACTAGTTGTTCAACGATGGTATCGCGCCATTTTTCAGCACCAGTGCTTAATAGTTGGCAAACGAATACGTTGGCATAACGATCTATGGTGATACCAGGTAAACCGTCAGATTCTGCGGCAATTAAACGATAACCTGTAAGGCCTTGTTCGCGGATGAGTTCATCTCGACCGGCTTGAGCCCTTTTTATACGTCTAGCAAAGAAGTCTGCATCGATGGTTTCTTCTTTGTCGAAGGTCCATATACGCACTTGGATTTGAGATTCTGGCGACCAGGCACCGCGTCCGAGCCAGTGCCCATCGTGCGCCACTACTTCAACAGTGTCACCAGCTTGCGGTTTGCCGCCATTGACGTTGTGAATTCCATTGGAAAATATCCAAGGGTGGCGTCGCTCTAATGAACGTTCGCGGCCAGGTTTAAGTTTAATTCTGATAGCCATGGTACTGCCTAATATAAAGTATAAGTGGAGAGTAAATTCGCTGCGCCTGATAACAACTGATTATAGGCCTTGTTCTAGGCTTATATGAGATTATCTAAGCTATATGGCTCAATTTGTGAGGGATATAAAGCTCGTGACGACAATGGGGTGATCATAGCGTGTTTTGAGTCTAAAAACCTGACAAATAATAACGCTGTAATATTAAGGTTAAGTTGACGGTATCGTTTGTTGATATTTGGATTATGGTTTTTTCGATGGCCTTTTTATTAAAGGTTTATCATTAGGTGTACGCCGCCATAAACGTTGCTGGCTATTGCGCCTGCAAATAGTGCTGTATTAAGAGATATCAGCAGGAATATTTTAGTTTGAGTGAGTTAACACTAAGGCTGAATATGTTTAACTTGTGTTGTTTCATAGCCAAATGGCCATGGGGTAAATCTGCTTGGTTAAGGTGTTGCCTTTAAAAGTGCGACATGATTATCGCCGTCCATTATCACTAATAATGACATTACTGGCCATAACGCTTTATTGGCTTTTCAGACAACAAAATTTACACGTGAAAAAAGCAGAATATAGCCCTTAAATGGCAGAGCTTACTCAACTTCTGGATGGTCGTCATTTGCCGTAATATCGGCATGTTTTTCCTTGAGTAGTAAACTTGATAGGGCGATGCCACAGCCTATTTCTAGAATTCTTTTACCTTCATTGTAATCCAACATGTAGTTAGCCAGTACTAAGCTTGATGGCCAAACAATGCCTGCTGGCCGAGGATATTCTACGTTTTATCCTATTTGGCATTCTTCATGTCAATCATCGATTATCTCGTGTCATTAAACACAGAGTGGTTGTTATTAAATATGTGACACACCTACTAAGCTTAATGATAATGGTTTGCATTAACATATTCGTTATGTATAATTCACGAAAATTTACACTACTTTACATAACACACTAGTTGTTTACATTGTCTGATCGGGATGGAATATGAAAAAAACGTTAATAGCTGCAACACTATTTAGCCTTTTGGCTAGCAATCAAGTTATGGCTTCTGATGAAACGACTGAACTACGCCAGATTATTGAGCAGCAGCAGAAAGTGCTTAAAGATCTTGAAAAGCGTCTTGAGCAAACAGAAAAACGTGTAGAGGCTACGGCTGATGTAGTAGAAGCAAGCGCATCAAGCAAGTCGGCAACCACTATTGGTGGATATGGCGAATTACACTACAACAATATTAGCAATAACCAAACTGGTGAAGACAAGAAAGAATTCGACTTCCATCGCTTTGTATTATTTGTCGGTCACGAGTTTAATCGCAGCACACGTTTTTTCTCTGAACTCGAAGTTGAGCATTCCATCGCAGGTGAAAGCCAAAATGGCGAAGTTGAGTTAGAGCAAGCCTATATCGAGCATGACTTTAATGAGATGTTTACCGGTAAAGCTGGTCTATTTTTAATGCCTGTCGGTATTATCAACGAAACTCACGAACCAACAGCATTCTACGGTGTTGAGCGCAACCCAGTAGAAAAAGACATCATTCCTGCAACGTGGTGGGAAGGTGGTATAAACCTTAATATTAAAGCGGCGCCAGGTTTAGCTTTTGATACCGCAATCACTTCTGGTTTGTATTTAGACCAAAGCTCTGGTTACAAAATCCGTAATGGTCGTCAAAAAGTTTCTGAAGCTAAGGGCGAAGATTTAGCCTATACCGGCCGTGTAAAATACACTGCGGTTCCAGGTTTGGAGCTAGCAGCAACGGTTCAGTATCAATCAGATTTAACTCAAGGTACTGCTGATGTTGATTCTGCAGCAGCAACATTGCTTACCGCCCATGCCATTTACAGCATTGAACACTTCACTGTAAAAGCTCTATATGCACAGTGGAATATTGATGGTAAAGAAGCTGAAGCATTAGGTCGTGATAAGCAAAATGGTTTCTATATTGAGCCTGCTTACCGTATTAATGAACAGTTTGGTGTGTTTGCTCGTTATAACGAGTGGGACAACAATGCTGGTGATAGCGTCGATACTAAGAAAAAACAAACCAACGTGGGTGTTAACTACTGGTTACACGAAAACGTAGTGTTTAAAGCTGATTACGAAAATATTGGCGGCGCTGCAGATTCAGACGGTTTTAACTTAGGTGTTGGTTACCAGTTCTAATCCTGAGTATTCTCAGAGGTAAGACGCATCGGTAAAAACGTTTATCGGTAAATGGGGGCCTGCAGTGTATATTGTTGGCGCCCGTATTTTTATGATGTTTGAGGGCTATTATGCAAACAATATTACGATCATATTTGATGGTATTTATGCTGGGATTAGCGGCTTGTTTGTCAGTATTTAATAGCGTTGCTGCCACACAATATCAGTCAAATGAAGCGTTTATTAGCCAAGCATTTAATGGAAGTAGTGGCGAGTCTAAGGTGCTATGGCTTGACGATGAGCTCAAACAAGCGATAGAAGCTATCTTAGCCCATCGTTTTAATAAAATGCGGCTGCGTTATTGGCTACACAATAATGCAACGGTATGGATAATGGACGAGATAGGTAAAGAATCGCCTATTACAGTGGCTATCCATGTAAAAGACAATCAAATAGAACGAACTAAAGTGTTAATCTATCGTGAAAGCCGCGGTGATGAAGTGCGTCATGATTTTTTTACTGATCAATTTAAGTCGGCCAAGCTAGATGACCAATATCAGCTTGATAAGCATATAGATGGCATTACAGGCGCGACATTATCAGTAAGAGCGTTAACTAAGTTATCGCGTATTGCATTATTACTTCATGCGCATGTGGTGCCATAAGCCCAATTTCAATTCCAGCGGATCATTTCAAGCAGGTTAGTGTGACTAAGACATCTCGACGTAATCGTTTTAGACTTAAGTTGTTACGAGCACTTCGTCCTTGGCATCGACGCCTAGGCTTAGCGAGTGCTTTATTTATCCTATTACTCGTGTTCACAGGTGTAGCGATAAATCACAGTGATGATTTTGGTTTAGACCAAACACCTGTTACCCAGTCTTGGTTACTTGATTATTATGGTATTCCAGCTCCTGCGCATGTCGCTCAGTTTTCTGCTTTAGATAAGCGTAATTTACCTGCACTTTATATTACTGATAATTTATTGTGGCAGGGAAAACAGGTTGTTTTTGAAGGCCCACAAACGTTAATCAGTGCCAGTTATGCTGCCAATATGCTGGTGGCAATGGATACCAATCAGTTGTATTTATTCGATAGCGCAGGGCATTTACAAGAAACACAGAATAGCAGTACCGGTTTACCTACTGGCTTATTAGCACTGGCAGTAGTGGATGGTCGAGTATGGCTAAAGACAGACTCTGGTGTTTATCAAGCTGGTGAGCAGTTAATTGATTGGCAACCTACTGTACCGCTCAAGCCGTTAAGTTGGCTTATGCCAAATCCTCAAGTTAATGCTGAGTTTATTCAACATGCTCGTAGTGCGCATTTAAATTGGCAACGCGTAATGCTAGATCTACATAGTGGTCGCTTATTTGGAGCGTTAACAGTGTGGCTATGGGACTTGTTTGCGCTAGCATTGTTGTTGGTATCATTAAGCGGTTTCTGGATTTGGTACCAAAAAAAATAATGGTAACAATGCTTTTATAATTTCATAAAGAGCGCATAAGATGGACTAGCAAGCTCATGGTTATAACGTTAGCCCATCAAGAGTGCCGACTCTTTAGATCGCTCAGCTTGCTGCACTTTCTTTAACTCAATTTTTTTCCATACCTTGTCATGAAAGTAAAATACAACAGTATTAACGGCAGGCTCAAGCAGGGCTATGGTGCCACCGATAATAATGCTCCCGGTTAATAGGTAGGTAATCGTAAATGCGACACCGAAGTGTAAAATGGCAAAACTGAAAGTTTTTTTCATGGTTAAGTCCCCCCCTTGTTTATTTGTTTAAATGATAACAGTTATCATTATCGTGTAAAGCGGGTTAATTCGATTATTACCAATGAAAATTTCGATTACGATTATATTTCTTAATACCGAAAACAATAAAAGCCCTTAAAGGGCCTTTATGATGGCAGAAAATATCCGTTAATTTAGAGCATAACCCTATGTGCTGGAGTTAGTAATGCCAAGGAAAGCGGGAAAAATCTTGGTCGCGTTTTTCTAAAAAGGCATCACGGCCTTCTTGAGCTTCTTCACTTGCATACGCTAAGCGTGTGGCTTCACCGGCAAACAGTTGTTGGCCTACTAAGCCATCGTCGGCCATATTAAAGCCATATTTAAGCATACGCATTGCGGTAGGCGATTTAGAGTTAATCTCTTTTGCCCAAACTAATGCTTCTATTTCGAGTTCAGCATGGGGAATCGCTCGGTTTACCATGCCCATATCAAAGGCTTCTTCTGCTGAGTAATTAAAACCAAGAAAGAAGATTTCACGAGCACGTTTTTGGCCAATCATCTTAGCTAAATATGCACTGCCATACCCGGAATCAAAACTGCCCACATCAGGGTCAGTTTGTTTAAAGATAGCGTGTTCTTTAGAGGCTAATGTTAAGTCACACACTACATGTAAACTATGGCCACCACCCACAGCCCAGCCTGGCACAACTGCAATAACCACTTTGGGCATAAAACGAATCAAACGTTGTACTTCTAATATATGTAGGCGTCCCATGCGTGCGACATCAGGCTTACCTTCCTCTGCGCCTTCATATTTATAGCCGTCTTTACCACGAATACGTTGATCACCGCCTGCGCAAAATGAGTACTGACCTTTTGCTGATGGCCCATTACCTGTTAATAGTACACATCCTACATCAGACCATTGTCTAGCATGATCTAGAGCGATAAAGAGTTCGTCTACGGTTTTAGGGCGAAATGAATTAAGGCAATCAGGCCTGTCAATGGCAATACGCACTGTACCTTGGTGTTTTGCCCGATGATAAGTGATGTCTTCAAAATTGAATCCTTCGACAAGATCCCATAAGTCTGGATCAAAAATGTCGGATACTGATTCTGTGTGTGATTGAGTCATAAAAACCTAGCCCCTATTGTAGATATTACACAAAGGCTAGGCTTATTTGATATTTAGGTCAATTTGAGAGCATAAAACCGTTAACTAACTCGAGTTATAAGATTTTATCGCAAATAAATTGTAAGTTTTCTTTGGTGAAAACCGGGTGGCGAGCACTGCTATGGCAGTATTGATCTTTAAACTCAGCTATTGCTTCATTACTGGTAAACACACCATCTAACTCACGGATCTCAATAGTTGATAAGCGTTCGTAAATTTCCGCTTTAATTTGCGGTAAGTGTTTATCAATTTTAATGATTTTTGTGCCCGTCATCGAATCAAGCTTTTTGTCAGCCTTAGTAAACATTGTTTTAATGTCATGGATTGGCTTATCAAGCTTGTCTGTTTCCGTCGCGAAATAATAAATAATTCCCGCAATTATTATTAATCCTATCCAGCCTCTCATCTTTTTATCCAATAATGTGTTATTACCTATATAATAAGCTAGTTATCGTTCAATATTAAAGCAGTAAGGCTGTAACATGACGACAGAATCTAACCCCAAGGACTTTTCTAAACAACAACGTATTAAAATCCATCAACCTGATGCCAGTAAAGCAGACCGTTTCAATCCGCGCAACCGTATTTATGTAAGAGCTGTAGATGGTTTATGGACAACGTTACGACGTTACATGGGTTGGATTGCTATGTTGTTCTTCTTATTGTTGCCCTGGTTGCCATGGGGCGATCGTCAAGCAGTTTGGTTTCATCTGGCCGAGCAAAAATTCCATGTGTTTGGTTTAACTATCTGGCCACAAGACCTCACCTTACTCGCAGCACTGTTTATGATAGCTGCATTCGGGTTGTTTTTCGTTACGACTTATCTCGGTAGAGTGTGGTGTGGCTATACCTGCCCACAAACAGTGTGGACCTTCATTTTTATCTGGTTTGAAGAAAAGTTTGAAGGCGCACGTAATAAACGCATTAAGCTTGATCAAATGCCATGGAGCTTTAATAAGCTATGGCGGAAAACCGCTAAACATACCTCTTGGCTACTGGTATCACTATTAACAGCCACAACCTTTGTATCTTACTTTGTTCCAAGCCGTGAACTGTACATTGACATCTTTACCTTGAATGCCGGTGGTGGAATATATTTTTGGGTTATTTTCTTCACTATTGCGACATATGGTAATGCCGGATGGATGCGTGAGATCATGTGTATTCATATGTGTCCTTATGCTCGTTTCCAAGCGGCTATGTTTGATAAAAATACTTATATAGTCGGTTACGACACTCAGCGTGGTGAAACCCGTGGTCCTCGTTCTCGCAAACAAGACCCAAAAGAAATGGGCTTAGGCGACTGTATTGATTGTGACTTATGTGTACAAGTCTGTCCGACAGGCATTGATATACGTAATGGTCTGCAATACGAATGTATTAACTGTGGGGCCTGTATTGATGCATGTGATAACACCATGGAACGCATGGGTTACGAAAAAGGGTTAATCAGTTACACAACAGAAAACAAACTTGATGGCGTACAAGAAAAGGTATTGCGACCTAAGCTGGTCGGATACGGTGTAGTGCTGACTGTGATGATATTAATATTCATTTATGCCAGCGCAACTATTGCGCCTGTTCGTATGGATGTTATTAGAGATAGAAACTCACTGTATCGTCAAAACAACCAAGGCAATACCGAAAACACCTTTACGATAAAAATTCTTAATAAGACAGAACAGCCACAAGAGTATGAGTTAAGTGTCGAAGGTCTGCCGAATGCTAAATGGATTGGCCCGCAGCACGTCTCAATCGGATCTGGTGAAGTCATCACCTTGCCAATTAGTATTGCTGTCGATCCTATCGAGCTGAAGAGAAGTATTACCAAAATCGATATTAAAATTAACGCAGTTATTGACGGTAGCCCAATAGAAATAAAACAGGAAACTCGATTCTTTGGTGATTAGAACCGAGCAAAATAGGCAAAAAAGGGGCTGGTAGTCCCTTTTTTGTTCATTTCGATTGAAAAAACACCTCTCAGTCATGTTTTTGCAATATTTAGCATTTTTATGCTTGCACAAAATCTTAAGCTGCCTATAATGCGCATCCACTGACACGGCAGACAGCGAAAGCGGTTACCGAGTTGGGTTGAGTTAAGTGGTTCATATCACTGGATTCAAGGCGAAAAGAAAGTTTGAAAAAACACTTGACGCCGACACGGGAAAGCGTAAAATACGCACCCCAAGCCAACGACCTAGCGTCTTACGGCGATGTCTGAAAAATCGACATCACGTTCTTTAACAATTTAAACAAGAAATCTGTGTGGACATTCACAGGTATTGAGTTATTCGAAATTGTCTTCTGTTCTTCGGAATGTTGGCAATAAAAAAATTTACACTCAATGCAACGATGAATGTTCATAGTAATATGTACAAAGACTTATTTCGCTTCGGTGAGATAAGCAATCAGAATTCATTGAGCCGAATCGTAAG
>NZ_JAACSD010000012.1:0-70555 GCF_009994065.1 Shewanella vesiculosa
CTACTTGAAAGTTTTGAGTGCCATAAGTACCATCTAGTAATTTTTGTCCACCAAACGATGTTGTTTCGGCGATTCGAGTCAATTCAGTTTGTAATGCAGACACCTCTTTTTGCATCGCAGCTCTATCTTCAGATGAGTTCGAACCGTTAGCAGATTGCAATGACAAGTCACGCATACGCTGTAGAATATTAGTCGACTCTTGCATCGCACCCTCAGCGGTTTGCGCAATCGAAATGCCGTCATTAGCGTTACGAATAGCAACACCAATACCATTAATCTGGCTGGTCATGCGATTCGAAATTTGTAAACCTGCGGCGTCATCTTTAGCGCTATTAATGCGAAGGCCTGATGATAAACGCTCCATTGACATGGAAAGTTTGCTGTTAGCGCCATTTAAACTGTTTTGCGCTTTCATTGATGTGACGTTGGTATTAACTGAAATAGCCATATGTAAAATTCCTCTTCTTAGTTGAACGCCAAGACTCGGAGCTTGGCTAAACGGTTAATCATTAAACTGTTTAATGTGTAGTGAAACATGTCTTTTTATAAGAGCGTTTATCAGAGCCTTTGTTATACAAACCAAAATAAGTGCTTAGAAAAACCCTTACAAAAGACCTTATAACGAACTAAATCTACAACGTGTTATATATAGTCAAACAAACTGGTCGAACTTACTTTACTGAACAAACTCGATGCTGCGTTGAGTGCTAGTTGCTGCTTTTCGAATTCGGTAATTGCCGAGGCAAAATCTAAATCTTCTAACTTTGATAATGCCGAGGTGTTAATCAACTTTTCATCAGTATGGTTGTCGCTATACTGCTGCAGCACTTTTAGGCTGTTGCCGGTTAAGCTACGTTGCTGACTCATTTGATTGACGCCACTATCAATGTTATTCAAGAGCTGTGCCAACTCTGACTGCCCAGCAGGTGTTTGTGCATCGTTGCCGCTTTCGAATAATGCGATAGCCTTGCTGAAAGTATCGAATATACTGACTTGTGCGACTTCGTTGATGGTGAAAGTATCGCCAATTGCTGGTTCGCCATCGAGTTGAATCTCTATGCCGTTAACGTTCACCGGCAAAGAAGCGTCAAAAGGGGCAACCGTAGTGACAAGCGTTGCCGCACTGTCACGCACCTCTAAATTCATCACGCCATTACCGTCATCAACAAAATTAAAACTATAGGTATCAGGTGTATAGGTTAATGGTTCAGTGATTTTGGCGCTTGTTACGACAAAATCACCTTGTTGAGTTGACAAATAATTGACGCGATAGTCGCCCATAGCATTGGGCGCGTTCATAAAGGCGGCATCGCCAGGAGTATTGGTATTAACTTGGACTCCTTGGGCAATATTACTTTTACGAATGCCGGCATCACCGCTGTAAACCACATCACCATTATTATCAAACGCAAATGGTGCGCTGTTGGTTTTATTGCCAGCAAAAATATAATTGCCTGATTCGTCTTTGGTGTTGGCAATGGACATTAATTGTTCAAGACTTTGACGCATGTCATCGGCAATCACTTGCCGCTCGGCGGAAGTCATGCTGCCGTTAATGCCGCGAAGCATTGACTCTTTCATGCTGCCAGCCAAGGTATCTGCTTGGCCTAACTGACTTTCGGCTTGTTGAATGTGACTAGTGGCGTAATCGATGTTTTTTACAAATTGGTCCACCAAAGCATTTTTTTGCTTTAAGTTATCAATACCAATAGCCGCAACTGGGTCGTCCCCTGCTGTATTGACTTTTTTACCGCTAGAAATTTGCGCCATTATGGTGTTGGTGGCAGATTGCTTTTCTAATATGCTATTAGTGTTTTGCTGAAACATCTGTCCGGTAGAAATTCTCATGATGTATCTCCTAGCGAACCGAGCTTAATAGAGTGTCGAAAATGGTTTGTGCCGTTGTCATTATTCTGGCGGAGGCTTGATAAGATTGTTGAAAGCGCAATAAGTTTGCTGCTTCTTCATCAAGGTTGACACCAGATTCACTTTGCACACGGTTACTGGCTTGTTGATATATTGCCGTTGCCGAGCCCACTCGCACTTCAGCAGACTTAGTTTGGCTACCAATATCCAATTTAGTATTTTCAAATACGCTGTTTAAGGTACCCGTGCCGTTATTCATCAATTTAGCATCAGACAATTTAGCCATTTCAACTGCATTACTGTTGTCGCCTTCAGCAAATGACAAATCAAACGTAAATGTATCGGTAACACCAGCAGTGGATTGATCGTCAATTTCGAAACTAAAACCAAAACCCGTATTAATTTGTGGTGGAGTAAATGCGGTTGGGCCACCAACGCTCGTGCCAGCGGCATTAAAAACTTCAAAAGTTTTTGTAGCGGTATTGGTATTAACTCGAACCGACAGTTCACTTCCTGTAACCGGGAAGTTAGCGTCGGCACGATTAATGGCATTCACTTTTACCGCTAACTCACCAGAGTTGGTTGTATTTGGCGTAATTTGAGGCCCAGCAGCAGCAATACCTTTGGGATCGGTCATCACCACTTTTAAGCCTGCAGCGGCACCAGCGGTTGGGCGGATTTCAAATTTATCACCATCCGCTACGGCACCACTGGCAATATTAATGCTAAAACCTGCACCACCGGTAAGTTGACTACCCGATACTGTTAATGTGGTTTGCTCTCCAGTTTTAGTATCTTTTAATTGGTAACCATCTGCGATGGTATAGCTCAACTCGTAGCTGCCACCTGATAATGCACCCACATCATCAATATTGACCGACATTGCTGCTGTACCAGTATTGGTAGAATTATTTGCTGCACGGCCTGAAGCCATTAATGGATCGTTAATATCACGAAAGATATCGCTACCGACGTTACCGTTTAAGTCAAAACCTTTGGATTGCATTTCGTTAAAGGTGTCTGCAATACCTAAGGCTAATTGGCCAAGCTCAGTGCTAGCCGGTAATAAAGTGTCATCTCTAAATGAAAATAATGCGCCAAGTTGACCGCCCAATTTAGACGGATCAATGTTAAGGGTTTTATCGCCAATAGAAGCATTAATGCGCGGTTCATTTGGATATGGATCGCCTGGGCTCATGCCAATTGACATCGACACTTCACCTGACACCAACATCACTGAACCGCCCAGCATAATTGATTTTGCGCCAGTATCTAATGGAATAACATTCACCTGAGCATACTGGCTGAGCTCTAAAATGAGTGCGTCTTGCTTGTCTAGCACTTGGCTGTCATCGCCTTGAGATTTCATCAATTCTAAATTGATGCTGCCTAATTCTTTGCTTATCTCATTTATACGAGTGGTAACGGATTCAATTTGGCTATTAGTTTGCTTTACCTGACCATCAAGTTGCGACTGCATTTGATTTAGACCAGCGGCTAACTGCTCTGCAGAGCTGAGACTACTGCCGCGAATACCTAAATCGGTCGGTAAGTCGGCTACATTATTGATGCTAGCAAAAAAATTGTTCAAATTTTCTGGCATCATTTTGCCAATTTGAGAATAAATCTGATCTAACTCACTCAACTTACTGTAAGAGGTTTCAGCCGCACTCATGCTGGTTTGGCCGATGCGTAACTCACGCGCGGCAAATTCGTTATAAACACGCTTAACATCGGACACATAAGTGCCGGTGCCATAAAAATTATTGCCCAAGCGTTGTGATTCTAATGATGACTGGGTAGCAACTTGCCTGTTGTAACCAGCAGTATTTGCATTGGCGATGTTATTACTGGTGACACCTAATTGCGCTTGAGATGCTTGAACGCCTGTGCGAGCGATATTGAGTAAGTCAATCGACATTATTTAGTCTCCACAGGTAATACAGATTTAAGGCCTTCTTTTACCGACTTCATCACATTGATAACTTTATTGGCATATTGAGGGTCGGTGGCATAGCCTGCTTTTTGCAGTGCTTTAATAAACTGAGTCGGCTCTGCAGCAACTTTACGCGCATCTTGATAACGATCACCTTGGCTAATAAACGACACAAAATCGTTAAAGCTCTGTTCAAGGTTGTCATACATTCTGAAATCCGCTTTTTGTTGCACTGCTATGCCCTTTTCAAATTCCAATGTATTGACAGAGGTTTTGTCACCCTGCCAACGTTTATCAGCTTTGATATTAAATAAGTTATTACTCATAGTGCCGTCGTTACGACGTACCACTTTTTGGCCCCAACCGGTTTCGAGTGCTGATTGAGCGATTAACACTTCAGCTGAGGTACCCAAGGATTTAGCCGCTTTTTCAGCGTGGGGATACAACACCGAAATAAAATGTTCTGGACTGGTAAATTGACTTACCGCAATACCTTTGCTTTTTGCCATAGGGGTATCAACTTGCGGCAAACTTTTGCCCATTTGTAACGCTTGGCTGGTTAATTGCTCGCCGCGTAACACACTGTCTAATTGCTCACCAGATAACACCCGAGAAAGCTTGGCCGTCATAGGTTGCATAGACTGCGCATGATCAATAACAGAATGCGATGCCGCTATTTGATCTTTTGGTGCTATAGCATCTAAAGTGTCTTTATCTAACTCTGTTGCTGGCGCAACAAACATGCTCGGGTTTACTTTGTAGTCGCTATTACCGCGTAATACTGATGCCGGAGTAATAGGGCTATTTTCTGGGTCTAATTGCTGCACCATCATTTCAGCCAGCCCTAGCATGCCTTTATTGGATAAATCGACAGACATTTGTTGATCACGCATTTGTTCAAAAAAAGCTGTTGTTTCACTGTTCATTGGATTGTCTGACTTAAACGCGGCATTGGCATCTCGCATGCTTTTCATGAGCATTTGAATAAAGATCCCTTCAAATTGCTTAGCCGCTTCTTTAAGTGCCCCCTTCTCGTCTTTCTGGGCTTGGACACGAAGTGAATCTAGTCCTCCTAGATCCAGAAAGTTCGATGAAGCTGACAACTTTTCCATAGTCATTCCGACAATATTTAGATGATGATAAGTTCACCATGCAAAGCGCCTGCCATTTTTAACGCTTCGAGTATGGCAAGAACATCTGATGGTGCTGCGCCCACTAGATTCACGGCTCTGACAAGCTCATCAAGAGTGGTGCCTGGATTAAACATGAACATACGACGATCTTTTTCTGACACATCAATCGTACTGTTGGTGGTAACAACCGTATTACCACCCGCTAAGGGGTTGGGTTGTGATACTTGCGTAGCTTCGGCAATAGTCACGGTTAATCCACCGTGGGTCACAGCCGCAGGCAGTAACTTGACATTTTGACCAACCACAATGGTGCCGGTACGAGAGTTAACAATGACTTTGGCTGACTCTTCAGCCGGAATAACCTCAATGTTTTCTAATGTCGATAAAAACGATACCCGCTGTGATGCGTCGCGCGGTGCACTGACTTGAATAGAAGTCGCATCAATAGCTTTTGCCATGTCGGGGCCAAGTAAATCGTTAATCGCATCGGCAGTACGTTTAGCGGTAGAAAAATCTGAGCGACGTAAATTAAATGTCAGGTAATCACCACTAGCAAACGGACTGATCACACTGCGTTCAACAATGGCGCCACTTGGAATTCGACCAACCGTTGGTGTATTTTGAATCACCATTGACCCATCAAGGCCTTCAGCACTAAAGCCACTCACAATTAAGCTGCCCTGAGCAATGGCATACACATTGCCGTCAACCCCTTTTAAGAAGGTTTGTAATAAGGTGCCACCACGTAAACTTTTTGCCTCGCCTAAACTAGACACGGTAATGTCAAGATTTTGACCCGGCTTGATAAAGGCCGGCATTTCAGCGTGTACAGCAACAACGGCTACGTTCTTTGAATTAGGACGAACTGATTCAGGTAAATTAATGCCAAAGTTTTTTAGCATGGTTCTAAATGTTTGCTCCGTATATCGGGTTTTCTCCCCGGTACCAGGCAAACCAACAACTAACCCATAACCCACTAGTTGGTTACTTCGTACTCCCTGAATACTGGCGATATCTTTAATCCGCTCTGCATTTGCAGAAGCACTGAGCATTAATATCGACGCAACAAGCGACACGATCAATTTAGTTTTCATGCATTACTCCTTAGAAAGGCCACCAGTCACTCATAAAGAATGAACTCAGCCAACCGACTTTTTGGGAGTCAGCAAACGTACCGGTACCGCTATACTGAAAACGAGCGTTAGCCACTCGTGTAGAATCAATTGTATTATCTGGGTTAATGTCTTCACTGCGGATCATGCCTGTGACGCGAATAAACTCATCACCGTTATTGATCGAAATCCATTTTTCACCACGGATAACTAAATTGCCGTTGCTAAGTACTTGAATGATGTTGGCTGAAATACTGCCATCTAAACTGTTTGATTGATCGGCATCTGATTCTCGCTTGGTATTCATGCTGTCGTTATAACCAAGATCGAGCGGGATACCACTTATAGACACATTTTTGCCACCAGCATAAATTGGCTCGACGGTTAAGTCAGTGCCTTTTTTGATTTGGTTATAGGCACTTTTTTTCGCCTGGGTTGATTCTTTTAAGGTCACAGTGATGATGTCACCGACCCGATGCGCACGAATATCGGAATACAAGCTTGATGCCTGGCTATCAAGATAAATAGATCCCGTTGGCACCACTTGCGTTGGTACAGTATCTGGGTATACCGGCGCATAAAATGGATCATCAGCAATCGGTTTCTTGGGCGTAGAACTGCACCCAGCCAATAACAATACTGACGCTAACGCAATGTATTTAATCATGTTAGCTCCTTAGAGATTCTGATTAATATAAGACAGCATCTGATCAACCGCCGAGATAACTTTGGAGTTCATCTCGTAAATACGTTGACCTTGAATAAGGTTAACCAATTCTTCTGTCACATTAACGTTAGAGGTTTCCAATGCGCCTTGGCGGATAGAACCTAAACCGTCTTGTGATGCAGTACCTTGAATAGGCGTGCCACTCGCACCTGTTTCGGTGTATAAGTTTTGCCCTAATGGATCTAAACCAGCAGGGTTAATAAAATCGGTCATGGTTAACTGGCCAATAATCTGACTGGCAGCTGTACCTGGGGTTTGCACTGACACTTCACCCGAGGCCGACACCGTAATACTGGTGGAGTTTTCTGGAATAGTGATAGGCGGTTGAACCACATAACCAGAACCTGGTGTGACGATTTGGCCGGTATCATCTAAGCTGAACTGGCCGTTACGAGTGTAGGCTGCTGTACCATCTGGCATTTGCACCTCAAAAAAGCCCGAACCTTCAATCATTAAATCTAATGAGTTATCTGTGGTCAGCATGTTGCCTTGGGTAAACATTTTTTGCGTGGCAACCACTTTAGTACCTGCACCAATGTTTAAACCATTAGGTAACTTGCTATTGTCTGAGCTAATGCCACCAGCTTGGTTAACCGTTTGATAAAGAAGGTCTTCAAATACTGCACGACTTTTCTTAAATCCCACGGTACTGGCGTTAGCCACGTTATTTGAAATAACCGCAATATTGGTTTGTTGGGCGTCGACACCGGTTTTACTTATCCATAACGCTGGATGCATAATAATTACTCCTAACTAATTCTCATCAAGGAAGTGGACGCTCGATCAATCTCTTCAGCGTTCTTCATCATTTTGACTTGCATTTCGTATTGACGTTGAATATCAATCATGGCGACCATTTCATGCACAGAATTAACATTACTGCCTTCGACCGCACCACTTTCAACTTGAACGCCAGGGTCGTTTGGCGCATTGCCACCGGCAATAAGACGAAATAAACCATCTTCACCGCGCATAAGGTTTTCGTTACCAGGATTAACTAACTTAATCCTTCCGACCTCTTCTATTACTTCTGCGGTTGCCCCTTGAGGGCGTACAGAAATAATACCGTTGGCCGAAATCTCTATTTTTTCAACTGGAATGGGTAACACAATGGGACCTGAAGCGCCCATAACAGGACGATCACGGCTATTTAATAACAAGCCGGTACTGTCAATTTTTAGACTACCAGCGCGGGTATATGCCTCGGAACCATCAGCCGCCTGCACAGCAAGCCAGCCATCTCCTTTAACCGCAATATCAAGATCGCGACCAGTAGTTTTAATGGGGCCGCTATTAAAGTTACTGCCTGGGCTTTCCAGCATCGAAAATACCCGTGTAGGCAAACCTTCACCAAATGCCTGCATTGAACGGGCTTGGACCATGTCAGCTTTAAATCCATCAGTATTCGCGTTAGCAAGATTGTTCGCACTCACTGCTAGGGCATTCATCCCTTGCTTTGCGCCGCTCATGGCAATATAAAGAAATTTGTCCATTTTTTGCTCCGTCAAACTTTCTGCAAAAACACTATATACACAGAACAAGCAAGCATCATGCCAACGATTTTTAAGTGAGAGGATTGAGATGTAACTGTATGAATCAGTTAATCAATAAAATTAATAGGTAGCGCATGAGTGTCAAAAAAGCTTCTATCGACACGAGGGGTGTAATAACGGGGACAAGTAACGAGGTGGAAAAGGCAAGGTGTTGCCGTAAACGGCAACACCTATATAGCCTAAGGATCATTATAGCCTAAGGATCATTTAGCGGATCTGTAATATCGTTTGGTTCAAGGTATTGTTAACTTCAAGCGTACGTGAGTTAGCTTGGAAGTTACGCTGAGCTGAGATTAAATCGACCAGCTCAGTGGTTAAATCAACGTTTGACTGTTCAAGTGCAGAAGAGCGAATACTACCAAATGTACCACTATTTGCCTCACCAGCTAATGCCGCGCCGGAACCTAAACTGGCTTTCCAAGACGTATTACCCACCTGAGTAAGACCTTGCTCATTAGCAAAACGTACTAATGCAACCCGCGCTAACGGCACAGTTGAACCATTACTATAACTAGCGGTAATCAGACCGTCAGAACCAATACCAACATTGGTTAATCGCCCTACGGTAATACCATCTTGAGTCAATTCAGTGACTTCAAATGGAGAAGCATACTGAGTTGGATTATTAAATTTTATCGTAAGTGTTTGAGTGCCGTCGGCTCCAGGGCCCAAAGCACCTGCACCGCCAGAACCTAATGCTTCAGTGGTAATGTTAGCCGGATCACTGCCAGTATAAGCACCTACAGAGTTAAATTTAAGCACCGCTCCTGACCAGACGCCACCTAATCCATCGGGATTAGCAGCAGATGCTGTACCCGTCGCATCAGCAGTGCCATCACCATTGGTATCTGTTGAATAAGTACCAGCGCCAGCCGCAACATCAACGGGATCGCCATCAACTGCATAAAAGGCAACCCAATTACTTTCACCTGTAAATGAACCATTGGTCGGTTTAATAAAGTAAGTGGTCATAATGTGCGATTCACCTAATGAATCATAAATCGTCACCGAGGTAGAATTATTAAACGTATCAGAATCAGCAGGATTAAAATTAGCTGGGTCTAGTGCGGTTTCACCCACATTAAGGTTCATTTGCAAACCAACATTTCCGGTTTGCACAGGGCTACCTGCAGTGTCAGGAATCTTAATCGGTTGGGTTGTGGTTAAACTCACAGAAGTCGAGTTACCATCTTCATCAACAGGGAAACCTTGTAAAAAGTTACCCGCTGAATCGACCATATAGTTGGCCGAGTCAACTTTAAATGCCCCTGCACGTGTATATGACTGATCTTGCGACCCTAACTCAGACGACGTAACAAAGAAACCACCGCCACTGATCGCCATATCCAGTGAATTACTGGTAAATTGCAAACTACCTTGATGAAATTGCTGTGCCACTTGAGTGGTGGTTGCTCCACCACCGACAGCGGTTTTACTGTTCGAAAAAATAGAATTTGCGTACACATCAGCAAACTCAGCTCGTGATTCTTTGAAACCAATAGTATTCACGTTAGCGATATTATTCGCCGTTGTATTTAAGTCTTTTTGCGCGGCAGCAATACCACTCAGTGCAATGTTAAATGACATAGTTCACCTCTCACAATTAATTCATTTATCAATAAAGCCAATAATTCAATACAGGCCTTACTATGTTTCAGATACTGCGAGTACGTCAGATAACTTAATTCCGCCTACTCCACGCAAATTCAAAATGGCCCCAGTCGCTGCAGTGCCCAATGACACACTTGTCACATGTGCATAAGTTGATACCGCTAAATCTTCCGACGTTCCATCAACTTTACCACTGGCCTTTATCGAGTAATTACCCGCTTTAACGGGTTGGCCATCCTTACCTAAGCCATCCCATGTCACATCAACATTGCCGCCTTTACTGCCATCAACATTAAAGCTCTTGATCAGCTGACCCGACTCATCTTCAATTTTCACCGTAATCGTTTCAATTGCAGATGGCGTACTGATCACGCCTTTAATCTCAGGGCTTTCAGTAGAAATCGCCCCGGTATCAGAAGGGATAAGCACTTTTCGACCTACTAAGCCTGATGCTTGTAACGCTTGGCTAGAACTCATTACCGTATTGAGGTTTAGGATCTCATCATTCAGATTTGAAATACCATCAACCGTCGAAAACGATGCCATTTGGGCAATCATTTGATCATTATCAACCGGTTTAAAAGGATCTTGCATAGACAACTGTTGACTGAGTAAAGCAAAAAAATCTTCTTGCTTTAACATCTGATCTTTTGATTCAGGGATCGCACTTTCTTCAGGTAATCGAATTCCGTCAAGGAAAGGGTTCCCAGTAGTAGTGCTGGTTGTATTTGTCTGTACAGAACTTTTCGTGGTAGCACTTGTATTTGATGTGCTACTGGATTGTTGCGGTAAAGACTGACTGTAAGAATTAACGAGGCTCATTGTTACCTCCTTGAATAATCATACTATTTACCCATCCTTAACGTCTGTTGCAACATAGACTTAGTTGCATCAGCCACCTGAACGTTCATTTGATAAGAGCGTGATGCAGAAATCATATCGGCCATTTCTTCCATCACATTGACATTCGGTTTATAAATAAAACCATCGCCATCTGCCATCGGATGATCTGGCGAGTATTCTTTTATTAATGGTTTATCACTTTCAACAATGCCTTTGACGTTAACACCCGGCGAACTATTTTGCTGGCTATTAGCTTTAAGCATTTCAGCCTCAAAAATGGGATGACGTGCTCGATAAGTTTTATCAACACTGCTTGATACAGAATCCGCATTGGCAATATTACTGGCAGTGGTATTCAAACGCACTGACTGCGCAGACATACCAGATCCAGACACATTGAAAATATTAAATAAACTCATGATTAATCACCTCGCAACGCTTTACGCATGCCATTAAACTTACCTTCAAGGAAGCCTAATGACATTTGATATTCGAGCGCATTTTGCATAAATGCTGATTGTTCTTTCTGCGTATCAACAGTATTACCGTCACCTGTATCGGCTTGATTTGGAACACGATATTGGACATGTTGTTGACTTAACGCTGTTAAATCGAAATGTTTTTCTGTGGTTTGACTCATGCTCAAACCCTTCTGATGTGAGCTTGCTGCTTGCATAGCAGAAGCAAAATTAACATCTCGAGCTTTATAATGAGGAGTATTGGCATTGGCGATGTTACTTGAAATCACTTCAGCTCTTTGAGCTCGTACGCCCAAAGAATATTGGTGAACACCTAATGCATTATCGAAATTAATCGCCATAAAATTGCCTCCATCAGCTAACTGATAGATATAAAGCAAAGGTTATGCCAACAATTTTTATAATGGGAGAATAAAATAAAAAAACTAACATGCCGACGATCGTCGGCATGAGGTGAATCTAATCAACTGTTTTAGCTAGGTTTTTTTCTGGTAATAGATACCGGGATTACAGCGAACCATATTAAACTCTTCGGTTAACCCCGCAAGAGATTCTGACGCACCTAAGAATAAGATACCTTTAGGATTAAGTGCGGCAGCAAATTGCCGCAAAATGGTAGCCTTTGCCTCTGGCGCAAAATAAATCAATACATTACGGCAAAAAATGATATCGAACTTGCCTAATAAGCTATAACTTTCAAGTAGATTGTGTGCTCTGAAGTTCACTAAACGTTTTACGTTATCTTTCACTTTCATATTGCCAGACGGTAAAGCATCAAAAAACTGACGTTTACGCTCTTCAGACAAACCACGAGCCAGAGCTAAACCATCATATTCAGCATTCTTACAACGCTCTAACATAGAAGGTGATAAATCTGTTGCCTGAATTGTCACGCCCCCAGGCAAAGCACCGGGTTTACGCTGTTGATATTCCAACACTGTCATAGCTAAAGAGTAAGGTTCTTGCCCAGATGAGCAAGCAGCAGACCATATTTTTAATGGTCGGCCCAACTTGCTGTATTCAGGCAACAAAGAATTACTCAGCAACTCAAATGGATAACGGTCTCGAAACCATAAGGTTTCGTTAGTAGTCATCGCATCTATCACTTCAGCGCGTAATTGACGCTCTATCGGTTTCATCGACTTTTTAACCACCTCAGATAGAGAAGGCAAATTATGCTTTCCCATCAGTGGCGCTAAGCGGCTACGAACTAAATACTGTTTGTTCTCACCTAACACAATACCGCTATGCTGCTCTAAAAACAGCCTAAATTGATTGTACTCTGCTTCAGCAAGTGATTTATCTGTCACATTATCTTCCTAATATGTTTGCCGATGAGCCGACCGAACGTTCAATATTATTCAATTCTAAACAATTATAAACTCAAATGTTTGTTAACCGCTGCGGCTAATTCATCGGGGTTAAACTTAGCAATAAAATCGTTAGCCCCAACTTTTTGTACCATCGCTTGGTTAAACACACCACTTAACGATGTGTGCAGTACGACTTTTATATTCTTTAACTTTGGATTATCACGAATTTCTGCTGTTAGAGTGTAGCCATCCATTTCAGGCATTTCAATATCAGAAATAATCAACGGAATTTCCACTGATACATCATCCATTTCTTTGGCAATATTTTTCAACATCTCTAACGCTTCTCTACCATCTTTGGCAGTATCGATTTGCAGATTTAAAGACTCTAACGAACGAATAATCTGTTTACGTGCCACTGCAGAATCATCAATAACCATAATGTGATAATGCTGTTCTCTATCAATCGTTAAAGTTTCGTTGAGTTCTTGACTGATCGAAGTCTTAACCGGTGAAATTTCATCAAGAATTTTTTCAACATCCAAAATCTCAACCAACTCGCCTTCTATCTCTGTCACTGCGGTTAAATAGGAAGAACGACCAGAACCTTGTGGAGGCGGCATAATTGCCTCCCAATTCATGTTGATAATACGCTCAACAGAACTCACTAAAAAGCCTTGAATGCTTCGGTTGTATTCGGAAATGATAATAAAGCAATTTTCAGTTGATGTCAGCGGACGACCACCCGTTGCAGCACTTAAATCGATAACAGAAATCGTTGCGCCACGAATATGAGCAACACCTTTAACATAACGATTTAATTTAGGTAAGGTTGTCAGTGGTGGGCATTGTAAAACCTCTTTCACTTTGAACACGTTAATCCCAAACCGTTGGCGGCCGTTAAGCCTAAATAATAGTAACTCGAGTCTGTTTTGCCCGACAAGCTGAGTACGTTTATTGACTGAATCTAAAATGCTCGACATAACACGACCTTGTAGTTAACTGTCACCCAAAAGGATAAAAATTGTTCATTAAAATTATAGTAAACCTAGGTTCAACACAATACGTTAGCTCATTACATCTAGCTCATTTATCGCTAAAGACATATCAACCTTCAGTGTAAACCATCAACAACCCAGCGAATACTTATCTATTCATTAAATTAAAAAAGTGGGCATACAACTTGCTTTAATTTGTATTAATTAACTCACACACGGTGAGCTGACACTTTTTTGACGGGGACATAATGAAATTATTATGTCATCGGTACATATTTTTTAGCTTATTGTGTATGCAGAGATAGCCCGCATATTTTCCGTTTTTAAAAGTATAGGTGTATTCTGGCAAAACAAGCTAGTATCTTCATTATGAAAGTATTTTTTTTATGTTTATTATGTTCAATAACATTTTTTTTGCCAGCATTTGCTAGCGAAGAGATAATAACACCCTCACTATCGACCATTTATGACTTAGCTAAAGAGACGATAGAAAAAAAAATCGAAGCAGACTCAAAAGCTAAGGTCGAAATCACCCCACAAAACCTTGAAGGTCGTGTCAATCCTCCGCGGTGCTATCCACCAATAACGGCTGAAATTGCCAGTGAACGAGCGATTAGTCGCAATAATATGGTAAAACTGAGCTGTGATAGTCCAGACTATGACTACCCATGGCAGATGTATCTCTCAGTTCGAGTTGAAATTCAATACCCCGTTGTCGCGGCAAACCAGATACTGTCACCAGACCAAATTATTGACCAACAACATTTACACATCATGTATATTGATCAATATAGTCTAAAAGGCCAATTTTTTTCAGATATCAACTCATTAATTGGCTCAAGAGTAAAACGTCGGGTTGCGAAAGACTCTCCAGTCTTAAGTAATAACTTGTGTTTTGTTTGCAAAGGAGACACGATTTCTATTTATGCTAAAACCGCTAATATTGAAATTAAAACCCTTGGTGAAGCTTTACGGGACGGTAATCTCAATGACGTTATCAGAGTAAAAAATAGTAATACGAGCAAACAATTTGATGCTGTTGTAATTGGCATTGGCGAAGTTGAAGTAAGAATGTAAAATAGAGTTAAAGTTTTTTCCTGGACTGCCGATAGCCTGTTTGGAAAACCTGATAATTACGCTGGAGCCTCCCATGGCAATTGACATTAAGCATAACACTGCTACTAATACACAACTGCGCACTGCACGTGAAACGCAGTCTAATACCAAATCTGATACTGCAGCTGTGGCGCAAAAAACAGCGACTCCAGTTAAAACTGATTCGGTTAGCATTACCTCTCAAGCTCAACAGCTTCAGGGCGCGCAAACTAAAATGGCATCATTGCCTGAAGTAGACCAAAAAAAGGTCGCTGAAATTAAACTCGCAATCTCTGAAGGACGATATAAAGTCGACCCAGAAAAACTTGCGGCTAATATTGCTAGTTTTGAAGCAGAGCTAGGCAGTCTATCATTTGACAAAGAGTAACCGTTAAACGTTACTCTTTAATTTGCTTTAACAACACTAGAATAATAGGTGCGCATTTGCATCATAGAGAAGTGTTAGTAAAAAAAACAAGAGTAACTTATGACACAAGTAAACGTACAATCCTCAGGACAATCCAACGATCCGCAAAACAAGCAATTACTTACAGAACTGCATACTTTGCTTGATACGCAAAATCAGACGTTAGTTCAACTAAAACAGCTGATTTCAGCAGAGAAAGCTGCGTTAGAAAAGCAAGACGCCGATCAATTACTGGCACTTTCCAAAGATAAAACCCAGTGTTTATTCAATATGAAAACCACTGACGAAAAACTGGCTAATCATCCACACCACACGCTGATCACCACAGATGTTGAACTGGCACAAAAAGTTGCTCAAGCAAAATCGATACTCGCTGAGTGCAAAGACATCAATAGCCAAAATGCCAGTTTAATTGAACTCAATATCGCCAGCCTCAATAGATTCGCACAAGCATTACAAGCTAGCCGCAACGCTTCAAGCTTGACCTACAATGACAAAGGCAAAACGTCGACCATTTCAACGCTAGGGAATGACTTTTCAGCCTAGCGTTAAAATCTTGGTGGCAAGCCATACGAGCGATAACAAGCCAAGTGCCACCGTGAGCGCAGTGCTCGCTTGTTATCGTTTCTTCCTAGCAGGAGATTTATTGAGCGAGCATGGCCTCAAGTAAACTTTGTTGCGCAGGATGTTCACCTAACCAAATCTTAAGTAATGCCTGACGAAATGCTTCACCAGCAATATCCCCCTGAGCCTTGCCATTTTTAATGCTGCTGACGCCCTTGCCTTTTTGAGTCACAAAAGTGAATCGATCACCTTCAACCATCTCGTCAGCAAACAACTGGGTAAAATGTTCAATATCTTTGGCAATAGAATGAGTGTCACCGTCGGTAGCAGCATCAAAACCGTCAGTAATTGCATCACGCATTTTATCTGAGGTAATCATTCCAGAGGTAATGGTTAACTGTATAACCGCAATCGGCTGCGCCAATACATCATCTAAGGTTTGCACTTTTGTCGGTAAATACAAACTGCCCACATATAAGTCAATAAAAAACTTGCTGCGCACTCCTGCGCCATTCAGTATTAATGGTTGCTCAGCAACCGTCATTTGCTCTACCACATCAATATCGCCAATCACTTTAGCGTGTGCGAATGACGGCAGCATCAACACTAAACCCATACCCATTAAAGCTAATAACTTCATATAAACTCTCTAAAAAAACGCCACAAAAATAACCACAGAAAGAATAAAAAGTGGTTTTATGCCTGGCAATATATACCGCAACCAAATCACATACTAAAACTCAGCGATTAACCGTTAATTGCTTATTTGCCGAGTATTGCACTTCGAGGTTGAATAAGGGGTTAACCACGAACACCTAACTTAAATTGGCCATTCTGATTAAACATCAACGCTTGCTTGTGCTTAGGTGAAATTAAAATTGGACCATCATCGAAAAACAAGAAGCACTTCCAATTACGCACAAAGACATCCCAACGCGTTTCAATGATTTGGTACTTTTCATAACAAAAATACACCACCACATCATCAGGCCATTGAATATGTGTACTAACAGCTTCAGGCATCGCGTTGTCCAGTGAGTCCCACGCCGATTGCCAATGTTCTGTTGCCGTCCAAGCGTCTTGCTTTATTGGCCAATCGCCTTTCTCAAATAATTCCGCCCGACTGCTCTTATTGCTTATCCACTTATCCCACACTTCCATGGCACTTTTATCGGTCAGTGGTTTAATCAAGGCCTTATCATCATCTGATACAGGCAAATCTTTATGGTTAAAAATCCACTTACGCTTATAAAGATCAAACGGAATATATGAATGTGACAAACAACTGCTCCTAGCAATAAAAAATGAAGCACAATTATAGCGCTAAAGCCGATCAGACTGCGATAGTGATAAACACAAATGATGAGATGATTTGTTAAAAAGATTAATGCTGTAGTTAAAAATATTGATACGAGTAAATATCTTAATTCTGGTAAGGGACAATGAAATAAATCAGATGATGAGAAAAGATTGAGAATGAGCATAGAAGTAGTTTATATGGTCTCCCCACAGGGACTCGAACCCCGATCGGCCGCTTAGGAGGCGGCTGCTCTATCCTGTTGAGCTATAGAGAGACCCAGTGATTATACTGAGTTTATAATCGAATTAAACCTTTTAAATTTAATTGCTTAATTAACAACCAACTAGTTCTTAATCGCAATGTCATTCACTTGAATATTATAAGCACTGTCGATACCGTCAAAGATTGCCGTTGAACTGTCTTCGGTCACTTGTTCGATAACCACATTAGCCCGACTTTTAGTCGCGATAGCGCGCATAGAGTTGAATCTGTCTGGGATGTTTTTCTGCAGGACGATTTGGAACTTATCACCCATTTTAACGCCATTTTTACGGCCTAAATTGATGATAATGCGATCACCATCTCTTGCCACAATTTGGCCTAGTAATGGTCGGCAATTGAGTTGCTTATCTAACGACATAACGCTTTGTTGTAAAATATCACTGATCGCCTGGCCATAAGATGATCGCCAAAAGCGTTGATTAGCTGGTGAAACTATTTCTTGTCGTTCAAATTCCCAAGGCGCTGATGTCGCAAATGATTCTGACCAGACCACTTCACCGCTAATGCCATGATAAAGAGTTAATTTAAGGATAAATTGCCTCAGTGGATCATCTTCTACAAAGCCCAAATAACTGCTTTGTACTGGTTCAGTTGAAATATCAATAATTTCGGGCTGCAGCAAATATTGGCTGTCGGTAAGTTCACCTAACCAACTGGGTATGCGGTTACCTCTAAAATTGACCAATTGATTGGTATTATCAATTTTCTCATCTGCATGTAGCCTGGCAAAACTGTATCGCGATTGCGCGTTAATCGCTTTGCCTAATTGTTCGGTGATGCGCTCTTCAAAGTGGGCTAATTGACCATAGCGTAATTGTTCACGTTCTTGTAAATAAGCTTGAGGCAGCATAATCGCAGCTTTGAGTGATTGGCTTTTACATTGGGCATCGGGCTCTTGTTCGCTAAGCTCAAGCTGTAAAATGACAGTAATAGTATGCTCGCTGATCATTTCACTCATTAATTCAACATTATTGGCCGAGCCCATACGCTGCATTTGAAAAGTATCTTGAGTAAGCCGTCCTTGATTAATTTGTTGTTCGCTAGAAAAGTTAACTCCCGCTTTTAAACTGGCATAATTTAATGCTTGGCTGATAGCGTCTTCGCGAGCTTTATCAATATCGCCATTAACAATTTTGGCTTTGCCAGTCACTTCAATTTGTTCAGCAAATGCAGACATTGTCACTAGCAAGCCACTTGCACATAATATGGCTATGACAGCAAGATGACTAAAGGGATTAGCTCGGTTAGTAGGGCTGTGTCGGATCAGCATACGATGTCCTAATGTCAAAAAAACGTCTATTTGGCCTAATAAAATGAATTAAGCTTACTCTATATTTTACAAAGCAAAAATTGTGCCTATAACCGCTTTAATAGTTTTTTTTAGATGTAGGGTAATTATAGTAAAGCTTCTAACGCATTTGCCGATATAAAGGAACGAATATTAAAGAGTAAAAAATTGACCTTAGTTACCGATAAATAAGGCGATAAAATGACTCATTTATACCAAGACTTGCGGCATTTTTGTAAGAGGAATTATTATGATTAATAGGCTTGTTGTCCCCACGGTCATACTGGCGTCATTGACGTTAGTTGCATGCACCCAAACGCCTAATGCTGCCAATAATCTTGCCTTTAGTAATAACGGTAAATTTGTCAAAGTGGTCGATGAAGATCAGGTTTATCAGCACAAGCTAGCTTATGATATACAAGCTGTTGGAATATCGCCTAAGGGCCAGGTCAATGTGTGGGCAGAAAAGTTAGTCAACGAATTAGTATTGCAAAATGATGCCCTTCGCCCTGATGAACCACTGCTCATTTCTACGCCGGTAATGGCCAGCAATTTAAATACATCCAATGAGTTAGGCCTTCAATTACAGCAAGGATTGCTTGCTGCATTCCATGCACATGAGTTTAATTTGGTTGATTTAAACGTCGCAACCAATTTACGCGCAACAGAGCAAGGTGAATTTATGTTGAGCCGAAACTGGGAGCTGTTGCGTTCCGATTTACCGGTAGCGCACGTTTTGGTATCAACCATGACCTTAACACCTGAAGGAATCGTCTTTAACGGCCGGATAGTGAATGTGACCAATAATAGAGTGGTTTCTGCGGTGCAATCATTTGTGGCGGCGTCGAGCTTATCGGGATATTTACAACCTTCTGAAATGATTGAATCGCGTAATGGTTTACTGTATCGCCACGAAAATAAGGGCGACAGTCGTTATACTGTATTAGGAGATAAGCTATGAAGTCGTTAATGTTAATTGTGTTGGTACTGTTAACTGGCTGTGTAAGCAAGGATAAATATGTCCAGTGGGAAACCGAAGCTCCAGCCTCGTTCCCTACCCTAACCGCAATTGGTTATGCACCCTTAGCGACTCAGCCAAGCAAAGAACCATCGCATCGTATTTTAATGGCAATGCAAGCATCAAAAATTGCTGCATATCGTGAGTTAGCAGAGCAAGTGTATGGCCAAAAGATTACCGCAAACAGCGACGTGAGTGAGTGGTTATTAACTGACGACAACGTTAAGTCTAGCGTGAGTGGCATTATTCGCGGGGCTAAAGTGGTAAAAACCTACCCAGCCGGTGAGTTTTATGTCACTGAGTTAGCACTTGATTTTAAACAAGTATGGCAGTTATACGAACAACAAAATCGCCCTAAGCGGGTAAAAGAAGTGACTTACTTCTAGGGCCGATTTGCATTAGTAGTTAAGACGATTTTATTAGATAAATGCTGAGTCGCTAGATTAACTTTTACAACAATGCCGCTGATATCAGCGGCATTTTTTATTGTATGGTTTACCACTAATCGTTAAAAGTTCAGTTTAAACACTAAACCGAATGCGGCTTGGTTTTCCATGTCTTCAGTGACATCGGGATAACTTAACTGCATTTCACCGCCAAAATAGTAACCAGCATAAGCATTAAGGCTAACGTTAGTCGTTGCTTGCCAACCTGCGCGAGCAAAGCCTACCCATTCTTCAACTTCAATGGTTTTGTCATCGTCAGCAATTAAAAAACGCTCTGTTCGCATTGAGCTGCCCACGCCAAAATCCCAGTCACGATTATATTGATAACTTAACTCTAATCCTGCCGGGCCACTAAAACCAGCTTGGAACGGGTTAGCAAGTACCCACTTATCGCTTATCTGCCAACGTACGGCTAAATAAGGCAAGGTGCGCACTTCTGAAATATCATTTAAATATGCCACACCGAAACCAAGCATATTACCCGAATCAAAGCGGTACATCCCCGAGGCGACGACACCATAACTTTGTGCATTTGAAGATGATGCCGTATCAGCATAGGCATACTGTAATTTGGGTGCGATGAGAAACATCCAATGATTATCTAAGCGATACGATAGTGACAAACCGGCACTGTACTGATGGATGGTCGACCAAGGTTGAGTACTGCTGCGTAACAGGCTGTTTTGGTTAATATCCCAGTCATAATCGAGATTATCGTAGCCTAAGTTTGCCCCTATAGACCACTGACGATTAAGTGGCATGTTTGCCGAAAAACTGGTTTTCCATGTATCTCGTTGCAACTGATTAGGGTTAGCACTCTCTGCGCCTACATTAGCGGTGCCCGTTGATGTACGAGCAACAGTGAGTGAAAACGGTGAACGTTCTGGTGCCGCTAAAGCATGCTGACTTAACAGCAGACCCGATACGCACAATAATGACCGTACAGATAAATTCAGTGACTTACTCTGTGCCGGAGAAGAAATTACCTTAGTGTTGTAAAGCGTCATACTAATCTGCTTCCCTTCAAATAATGAAATAAACTGAATATTACTTTGGCTTAATTGCTCAAGTAATACTGCTATATGGCCAATTAAGTTCAACTTGAGGTTGAGTTTATTTTACGCCCACTTTATGTGCTCGTAAAAACATGTCGGCGGTATCTTGCAGGTATTGTTGTCTGGTGACGATTAAATCTTCTATTTCTAAGCCTAACTCTAGGCGTAATTTTAGCTCACCAAACAACATTAAACACAATCTAACCGCACTTTCATGAGGGTTTTCAAAAAAGTATTCGTTGTGTTCATTGACTTTTATTAGGTAGTTTCGAACCAATCCTAGTACATGCTTAGGGCCTGCATTATAAAACAATCTAGACACTTCTGGGTGAGTATCGGCTTGAGCAACACAGGTTTTAAACACTGTCATGGCTTCTTTGCTAACAATCATTTCGCCAAACTGCTGTGCAAATAACAAAATAACCTGTTGTGGTTGGCTGGCATCAATTAAGGCATCGTCGGTGAGTTGATGCACAACACATTTCGATTCAATCGCAGACACAAATAAATCGTCTTTAGAACCAAAATGGGAGTAAACAGTTTGTTTTGATACACCGGCATGCTTGGCCACTTCATCCATACTGGTGTTAGGGAAACCATGATGACAAAAAAGATCAATCGCAGACTCGAGCACCTGGGCACGCTTTTGTTCACTGCGGCTGATGTGGTTCTGTCCGCTGGGATTAAGCGCTGTGTGTTGTTTTGTCATGTTGGTTCCATAAATTAGCTCATTAAGCAAATCAAGCCTCTGCATTGCTGATCAGCATTTAGCCTAATAGTAACCAAAAATAGACTGGACAGTCTAGTTTTATAAAATTAGACTATCGAGTCTAGTTAACATTAAAGTTACATTTTATGTTGTGCTGAAAATCTATGCGCTTATTGCCTTTCATGCCAACGGCGAAAAATAAATCAACATTGACACTATTAATTGCTTTGCAAGGAATAAACTTATGAACGCGTCAAAGACATTCACTGCCATCATTCGATACTGGGCGCTAAGTTTAAGCTTAATCGTTTTAAGCGGTTGTGGCTCTGAGGTAAAAGAACACTCGCATACAATTGACTATCAAGCGGTGTTATCACAAAGCTTAGTGTTAAATGACCATTACCAGCATATGCAAACCTATACTGGGACAATTCGCTCAGCCAATACCACAGGTATTGGCTTTGAGCTTGCGGGTAAGCTCAACAATATCTCAGTCGACAGTGGCGATACTGTGACTAAAGGTCAAACATTAGCCCTACTTGATATCGAGTTATTAACGGCCGAACAACAACAACTGCAAGCCAGTTTATTACAAACCCAAGCGGATATCGATTTAGCCAAAAGCACCTTAGTTCGCACTCAAAAACTAAAACAACAAAATTATGTGTCTGAACAGCAGCTTGATGAAACCCAGCAACAAGTCATTAGCTTACAAGCGAATCAAAAGCGCATAGAAGCCAGCTTAAGTGCCACCCATTTAAAAATTGAAAAATCGACATTGTTAGCTCCATTCAATGGCACTATCAGTCAGCGGTTTCATAATGTCGGCGAAGTGATTGCGCTAGGCAGTCCGGTTTTTACCTTAGTGGGTAACAGTGAGCCTTTAGCTTATATTGGGGTACCGATTGATATTGCACAGCAGTTAGCCGCCGAGCAGATGGTAGATGTCCGTGTAGGTAAACAAACCTTTACCGCTAAAATTGCCGGTATTAGTGCCGAGGTCAATACCATTAGTCGCACGGTGCAGTTGCGTATTCATTTGCCCGACTCAGCCAGAGTAATCAATGGCGAAATAGCTTATTTGGCTTATCAACAAGATGTGCCTGCATCTGGTTACTGGGTGCCGATGTCGGCATTAACCGATGGCGTACGCGGGTTATGGAACGTGTTTGCCTTAGTTAAAGCTGAGCAAGGTTTTTATACCATTGAACGTCGCGATGTTGAAATTATCTATACCAATGAACAACAAGCCTATATTCAAGGCGCCATAAAACCAACCGATATCATTGTCTCTCAAGGCTTGCATAAGTTAGTGGTTAATCAAAAAGTCACCCTAGCTCAAGCTGAGAAAACGGGGGCATTATGATTAAAGCATTTTTAGAAAATGGCCGCCTAACCAGTTTATTTATTGCATTATTAATTGTTGCTGGCTTAGGAGCAATTTCAAGCTTACCGCGTACGGAAGACCCACATATTACGAACCGATTTTCATCGGTTATTACTCAATACCCAGGGGCATCAGCAGAACGCGTTGAAGCACTCGTGACCGAAGTACTCGAAAATCAACTTCGCCGTTTAGAAGAGTTGAAGCTAGTCCAGTCAACTTCCCGCCCGGGTATTTCGGTAATCCAGTTAGAATTAAAAGATACTGTTACCGATACTGCTCCAGTATGGTCACGGGCACGAGATCTTATTGCCGACAGTAAATCACTGTTACCCGTTGCAGCACAAAACAGTGTATTAGATGATCAGCTAGGGTATGCCAATACCGCTATTTTAGGACTGGTTTGGGCCGATGACAGCCCAGTAAGAGTCGATATTCTTAATCGGTACGCCAAAGAATTACAAAGTCGCTTAAGATTACTCAGCGGTACTGACTTTGCAAAGTTGTATGGCGCACCTGAAGAAGAGATTTTAGTAGAATTAGATGGTAATAAAATCAGTCAACTGCATTTAACTCCCGCAGGTATCGCGGCAATTTTAAATAATGCCGACAGCAAAATTTCCGCCGGTGAAATTAATAACAACCAGTTTAGAGCCTTGGTTGAGGTTTCTGGTGAATTAGACTCACAAAACCGTATCCGCCAAGTGCCGTTAAAAGTAGACGATTACGGCCAAATTATTCGCTTAGGCGATGTGGCCAATATTAGCCGCCAAGCTAAAACGCCTGCATCGAGTATTGCTTTAATCGACAGTCAACAAGGCGTATTAGTCTCTGCTCGCATGCTCAATAATAACCGCGTCGATGTATGGCAACAGCACGTGAGTAACGCCATTGACGAGTTTTCAGTAAACTTGCCGGCCAATATTAAGGTGCAATGGTTATTTGACCAACAAAGCTATACCAGCGATCGCTTAGGCGACTTGGTCATTAATCTGCTGCAAGGGTTTGTGATTATTTTACTGGTATTAATGCTGACATTAGGCTTACGTAATGCAGTGATTGTAGCAATATCATTACCACTAACCGCACTGTTTACCCTCACCTGCATGAAATATACTGGACTACCGATCCACCAAATGTCGGTAACAGGATTAGTGGTTGCGCTGGGTATTATGGTTGATAACGCAATTGTGATTGTTGATGCCATTGCGCAACGCCGTCAGCAAGGTATGAGCAAACTTGAAGCGGTATCTAAAACTCTGCACCACTTATGGCTGCCATTAGCGGGTTCAACCATTACCACCATGTTAGCTTTTGCACCAATTGTGTTAATGCCAGGCGCTGCGGGTGAGTTTGTGGGTGGTATCGCAATTTCGGTGATGTTTGCATTGCTGGGATCATATATTATTTCGCATACCATTATCGCAGGCCTTGCTGGGCGCTTTAGCCGCAGTGAAAAACCAACGGCTTGGTATCAACAAGGTATGGCATTTCCCAAAATCAGCCAAGCATATACAGCCAGCCTTTACTTTGCATTAACACGGCCAATACTGACGGCGATTGTTATCGGTATATTACCTATTGTCGGTTTTTTTGCCGCGGGAAAAATGACAGAACAATTTTTCCCTCCGTCTGACCGCGATATGTTCCAAATTGAAGTCTACTTAGCGCCGCATGTGAGTATTGAAAACACCCTAGAACAGGTAAAACTGATTGATAATAAACTGCAAAAAATTGAAGATATTGTGGCTGCGACTTGGGTTGTCGGGGGTAACACGCCCTCTTTCTATTACAATTTAACTCAACGACAGCAAGGGGCAACTAACTATGCCCAAGCAATGATTAAAGTGACCGATTTTGCGGCGGCTAATCGATTGATTTTACAATTGCAGAAAGAGTTTGATGTGGAGTTTCCACAAGCCCAAATCTTGGTTCGAAAACTGGAACAAGGCCCTCCTTTTAACGCTCCGGTAGAGTTGCGTATATACGGCCCTAATCTGGACACATTGAAAGCACTGGGTGAACAAGTACGCGGGATTTTAGTTGCAACACCCGATGTGATCCATACTCGCGCAACACTAAGTTCTGGCGCGCCAAAAGTGTGGTTACAAGTCAATGAAGATGCCAGCTTAATGAGCGGCCTGAGCCTTAGCGATATTGCCAATCAAATTCAAATGGCGACTACCGGCATAATTGGTGGCAGCATTTTAGAGCAAACAGAATCACTGCCCATTCGTGTTCGTTTAGGCGACAACAGTCGCGAACAAGCCACACGTTTAGCCGAGATAAATCTGGTATCGCCTTCGGGTTCAGGTATACCGCTAGCGGCATTATCTTATAACGAAATCAATGTGAGTCGCGGCGCAATCCCCCGCAGAAATGGCGAACGCGTCAATACTATTGAAGCTTATATCACCAGTGGAGTACTGCCTGCACAAGTATTAAACGAGGTTAAGGATACCATTGCTAATTTGTCTATTCCGGCGGGATATCATCTTGAAATTGGCGGCGAAAGTGCAAAACGTAATGAGGCAGTGGGTAATTTATTGTCAAATGTAGTGTTAGTTGTCACCTTATTACTAGCCACTGTGGTGCTGTCATTTAACTCATTTAGATTAACGGCAATCATTTTACTGAGTGCATTTCAATCGGCGGGTTTAGGTTTATTATCCGTGTATGTATTTGGCTATCCGTTTGGGTTTACCGTTATTATCGGCTTATTGGGATTAATGGGCTTAGCCATTAATGCTGCAATTGTTATTTTGGCTGAGTTAGAAGATATACCCGAGGCGCGCCATGGTAATATTGAGTTGATCATCAGTACTGTGAGCAGTTGTGGTCGTCATATCGGCTCCACCACCATCACGACTATAGGCGGCTTTTTACCGCTAATTATTGCAGGTGGTGGCTTTTGGCCGCCATTTGCCATAGCCATTGCTGGCGGTACGCTTTTGGCGACCATGTTGTCACTAATTTGGGTGCCTGTAATGTATACCTTGTTAATGAAACCTAAGGTCAACCTTATCAAGAAGCCAATTTCGATTTAATGTTCAATACAAAATAAAGATTTGCCCTAAACTGGCAGTAAAAATCCGCTTTAGGGCAGTAAGCACAAAACTCAAACATAAATTAAACGGTTATCTCTAACAAGAACCAATTGGTGTCGTCTTGGGGGAAATTAATGTCTCTGAGGTAAACAAAGCCATAATCAACCAAGGTTAAATCTGAATACTTGTCGAGCATTTCACCGGCCCAACATACTTTCTCGTCCAGCCTTATAAGCCACATGACTTCCCTAACCTGTACCGTGCAATTAGGTATAAATCGACAATTTGGTCAAATAAACAAGATAATAATTCAAGTCAACTTAATATATTATGATTAGCCCTACCCTCTAAATACTTGCTGGTAGTGGCCTGAGAAAAAAAGGCAGGCGCTAATTTAGACGCTGTTAATGTGAGCATTATTGATTAACCTAAAAAAACAGTCTAAATTTAAAATTCCTAGTCGTGTTATGCGATAAATGTCCTCATAGAACATGAATTTATATTTGTTTCACATTTTTGGCTTCATACCAGACAATCTTTACATTTACGCGGTATATTAAATTGAGCGAACCATATCTATTTAGATTAATCATCACAATAATTATGAGAAAGAGCATATGAACTATAAAAACTGGCCTATTTCAAAACAAATAGGCTCTCTTGTCGTGTTGTCATCCGTTATTATTTTCACCGCTATGTCTTGTTTTTCATATCTAACCGCTTCCACTGTATTACATGATAAAGCGATCAAAGCTATACAATCACAAATGGACAGTAATACTCATTTACTTGAACTGGAATACGACAGTATGTTGTCTTCGGCGAAACGTAGCTCCGATATTCTTCGTACTTTATATCCAGGACAATTTTCGATAGAAAATAAATCCGTTGACGTGTTAGGCGTTAAGACTCCGGTTCTTTTACATGATAATGAACAAGTTAATAATGAAAATAATAATGTAGACCGCTTTTCGCAACTAACTGGCGGCGTAGCGACTATATTTGCTCGTGATAATGATGATTTTGTTCGAGTGTCAACATCACTGAAAAAAACGGATGGTAACCGTGCGCTAGGGACTTATCTGGGGGTTAATCACCCAGGCTATAAGCAATTAATTAGTGGTCAAAAATACGAAGGCTATGCCAAGCTTTTTGGCAAAGATTACATGACAATTTATAGCCCAGTAAAAGACAGCAGCGGCAAAGTTAATGCTATCCTTTTTATCGGTTATGACATTAGCCAATCAATTCTGCAAATCCAGAATGCACTTAAAACACTCACACTCGAAGAGTCAGGATCTTATGCCATTATCCGTAATTCTGATAAACAAGTTATTTCTCATCGCGATTTGAACACTGAAGCGCCTTTTACTGAATCATTGTTTAATGGTTTATCGCTTGAACAGGCACTCACAGATAAAGGCAGCTGGGTTTACACTTCATTATCGGATGAAGAGATGTATGCTTATTCAATAAAGATTGCAGGTTGGAATTGGACCATGGTTGGCTATGTGCCAACCAAAGAATTAAATAATGAAAGTTTAGCTATGCTAAAAATTAACGTGATTTTAGCATTGATAGGCATAGTTCTGATTGCTGTTTTACTGTTTATGGTGATCAATCGTGCGATGAAGCCATTAAAAAATCTACAGCAACAAATCGCTAAATTAGGTCAAGGCGATCTTTCACAAACATTCATGCAGTGCTCTGAAAGCAGTGGTAATGAAGTTGATCACATCACTATCAGTGTGACCCAAATGGCTGCGAGTTTGGCGAGTTTAATTGAATCATTAAAACAGTCGGTTATTAGCTTAGAAAACCAAGCAAATCAAAGCCAACAAACATCAAAGTTAAATGGTCATGAAGCAAAAGCACTGTTAAACCAAACAGAGCAAATTGCGACGGCTATCGAAGAGATGTCTTCTTCGATTAAAGACGTCGCCCAAAATGCTAGTCAAGGAGCACAGCAAGCGCAGGAAATTGATAGTGCATCAGCTCAAGGGCATGCTCAGTTAAGCCAAGAGGTCACCGCGCTGCAATCTTTAAGTGAGCAACTCATCCAAAGTCAAAAAAATATTGAAAGTGTCAGCAGTGAGAGCCAAGCTATTAGTAAAGTAACTGAAGTGATTAATGGCATTGCAGAACAAACTAACTTGCTAGCATTAAACGCTGCTATTGAAGCTGCTAGAGCAGGAGAACAAGGTCGTGGTTTTGCCGTTGTGGCTGATGAGGTGCGCTCTCTTGCGCAAAGAACGCAGCGTTCAATTAGTGAGATTAGCTCGACGATAGCTAAATTACAGCATCAAGTAAAATTTACCGCGACACAAATGGTCGAGTGCCAGCAGTTAGGAGCATCTTCAGCTGAACAAGCTAATATCGTCAATCTCCAACTCAGTCAGATTAATCAGAGTATCGGTGAAATGGCAATATTCTCATCCAGTATAGCCAGTGCAACTAATCAACAAAGCACAGTGGCAGATGAGGTGTCTCATAGCTTGCATACTATAGCGACGTTGGCACAAAATAGTGATGAACGGGCAACAAAAGCGGTCAGTGATGCAGAACAATTAACCGCACTTGCGGTCAGCATCAAACAACAAATTGGAGTATTTAAAGTCGTGTAGTTGACTGGAATTGATAACAGGGATCAGAGCTCAGCGATTGGGTTCTGATCCAATAAAATACTCTTCAGGCCCATGATACCCGATTACCACGCGACTCAAATATCACTAATATTCAAGTAAAGCACAGCGCGATTTATCTCTTCTGCAAGTCTCAATTATCACTATATTGAAAGCATTATTACTGTGGTGTCATCCCACTGTTATGATTGTTTTCAGTTATCGTTTTCAGTTATCTTTCTCAGCCTTCTGCATCAATCCCCCTCATCGGCGTCCTACATCGATTGGGCTCTATCTTTATAGACATCAACATAACGTAAAGTGACTTTATATTTGCTCGTTAAGGTTGGCTATAGGCAGAATGAATAACCAAAATAAGTTGGTAACTGGCTTGATTATTCGACTACTATCAAGCCTGTTTAGAAGTGTGCTTTATTACCTACCAAACAAAAGCCAATAAAAAACCGCCTTGTTACCAAGACGGTTTTTCAATTACAGATGTCGCGATTAGTTGTCGCTGTTACGATCCATATTTTCAGTATTCTCAAGCCATAACGCATTGATAATACCGAATGAACACGCTAACAATACACCAAGAATCCAAGCAAAATACCACATAAATGTTGCTCCTTAATTTAATAAAGTGAGTTTTTATTGTTTTCAATAAACTCACGATTTAAGCGGCCAAACATCTTGTAATAAGTCCAAATGGTATAACTTAGGACAGTCGGTACGAAGATGATAGCGGCAACGGTCATTACTTTAAGTGACATTTGGCTAGCAGTAGCATCCCACATAGTTAAGCTCACATTAGGCTCTAATGATGAAGGCATAACAAATGGGAACATAGCAGCACCACACGTTAAAATCACCCCCGCAACAGCAAGCGAGCTGAAAAAGAATGCAAAACCACTACGATTCAAACGACTGGCTAATACCACTAGTACTGGCATTAACAAACCTAATACAGGAAATAGCATAGTCAAAGGATATTTATCGTAGTTTATCAACCAACCACCGGCTTCAACCGCTACCGTTTTAGTGGTTGGATTTGATGCTCCAGCGACGTCAAGAGCTGAAGTGATCACATAACCATCAATACCATTGACCAACCAAAAGCCTGCTGCACCAAACAGAACCACTAATAGACTGCCACAAATTTGTGATGTCTTAGCACTGCGCACACGAAGCTCGCCGTCCGTCTTCATTTGTAACCATGTAGACCCTTGCATTATCACCATAGTGACACTCACAAGACCGGCTAATAACCCAAACGGATTTAATAAACCGAATAGACCGCCATGGTAGGTAGCACGTAAATATTCATCAAAGTTAAACGGCACACCTTGGAGTAAGTTACCAAATGCAACACCAATGATTAATGGTGGTACGAAACAGCCGACAAATAATGCCTTGTCCCATGTTTTGCGCCATTTTGGATCTTCAATTTTAGAGCGGTAATCAAAGCCAACAGGACGCAAAAAGAGTGCGAACAACACCAGCATCATTGCCACATAAAAACCAGAAAACGCCACTGCGTAAACCATAGGCCAAGCTGCAAATAATGCACCACCAGCAGTGATTAACCAAACTTGGTTACCATCCCAGTGCGGAGCAATTGTGTTGATCATGATACGGCGATCGGTATCGTCTTTACCTATAATAGGTAACAATATCCCCACGCCCAGATCAAAGCCATCTGTCACGGTGAAACCAATCAATAATACACCGATTAACGCCCACCAAATAAATCTTAATACTTCGTAATCAAACATAATCAGGTCCTCAGATTAAGCATCTTGGGTTTCGAAATGGTAACGGCCAGTCTTTAAGCTACTAGGGCCAAGACGAGCAAACTTGAACATTAAGAAAGCCTCTATCACCAGTAAAATGGTATAGAACACCGTAATCGAAATAATACTAAACCAAAGATCCGCCGTGGTTAAACTAGACGCCGACATAAAGGTCGGAAGCACTTCAGAAATAGTCCAAGGTTGGCGACCAAACTCTGACACAAACCAACCGGCTTCAATGGCAATCCAAGGAAGTGGCAAGCTATAAAGTGCTGCACGCAGTACCCATTTCTTCTCAGCGATTTGATGACGAGTGCTTTGCCAGAAAGCGGCTGCAAACACAAACAACATAATCACCCCTGCTGCCACCATAATCCGGAAACTCCAGAACATAGGTGCGACAGTTGGAATAGAATCATAAGAGGCCGCTTTAATCTGCTCTTCGGTAGCATCAACCACTTTGTCGGTATAACGCTTAAGCAAGAAACCATAACCTAAATCGATTTTAGTCGCTTCAAATTGCTCTCTAACCTCTGCTGATTTATCACCAGCACGTAGTTTTTCAAGCAATCCGTAGGCAACCATACCGTTACGAATTCGTACTTCGTGATCTTTAATAAGATCCTTAATACCCGTCACTTCTTCGTCTAATGTTCGCGTTGCAATAATACCCATGGCATAAGGGATTTTAATCGCATAGTCGGTTTCCATGGTTTCTTGATTAGGAAAACCAACGACGGTAAAGGCTGCTGGAGCAGGCTCAGTGTGCCACTCAGCTTCAATAGCTGCTAACTTAACACGTTGAACTTCGCCGACTTTATAACCCGACTCATCGCCTAATACGATAACCGATAAAATCGCTGCCATACCAAAGCTTGCTGCAACAGCAAATGAGCGCCGAGCAAACGGTAAGTCACGCCCTTTTAGTATGTAGTATGAGCTAATAGCTAACACAAACATCGAACCAGCAACATAACCAGAGGCTACAGTATGAACAAACTTAACTTGCGCGACAGGGTTAAACACTACGGCGCCAAAATCAACCATCTCCATGCGCATGGTTTCATAGTTAAATACTGAACCTACTGGATTTTGCATCCAACCATTGGCAATCAAAATCCATAAGGCTGACATATTAGAGCCGATGGCAACAAGCCATGTGACCACTAAATGCTGACGTTTACTAAAACGATCCCAACCGAAAAAGAACATCCCGACTAACGTTGACTCGAGGAAGAAAGCCATTAAGCCTTCAATGGCCAGAGGCGCACCAAAAATGTCACCTACATAGTGAGAATAGTAGGACCAGTTAGTACCAAACTGGAATTCCATTGCTAAACCCGTAGAAACACCTAGAGCAAAGTTAATCCCAAACAACTTACCCCAAAATTTTGTCATGTCTTTATAGATTTGCTTATTCGTCATCACATACAGTGATTCCATAATCGCAAGGATGAAAGCTAAACCTAGGGTGAGTGGAACAAATAGAAAATGATACATGGCTGTCAACGCAAATTGAAAACGCGATAGCTCAACGACCTCTTCGATAATCATTGGCGGCTCCTTACTTCAGTACAACCAAATACTACACAGTAACACGGGGTTACTATAATGATGATGTTATACCTGAAAACGGTCATATTGAAGCAGTGGATAACTCACCAATGAGTAAAAATGATAAATTAATCTGTTTGCCTGTGTTTTCAAGTGCAATCTTAAACGCCTTGTATCTTACGGTATAAATACCTAGGAGATCATATTTTTTAGTCAAAAATGTGATAAACATTAGATTTTTCGAATGGATAATATTTTGATATAAAAAATCAGGCCTTTACAGTGAAAATCACTCTTAAATGATCTCCAGTTGTTGTCAGATGGATCACAATTTATCAAAAAAATGGTCATATTTTCTGTAAAACTTTTTGAACATCTCTCGCATCCCCTCTTGAGGTATTGACAAAAACAAGCCAATTGCTAGGAAGATAAATCGATTAAATATAGGTCGCCATAAAAAACCCAACTCATCGCCATTGTTAAAAGAAAGTATAAAAACCAACAACTCAATAATAATTAATAAATTATTTAAATAATGTTAATTTTAAATTAATTAAATTAAATAATCATAATCAATAACTTATAATTTAAATATAATAAACATAAAAAAACCACGCCAACAAACCATTAGATTAACTAATGACAAGAATCATTTTTTCTCGTTTGAGCCAGCAATAAGGTAACTGTATAATTTCCACACAGTTAAGAAAACGAACAGTGGTTGCGCGATGAGTCGTCGTCTTAATTCCAGTGACCTAACCTAAAGAGAAGTGCTATGACTCAATTATTCGAAAATATTGCCAACTTGTACAAACGCGTTTTTACTGAAATGTTTACTGCTAAAGAAGTGAAGTAAGATCGCTCACTTTTTTATCTATACCCTGTTTAGTAGATGTTTTTGTTAGCGCAGAAATCATATTAAGCGACAATCGTTATTATCTATCTATAACGAAACTAAACCCCCATAGAGCTACTCTATGGGGGTTTTATTTATTCAACGACATCAAAGCCATTAGTTGATAAAACGAATTAACCAATAAAAAAGGCGACTCAAATGAGTCGCCTTTTTACTTTATCTAAACTAGATAGTTAATTTGAAATTAACCGATCTTGACTCGAGCATTACGGAACATGCGCATCCAAGGGCTATCTTCACCCCAGTTATCTGGATGCCATGAATTGGCAACGGTTCTGAATACACGCTCAGGATGCGGCATCATAATTGTCACTCGGCCATCCGTGGTACAAATACCGGTTAGACCATTCGCTGAACCATTAGGGTTCTCAGGGTACTGAGTCGCAATTTGACCATGGCCATCAACATAACGCAGTGCAATAGTGCCCGATGCTTCGGCATTAGCTAACGCTTGAGCATTAGCAAACTCAACTAAGCCTTCACCATGTGATACTGCGATAGGCATACGAGAACCGACCATGCCGTCAAAAAATACCGATGGGTTTTGTTGCACTTCAACCAAACTGAATCGAGCTTCAAAACGCTCAGAGCGGTTACGCACAAAGCGCGGCCAATGCTCACTTCCTGGAATAATGTCTTTCAGGTTAGATAACATCTGACAACCATTACACACACCAAGGGCGATGCTTGAATCACGTTCGAAGAAACGACTAAACTCATCGCGAGCACGATCATTAAACAGAATCGACTTAGCCCAACCTTCACCAGCACCTAATACGTCACCATAAGAGAATCCGCCACAAGCCACTAGGCCTTGGAACTCTTCAAGACTAATACGCCCAGATAAAATGTCCGACATGTGCACGTCGCGGCTTTCAAAACCGGCACGGTCAAAAGCGGCTGCCATCTCGACATGAGAGTTAACGCCCTGCTCACGTAAAATAGCCATTTTAGGTGCGACACCTTTAAGAATATAAGGTGCGGCTACATCTTCACTTGGATTAAAGCCTAATTTAACCGTTAAACCAGGTGCATCAGCTTGTTGTTTAAGCTCATACTCTTCACGTGCACATTCTGGATTATCACGAAGTGCTTGCATGCGATAGGTGGTTTCTGACCACATAGTGCGCAGTGCAGTACGGCTATCAGCAAATATAACTCGCTGGCCATCGTTAATGCTAATCTTGTCAGCGGCTTGTAAACCACCAATGTGATGACAAGCTACGCCTTTAGCCGCAAATTGCGCGACAATGGCTTTAGCATCAGCAACACCAACTTGAATGACAGCACCCAGTTCTTCGTTAAATAAACGTTCTAAATCAGTACCATTCAAGCTGGCTAAATCAATAGTTAACCCAGTATTACCGGCAAAGGCCATTTCCACTAAAGTGGTAAATAAACCACCGTCGCTGCGGTCGTGATATGCCATAACCGCTTGCTCAGCCACTAATTGCTGCATGACTTCAAAGAAGCCCGCTAAGTTAGCGGTAACATCTAATGTCGGTGCAATATCACCTAGCTCACTGTAAACCTGCGCTAAACAAGAACCCCCTAAACGATTTTGGCCATTGCTTAAGTCCAGCATTAATAATGTAGTGTCACCTTTATCACTGCGAAGTTGTGGCGTCACGGTTTTACGTATGTCTTGTACCACGCCAAAAGCGGTGATAACTAATGACATAGGCGATGTTACCGTTTTCTGTACACCACTATCTTCCCATGCGGTTTTCATCGACATAGAGTCTTTACCGACAGGGATAGTGATACCAAGTTCTGGACAAAGGTCTTCGCCAATGGCTTTAACAGCTTGGTATAAACCGGCATCCTCACCAGGGTGACCCGCCGGCGACATCCAGTTAGCCGAAAGCTTAATGCGCTTAAACGAGCCAATATCAGTACCAGCAATGTTCATGATCGATTCAGCAACCGCCATACGCGCAGAAGCATCAAAGTCGAGTAAAGCCAATGGCGTTCGTTCACCCATCGACATCGCTTCACCGCAATAGCTATCATAACTTGATGCGGTTACCGCACAATCAGCAACCGGAACCTGCCATGGACCGACCATTTGGTCGCGGTTAACTAATCCCGTCACTGAACGGTCACCGATGGTGATTAGGAAAGTTTTATCGGCTACGGTTGGCAAAGTTAAAACGCGCTTAACCGCATCTTTTAATTCAATCTTAGATTGATCTAATGCCGGTGATACCGCTTTTACCGACACCACATCACGACTCATTTTAGGCGCTTTACCTAATAAGACTTCGAGCGGTAAATCAATCGGTTTGTTATTAAAGTGACTGTCGGCAAGCGTTAAATGCATCTCTGCAGTCGCTTCACCAACCACGGCAAATGGAGCGCGTTCACGGGCACAAATATCAGCAAACTGCTGTAAATTCTCTGGCGCAACCGATAGCACATAACGTTCTTGAGATTCATTACACCAAATTTCGAGCGGGCTCATGCCTGGCTCGTCAGAGGGAACGTTGCGTAAATTGAACACACCACCGCGATCAGCGTCATTCACTAACTCAGGGAATGCGTTCGATAATCCGCCGGCACCCACATCGTGAATAAATTGAATAGGATTGGTGTCACCTAGCTGCCAGCAACGGTCAATCACTTCCTGACAGCGACGTTCCATTTCTGGATTTTCACGTTGTACAGAAGCAAAATCTAAATCTTCGCTAGACTGACCTGATGCCATAGAAGATGCAGCACCGCCGCCCAAACCTATGTTCATTGCAGGCCCACCAAGCACAATGAGTTTAGCGCCAACCGTGATTTCACCTTTTTGCACATGTTCTTCACGAATATTGCCTAAACCACCGGCAATCATAATCGGCTTATGGTAACCACGAACTTCAACACCGTTATGACTAGACACTAATTGTTCATAAGTGCGGAAATATCCCGTAATCGCAGGACGACCAAATTCATTATTAAATGCAGCGCCACCAAGTGGGCCTTCAAGCATGATCTCAAGTGGAGTCACAATACGATCGGGTTTACCGTAATTCCCTTCCCATGGTTGCACAAATCCAGGAATTTTTAAGTTAGAAACCGTAAAACCAGATAAACCCGCTTTAGGCTTAGAACCTCGACCAGTAGCGCCTTCATCACGAATTTCACCACCAGAACCAGTAGCGGCACCAGGATAAGGACTAATTGCAGTAGGATGATTATGAGTTTCGACTTTCATTAAGATGTGCATTGGTTCAGTGTGATAGTTATAAATACCATCAGGGTCTGGGAAAAAACGTCCCGCAACCGAACCTGTCATCACAGCGGCATTATCTTTATAAGCTGACAACACGTAATCAGGAGTGACTTCAAAAGTATTCTTAATCATTTTAAACAATGATTTTGGCTGCACTTCGCCATCGATTGTCCAATCTGCATTAAAAATTTTGTGACGACAATGCTCTGAGTTTGCTTGAGCAAACATCATTAATTCGATGTCGTTAGGGTTACGCTTTAAACGAACAAAGTTTTCAATTAAATAGTCAATTTCATCATCAGCAAGAGCCAAACCTAACTTAACGTTAGCGACTTCTAAGGCACGACGGCCTTCAGCAAGAATATTAACACTGCTAAATTTTGCCGGTTCTGTGCGGGCAAATAATACCTCAGCCGCTTCAAACTCAGGCAATATGATTTCGACCATACGGTCATGTAATAAACCTTGCAGTTGTTTTTGTTGTTCTGCGGTTAATTCTGAAGCTTCAACATAATAAGCCATACCACGCTCAAGGCGTTTTACTTTGCCCAAACCACAGTTGTGTGCGATGTCGGTTGCTTTAGAAGACCAAGGAGAAATGGTGCCAGGACGTGGAGTAACAAATAATAGAGTACCTTGTGGAGCATGCGACTCAATAGCGGGTCCATAGGTAAGAATAGTTTCTAACTGTAGACGCTCATTATCATCTAGTGACTCACTCAAATTAGCTAAATGAACATATTCAGCATAAATTTGAGATACTGGAAGTGCTGCATTTTCGCAAGCCTCCATGAGTTTTTGAACTCTAAATGCAGATAGTGCTGGGGCTCCGCGAATGATCTCAATCACGTCTATTCACCTTATAAATTATATTGGGTCAGAATTGGCGCTATTATAAGGAATTGCACAGTACAAATCACCTTTAAGCACCCGTGAAAACAGTGTTTCCTGATAGGGAAAATATCCACAATTGTGCTTATGCATATTTATGACACAGCGACTTTACTGTCGTTCAATAAACCGACGTTAAAAGCGGGTTATTTGTCCAACTATAGGCGTTTAGGAAAACTCCTGATAAAGTAACCAAAAACACCTAAACTCCCCTACATATTTAAAGGCTATTCAACCGGAATTATATTCGTTTCTCATGCATTACTCTGGTGACATTAACGAAACAACTTAAGATAACCAATTAATAAATATGATCAAAACCTTATTCATCATCTTACTTTGCGGGATGCTATCCGCCTGTCAACCTGTTGATATTCATGAGGTTGATATTGCAGCGCCTGCCCCAAAACGGACCGTACTCAAGGTTGGGACATTATATGGTCCACAGATTTATTTAAATTCAGATCAGGGTGAAAGCGGATTCGACTTTGAAATGGCCCAGCGCTTTGCCGATTATTTAGCCGTGCCGCTAGAGATGATCCCATACACGAATCGCAAACAATTATTTGCTGCGTTAAAAGAAAACAAGATTGATATTATTGCTGCTGGCATCGCAAAAACTCCCAACCGCAGTCAACAATTTAAACTTGGACCGACCTTATATAAAGTTAATCAAGTATTGGTGTATCGAGAAGGTACTCCAGAACCCAAAGATATTGGCACTCTGTCGGGTGAAATTACCGTGATGGCGAACTCATCTTCGGTCAATACCTTAACTAAGCTGCAAAAAGACTATCCTGAATTGATGTGGAACCAAGTTAATGACAAAGACAATGAAGAACTGTTTGCATTAATCGCCAACGGAGAATTGAACTACACCATTTCAGATTCAAATAGTTTATTGATCAACCAGCGTTTTTTACCTGAGTTACGCGCAGGAATGATTTTAGAAGAAAAAGTTGAAGTTGTGTGGCTGTTACCGCCGAGAAATAGTGACCGCTTAATGAGCCAACTCCTGGCCTTTTGGCATCAAGAAAGACGTGCCGGCACCCTTGAACATTTAAACGAAAAATATTTTGGTCATGTGAAACGTTTTGACTATGTCGACACACGAGCCTTTATTCGTGCCATTGACAATATCCTCCCTGAATACCGTAGTTTTTTTGAGCAGTATTCAGGTGAGTTAGACTGGCGTAAATTAGCCGCTGCCAGTTATCAAGAGTCACATTGGAACCCAAGCGCACGCTCACCAACTGGTGTCCGAGGTATGATGATGTTGACCCAACCGACTGCGGCTTATGTTGGTGTAGATGATCGCTTAGATGCAGAGCAGAGTATTCGTGGTGGTGCATTTTATTTAAAAGATATGATGGACAGATTGCCAGACAGAATTCCTGAAGCTCAACGGATTTGGTTCGCTCTGGCATCTTATAATATCGGTTTAGGTCATGTTGAAGATGCGCGACGGTTAACAGAGTCAATGGGAATGGATCCCAGTGCATGGCGTGACGTCAAAAAAGTATTACCTTTGCTGCAGCAAGCTAAATATTACAAGCAAACTCGCTATGGCTACGCTCGCGGAAGTGAAGCGGTGCATTATGTCGACAGTATTCGTCGTTACTACGACACCTTAGTTTGGATTGATAATCAAACCAAGAAAATTGATGTTATCCAAGATCAAGTTGAAGTGATTGCAGAAGAGGCGGCAGATAAAACCAAGGTATCAGCACAATAATTGTGCTATCGATGGGGTTATCGTCATCAAGCTGACCGACAATCGTCATCAATATAAGGTAGTATGGAACCGAATCTGTCGTTAGAAAGCCTACTGTAAAGTATGCTGTTTATCAGTAACCTCAATGAGGTTACCCAATATGAAAGGATCACGATATGAGAAGAAGAGCGATAAGCAATACCATGTCACGACGTCGTGTCATGCTTAAAGTACACAAAACCCGTATTCAAAATCGTCAACGTGCACATTTTTTGTTGGTACAAACCGAATCATAATCTCACGTTAACCACAGAAAAATATGCCACTCAATCAGTTGAGTTTCTCTCTAACTTTTTGAGTGCTTTTTTTTCTGCCCTCCGCCGCTTAAAAAAAGCGCTTAATTGTGAAGCGCACTCTTCTGCTAACACACCTGATGTCACGTCAAGCTGGTGATTAAAAACAGGGTGTTGCAGCAAATTGATTACACTACCCGCCGCGCCGGTTTTTAAATCATCGGCACCGTACACCACTCTAGCAATACGACTGTGGATCATGGCACCTGCACACATAGTGCAAGGCTCTAAAGTGACATACAAAGTAGTGTCGAGCATACGATAATTTTCTAATACCTTACCCGCTTGGCGAATACACTCCATTTCAGCATGAGCTGTAGGATCATGATTTAAAATACTTAAATTACAGCCACTGGCAATTAACACATCATCTTTTACCAATACGGCACCGACAGGCACCTCACCTTTTAATTCTGCTTGTTCAGCTAGTTGCATGGCTAACCGCATCCACTTTTCATCAATGGCTTGCTGAGTGTCATGCTCAATATCAGTGATGGAGTTGGTGTTGGCAGCAAGGTCTGCCTTTAAAATATTTGTCACTCTACTGCCCTAGGTCATTGTCATACAGGCTTATTATAACCTGAATTTTGCATAGCAAATGGTATCAAACACCCCTTTTTTTACCCCGCTAGAAGGTATCTACTGCCATAAAGTGCTATCACTAAACTAGGATTAGGCAGTCGTTTTGATAGCGCAGGTGCTGCTATAACTCGCCCCCCGCAATCTTGAGTATAAAACACGGCTTAGCGTTGACTAAAGACTCGACGAGTAACTCCCCAGACAATAGCGGCAATGGTGCCAAACAAACCGAGAAACATGACCCAAGCTCCGAGACCAGCTTGTGGCGGCATCTCACCACTCATCGTTGAATTAAATGGCTCTAATACCATAGCGAGCGTGCCAACCACCACCAATACAGCGCAAGCCATAAAGTAAAAACGGCCATGATCTTTTTGTAAAGTCTTGCGGATAGCGAATGTTAAACAACTCAAATACAGTATTGCGAACAGTGCTATGTTAATTAACTCCCCTGTTGTCCATACATTAGGGTCGCTTGCTATATCAGAGGGCATTATTTATCGATTCCTGTTTGCTGTTGTGGGTGAATGATTGCATTAGCAGTATTAAACGTTCCTTCTGCCCAGCTATAAGCTGCAAAACAGGGGCTTAGTCCTTGAAGGTTGCAACTTGTGCCATGGTGCTTGAGCACTAATACTGCCGTACCGCCGAGTGTGATAACCGCACTGTCTTGGGCAAGAAACTGGAATTGTTTATAGCTCTTGTCATCATCCGAAACGAATGCATTAATATAATGTCCGCCTGTTCCACCAACGAACAGCGTGGCAGAACTTGAGCAACTGAATGCGCGGGTGTCGATGATAGGATCACTGATACCGTCTTGATTGAAATCTGCGTAAAATTGAATGCCACCATCCACAACCTCGAATATGCCGTTGTCTAATGCTGCACATTCCGATTTGGCAGCCTCAAGAAAGGCATCTAGAGTAGGTTGAAACCGCTTTGGGATCTCTTGTGCTGATGCCATTGCCGGGATCAGTATGGTTAAAGACACCAAAGTCGCTATTAATTTTTGTTTTATCATTGGTTGCATAAGTCTTAATTTTCCAATTCAGGCCATTGATGGTGACGTTAATTTAGCTAAGCGGGGTGAGATAACCCACACCTAGACTTCGTTCGCAGTGAAGTGATAAATCAAAGCCGTATCCATTGATTGCCGCTTCAGTTTGAGGCTAAAAATAGCTCTATACCAGTGTCAATATTCAAAATAGCTCCCTTTGTTCAGGGGTTCAGCGCGGACCTGAGCAAACCTATGTTTCAAAGCATGACACGTCCCAAAGCGCTGCAAATCCTTGGCAATGTAACACGGGCTGAGTCCATGAGACAGCACTCTATACATAGATTAAATTATATATAGTTCATGTAGATACCATTAATTAAACCTGTCGTAATAAAACTTAATTATGTGTGAAAGGCTAACCGGAAAACCATTATGTTTGGCTGAAAGTCACTGATGGATGATTAGCAAGATGTTGGATATACCACATGAGCAGTAGGACACTGAAGATACCAAGGTAACGAAAAATCATTCCCAGAGTCATATTCTATTAGAGCGGCTTGGTGCGAATAAAAATGTTCAGAAAATAAAAATAAAAATAAAAAAGCCCATAAAAATATGGGCTTAAATATCACTTATTGCAAGTTAGTACTCGCTATTGTGTGAGATGACATTATTCCCACTCAATCGTTGCTGGCGGCTTACCTGATATGTCGTACACCACTCGTGAAATACCATCGACTTCATTGATGATGCGGTTTGAAACGCGACCTAAGAAATCATATGGTAGATGTGCCCAATGCGCGGTCATAAAGTCGATAGTTTCTACCGCTCGTAGCGATACAACCCAATCATATTTACGGCCATCACCCATTACGCCTACCGAGCGAACGGGTAAGAATACGGTAAAGGCTTGGCTCACTTTATTATACAAATCAGCCTTGTGTAGCTCTTCAATAAAGATAGAGTCTGCACTGCGCAATAAATCACAATATTCTTTTTTCACTTCGCCAAGTACACGAACACCTAAACCTGGTCCAGGGAACGGATGACGATAAAGCATGTTGTAAGGTAGGCCTAATTCCAAACCAATCTTACGCACTTCATCTTTAAATAACTCACGCAGTGGCTCAACTAAACCCATCTTCATATCGGCAGGTAGCCCGCCAACATTGTGGTGCGACTTAATCACATGAGCTTTACCGGTTGCACTGCCCGCTGATTCAATCACATCAGGATAAATAGTGCCTTGAGCTAGCCATTTAGCATTCGCGCATTTCTTTGATTCTTCATCAAAAATCTCAACAAACACCCGACCAATAATTTTACGCTTAGCTTCAGGTTCTGCTTCGCCAGCCATGGCATCTAAGAAACGGTTTTCAGCATCAACGTGAATAATATTGAGTCCGAAATGATCGCCAAACATTTCTAACACTTGGTCCGCTTCGTTTAAACGCAATAAGCCGTTATCAACAAACACACACGTTAGCTTGTCACCAATCGCGCGGTGAAGCAGCATCGCCACCACTGATGAGTCAACACCACCTGATAAACCAAGAATAACTTCATCGTCACCGATTTGCTTTTTAAGGCGCTCAATCGCATCTTCAATAATTGATGATGGTTTCCAATTGGCTTTACAGGCACAAATTTCCAACGCGAAATGCTCTAGCATGCGCTGACCTTGACGAGTATGAGTCACTTCAGGGTGGAACTGAACACCGTAAAAACCTTTCTCTTCATTTGCCATCGCGGCAAACGGACACGTAGCTGTTTTAGCAACGGTCACAAAACCTTCAGGAATAGCGGAGACTTTATCACCATGGCTCATCCACACATCAAGCAGTGGTTTGCCTTCAGCACTGACAGCATCTTCAATACTTTTGAATAAGGCTGACGTGGTTTGCAATTCAATTTGAGCATAGCCAAATTCGCCTTCACCCACGCCTTTAATGACTTTACCACCAAGTTGTTCAGACATGGTTTGCATGCCATAACAAATACCTAATACAGGTACTCCAGCAGTAAAGACATATTCTGGAGCTCGAGGAGAATTGTCTTCTGTAACACTTTCTGGGCCGCCGGCTAAAATAATACCATTTGGGGCAAACTCACGAATTTGCGCTTCGCTCACATCCCAGGCCCATAACTCACAATACACACCAATTTCACGGATACGACGCGCAATAAGCTGAGTGTACTGAGAACCAAAATCGAGGATTAGAATCTTATGATCGTGAATATTACTCATGGGTAACCTTTACATATTGATTAAGTGTAATACCCCGTATCACATCGATACGGGCAAATTAACGCTAATAACAGAAGGACGACAAATGTCGTCCTCACAGTAATTATGAACCAGAACGGTAGTTTGGTGCTTCTTTGGTAATGGTCACGTCATGAACATGAGACTCACCCATACCTGCTGAAGTCACTTTTACAAACTGTGCTTTTTCATTTAAATCTTTAATGGTGGCACAACCGGTTAAGCCCATGCATGAACGTAGGCCGCCCATGTGTTGATGAATAATTTCTTTCAACTTACCTTTGTAAGGCACACGACCTTCAATACCTTCAGGGACTAACTTGTCGGCAGCATTGTCGCTTTGGAAGTAACGATCAGATGAACCTTGAGTTTGGCCCATTGCGCCAAGTGAACCCATGCCACGGTATGATTTATATGCACGACCTTGATAAAGTTCGGTTTCACCTGGAGCCTCATCAGTACCAGCGAACATAGAACCGGCCATAATGCATGATGCACCCGCAGCGAGTGCTTTAGCTAAATCGCCAGAGAAACGGATACCGCCATCAGCAATCACAGGAATGCCTAACGCAAGCACAGCTTCAGCTGCATCAGAAACTGCAGTAATCTGCGGAACGCCAACACCTGTCACAATACGAGTCGTACAAATTGATCCAGGACCAATACCAACTTTAACGGCGTTAACACCAGCTTCTACTAACGCAAGTGCGCCTGAAGCGGTTGCAACGTTACCACCAACAATTTGTAAATCTGGGTATTTAGCTCGAGTATCACGAATACGCTGTAATACGCCTTCTGAATGACCATGAGATGAGTCAATCAATAATACGTCTACACCCGCTTTAACAAGGGCATCAACACGCTCTTCGTTACCAGGACCTGCACCAACCGCAGCACCAACACGTAAACGACCTAATTCGTCTTTACATGCATTTGGCTTGCGCTCAGCTTTTTCGAAATCTTTAACAGTGATTAAGCCTTTAAGTTTGAAGTTACCGTCAACCACTAAGACTTTTTCAATACGATGAGAATGCATTAATTTTTGCACTTCATCGAGCTTGGTGCCTTCAGCCACTGTGACCAAACGATCTTTTGGGGTCATCATGTCAGCAACGGTTTTGCTCCAGTCGGTTACAAAACGTACATCACGGCCAGTAATAATACCCACCAGCTCGTGCGCATCATTAACGACGGGATAACCGGCAAAACCATTACGTTCTGTTAATAAGCGTAAATCGGTTAAGGTGGTTGCTGGCGTTACAGTGACGGGATCTTGAACAATACCGGCTTCATAACTTTTAACTCTTCGGACTTCTTCGGCTTGCTGCTCAATACTCATATTTTTATGAATAAAACCTAAACCACCTTCTTGCGCCATCGCGATAGCAAGGCGAGATTCAGTCACAGTGTCCATAGCAGCAGACACAAGTGGAATATTTAATTCGATTTTATTGGTTAAACGAGTTTTAAGAACCGCGGTATTAGGGAGTACAGTCGAGTGGGCAGGAACTAACAATACATCGTCAAAAGTTAGTGCATCTTTCAGTAAACGTAGCATGGCAACATCTCCCTAGTTGAGTAGGATTTGGGTGAAATATTGCGGCGAGATTATACCTTGCATATTGCAGTTGGTAAATGGAAAATAGATTTTTATTAACGTTAGAATGAGAATATTCATGAGTGCCACAAAAAACAATGTTTATAGTGTTTCGCAATTAAATAGCGAAGTGCGGCATATTCTTGAAGGTCAAATAGGTAAAATTTGGCTAAATGGCGAAATTTCAAACTTTTCATCGCCAAGTTCAGGGCATTGGTATCTGACTTTAAAAGACGCTCATTCACAAGTTCGTTGCGCGATGTTTAAGGGCCGTAATCAATCGGTGCGCTTTAAACCCGTCAATGGTCAACAAGTCTTAGTTAAAGGTGCCATTAGTGTCTATGAGCCTCGTGGTGACTATCAATTACTGCTGGAGTCGATGCTCCCGGCGGGTGATGGATTACTGGCGCAAGAATTTGAAGCGTTAAAGCTTAAACTGGCTGCTGAAGGTTTGTTTGCACTAGAAACCAAACGCCCTATTCCAAATAACATTCAACGTATTGGGGTTATCACCTCGGCAACAGGCGCGGCACTGCGAGATATCTTGCATGTGTTAGCACGTCGAGATCCCTCTATTGAAGTGGTTATATACCCAACTCAAGTTCAAGGTGCAACGGCCAGCCACTTAATCTGCCAAGCAATTGTCACTGCCAATCAACGCATGGAAGTTGATGTGCTGTTGCTTACCCGTGGCGGCGGATCATTGGAAGATTTATGGTGTTTTAACAGCGAACATTTAGCCCATGCTATTTATAACAGTGCCTTACCCATTATTAGTGCCGTCGGCCACGAGATTGATACCACTATTAGTGATTATGTTGCCGATGTGCGTGCACCAACCCCGTCAGCTGGTGCCGAGTTATTATCAAAAGACAAAGGTAATAAAACTGAAAAATTAGCCCTGCTGTTATCACGCTTGCAACAGGGTATGAAACATTATCAATTACAGCAGTATGGTCGATTAACGCAGTTATCTCATCATCTACAACGTCATGAGCCACAACGTAAACTGCAACAATTTGAACAGCGATTTGATGAAATGCAAATGCGCCTAGAAAATGCCTTACAGCATAAATTCAGTCGCTTAACATTGCGCCATCAGCAATTGCATAATCGCTTACAACAACGTTCACCTATTAATACCCTAACCTTAGAAAAACAGCGGCTTGGATATTTAATTGAACGTTTTAATGACGCCAGCAAAGACTGCTTTAAACAAGCTGAATTACGGCTTACACAAGCAGCACATAAACTTGATACCGTCAGCCCACTGGCAACACTGAGCCGGGGTTATTCAATCACAAGTACCAATGATCATGTCGTTGAAAATGCCAATCAGTTAAGCAATGGTGATGTGATTCATACTCGGTTAAAGCAAGGAAGTCTCACCTCAACCGTGACAGATATCTCTACCAAATAAACAACATGATCTCGATGAAAAAATGGTGCGCAAGGACATAGCGTGAAACAGATAGATTATCGGCAATACAAGGATGATGAGTTACTCGATGTTGAGCGCAACATTAATAAACAAGCTTTTCCTGAACGATATAAGCAATTATGCGACGAAATATCTCGACGTAAAAAACTTGGCTGTTTTAATCTTAAGCCTCAATTAAAAGAAAATGGGTTCGACCGAGATTACTGGCGAAGAAGCGAAATTATTTTTGAATTTTCCACGATACCAATAGTTTGGCGTATGACTTTTGTCGGAGCTTACTTGTTGGCGAATATAGCGGTATTAGCATGGGTAATGCCTCACTATTGGGTGAGTTCATTAGATAATCTACATCGATATAACATCACAGTTGATCAAATTGAATGTCGTAGGGACGCTGTTGAAAATCAACAAACCGGTGAAATCAATGATTTCTATGACATTGTCATTTCGGCTTATCCCAATACTTTTGTTGCACCAAATTTGCACCGTTCAAAATGCAAACAAATTGCCGCGACATTAACATCGGGGATGCGGGTATCGATTTGGCAACAAGATGAATTGATTTATCAACTGCAAATGAATCAACAAATGTTGTTGTCGTATGATTATATGGCACCAAAGGTGAGAAATTTCCGCACAAGAGGCCAATTGGTATATTTTTTCATCCTATTTGGTCTAGGAATATTGTCATTCAAATCACTTTATAATGCTTTTATTCCAGGTACATTCAAGCAACAATACCGCGGATATGTTGACTGAACCCGTAGCGCATCACATATAAAAATGCCATCTTACGATGGCATTTTTAACGCTTACTAACGGGTTTACTTACCGATTGGCGTTAATACAATTTCTACACGACGATTTTGCGAACGACCTTGCTCGGTAGAGTTGCTCGCAATTGGGCTTGACTCACCCATACCAGTAGAAGATACACGTGAACCACTGACTTTTTGGCTAGTGATATATTGTGCAACTTCACTCGCTCGTACTTGTGACAAACGTAAGTTATAAGAATCTGAACCTGAACTGTCGGTATAACCAATTACATTCAAGCGAGTGTCATCATATTCTTTGGCCACTAATACAACGCTGTTTAATACTGATTTAGCGCGTGCACTTAATACAGTTTGATCAACCGCAAAGGTCACTTCATTAGGCATGTTTAGTACAATGTTGTCACCGTTGCGAGTTACACTCACACCAGTTGATTTTAGCTGTTTACGTAATTCAGCTTCTTGCACATCCATGTAATAACCAATACCACCACCAACAGCAGCGCCAGATGCAGCACCAATTAAAGCACCTTTACCGCGATCACTTTTGCTTGATGAAAGTACACCAATAGCAGCACCAGACAGAGCGCCAATCATAGCACCATTAGTCGCTTTCGTGTTTTCTGATTCGCCGGTATAAGGATTAGGTAATTGGCAACCTGACAACAAGAGCGCCGAACCAATTAATGAACTGCATAATAATGATGTATTTAATTTTACTAACATACTCACTCCTAACGACTTATCCATCATGGATAAGTGAAACTGACACAATAAAAACTAATTAAAATCAAAAAGGTTAAGTATAACTCAGAAAAGCTTAAGGCTTTCGTTATATTTTATTAATAAAACGTCTACGCAAACCTATCACTCCGGCAAGCAACGCAATGCTTAACCAAGATAAGGTCCCGCCAGAATGTTCCGTTTCGATATAGACCTCATCAACATAAACCGCATCTCGATCACTACTTTCAAGCGGCAGAGCATACAATGCATTAGATTGATCACTACTAATCGTTGCGACAGGATCGGCATACCCCAACTCATATAAATCGATCAACACATCATAATGATCGGTTTGATAGCCATTAGCCAATGTCGTCAGCACTTCATAGTCATCATGGCTAGAGTCTGCATGTAAGGTGAATACATCGGTTGAGTAGTAATGAATCCAGGGACCACCATCTTGACTCAAATAGAGTTCTGCAAACACATCGGCCTGAATATCGCCCGCACTGCTATTTATATCTGCATCAAAAGTCACGCTAAAGGTTTGATAAAAACCGTCGTAATCGTAATCTTCCAGTAAATATGAATTGGCACCGTAGAAGGAGAAATCGTAGTAAACCACCTGATTCTGCTGCGCTAATACTCGTTTTTGCTGGTTTTCAGCTGTGGCCGCAGATTTTTTATTTTTAGCCAGCACCTGTTCGCGAGTCATTTTTACCTTGATGTTGCCATCAAGGTTTTGCAACTTAGCTTGTTCATGTAACACCATCATCCTAGCTTGCTTATCGGCATCAGACTCTGGGGTTTTAAGGTTAATGCTCCTTGCTTGGCTGTAAGTCCCAAGGCCTTGTTCAGCTATGCGCTCGGCGCCTTGTGCTACAGGCGAGCTCAACCAAAGCGCACTGGCAACACATAAGCCTAAGCCCCATTTTATTTGGGTATTCATTACCGATATCTGGGCTATGTTAGTTTTATTATGCTTCATGTTCATTCCTCGCTGTCTTGATATTGAGGCCATTAAAACCTAATGGAAATGAACATAAGCTGAACATAGGCTAATCATAACAACCAAAACAATCAGCTATTTATGCGCGACTAGCAAGAAACCTCAAGGTGTCTGTAAATGATTCAGCTAATGTTCATCTGTCAGAACGTATACTACGATGACAAATCAGCTATTTGTGCCTATGGCTATTTTATCGATTAGGTTAAGTAGATGTTTCTATATAGAAAGGGATCTTTTACACTGGCAATACTGAGGTTATTAGGGATCACAATATGCAGCGTATGCTCAACATAAATGCCATCATGTTCGGCCTAATATTAACGATACTGTCACTCACGTCGGTACCGTCTTATGCGGCATGGTATTCATCGCCCCATGCTAGCCACTCTCCCGGCCCTAATAATAATCGCCAAAACAATAATCAGAACAGTAACCTCGTCGTGGCAAGTGCTCAACATGCGGTACAAATAGCGCAAAGTCGTTATTCTGGCAAAGTGTTAAAAGTACAATCGGCTAACGTTAATGGACATGCTGGGTATCGGATTAAACTACTCACCAATGATGGGGTTATTTTCTATGTATTAGTCGATGCCACCAATGGCGCAGTGACAAGGAACTAACCCATGAGATTATTATTAGTCGAAGACGATTTAGCCTTGCAACAGAACATCAAACAACACCTTATCGAAGCGCAATATACTGTTGATGTCGCCAATGATGGCGAAGAAGGGTTATTTCAAGCTCAAGAATATCAATACGATGTCGCCATTATCGACGTCGGTTTACCAAAACTCGATGGCTTGTCATTAATCAGCCAATTACGCGAGCAAGACATTAGCTACCCGATAATCATTTTAACCGCTCGAGACAGTTGGCAAGATAAAGTAGTTGGATTAGATGCCGGTGCCGATGATTATTTAAGTAAGCCATTTCAACTCGAAGAACTGGTTGCTCGCATTAATGCGTTAATTCGCCGTTCGGCAGGTAAAGCAAGCCCTATTATCCAAAATGGTCCCTTTAGTATCAATACTCGCAGTTTAGAAATTAAACAGGGCGAGCAAATCATTAACCTCAGTGGTTCTGAATACAAACTGTTTGAATACCTAATGTTGCATCCAGGTTCAGTGCATTCAAAAAGCCGTTTAATTGAACATATTTATGATCAAGATTTTGATTTAGACTCGAATGTGATTGAGGTTTTCATTCGCCGTTTACGTAAAAAACTCGACCCTGACAATCAGTACCAATTAATTGAAACGCTCCGCGGTCAGGGCTATCGTCTGCGCCAATTAGACCCAAATGCATAATCTACTCAACTCGCTTAAAGTTCGCATTGTTGTCAGCGCCTTATTGTTAATATTGGTGTTGCTGCCGATTATTGGCATGACAGTAAACAATGCCTTTGAGACCCAAGTGAATGTCGCCGCCAAAAATCAATTAAAAGCTTATATTTACTCGGTCTTGGCCATGGCCGAAGTGGAAAATAACCAATTACAAATGCCGTCACATTTACTCGAAAACCAATTTAATGTCATCGGATCAGGTCTTTATGCGTTAATCACCACCAAAGACAATCAGCTATTGTGGACCTCAAATTCATTTTTGGGCCTAAACACGCCCATTAATCTGCCTAAACCAGCAACGGGCAGAAGTACCTTCGACTCGATCATGATTAATGATAAACCTCAGTTGATATATAGCTTTAGCGTGAGTTTTACCACCAGCGAACAGCCTTTTACCATGACGCTACACATTATAAAAAATAAACAGGAATACCTTCAACAAATCCAAAAATTCTCTAATACCTTATGGACTTGGTTACTGATCTTAACGGCCCTATTGTTGATAGTGCAATTGAGCTGGTTATTATGGACTCTAAAACCCTTGGGGAAATTTAGCCAAGAACTGAGTGCAGTAGAGCAAGGGACATCGATGCAGCTAAGCACCCACTACCCTGTTGAGCTGCAAAAAGTCGCTAAGCAATTAAACACCTTATTACAAACCGAACAAAATCAGCGTAAACGCTATCGTAATGCCCTGGCCGATTTAGCCCACAGTTTAAAAACCCCTTTGGCGGTAATGCAAACCCAAGCTAACTTAAGCGAGGCCTCGCTCGAGCAAATTAACCGCATAAATCAAATTATTGCCTATCAGCTTAGGCGCGCACAAAGTGCTGCGGGTAGCGCGTGGCATTTGGGGATCAGTGTTGACAGTATAAGCGTGAGATTAGTTAGAACCTTAACTAAGATATACCAACAGCAACAACTCAGCATTGATTACCAAGGCGATCACAATGCACGTTTCAAAGGTGATGAAGCCGATTTAACAGAAATGCTCGGCAATGTGTTAGACAATGCCTGTAAAGCCGCAAATGCCCAAGTAAAACTAACGGTTAAGCAAGGGCCTAATAGCCTTCTGATTAGTGTGGAAGACGACGGTGCAGGAGTACCTGAAGACAAGCAGCAGCAAATTTTCGAACGAGGCATACGCGCTGATACATACGATCAAGGTCATGGTATTGGCTTAGCGATTGCGCGCGACCTGGTCGATAGTTATCACGGTAAGCTTACCGTAAGTCAATCGACCTCATTGGGCGGCGCCAAATTTGCATTTGAATTTACGCATTAGTGTCTAATAATCTGATGAATAGATAACTCATTTCTAGCTAAACCTGACTATATATTTTAACTCTCTCGGTTAGCCTTCAGCTTATGTTCATCTTCGGCTCGTTATGATTGGCTTAACAGTCATTAATGACACTGGAGATAACATGAAAAAAGCCATTCACGCACCCGCTCAGGCGCTACTTGCCTTAGCTCTGGTTTGTATGCCATTAACAAGTGTGCAAGCGGCGCAGCCAACTAATAACCTCACTTACACAGCTGCAGATGATGCGGTCAGTGATGCTGAGTTGGCACAAATGCTTGCGCCTATTGCGCTATATCCAGACAGCTTATTAACTCACATCCTCATTGCGTCAACATATCCATTAGAAATTGTTCAAGCTAAGCGTTGGTTATCAAACCAAGGCGATCGTGATACTAAGCAAATCATGATAGAGGTCGAGTCACAAGACTGGGATCCAAGCGTCAAAGCCCTAGTGGCATTTCCCAATGTACTGCAACGCTTAAATGATGACTTAGCCTGGACACAAAGCGTAGGAGATGCCTTTTTACAAGACGAAGGCCGCATGCTAGATACCATTCAGTCGCTGAGACAACAAGCCGATAAGGCCAATAACTTAGCCGACCTTGAGCAAGTCAAAGTGTCGCGGGTTGAGCGTCGGATCATTATTGAGTCGGTTCGCCCTGAAATTGTCTATGTACCTTATTACGACAGTCGCATTGTTTATGGTGATTGGCGCTGGAACCGTTACCCGCCCGTTTACTGGAGTGCACCAGCTTATGTGCACTACCGCCCTAACCACAGCGCTATTTACTGGGACACCGGCGTACACATCAGTTTTAACTTCTTTTTTAGTGGTTTTCATTGGCATGACCGCCGCGTTATAGCCGTACCTGTTCATCAAAACTACCGTTACTACACACCACGGAAAATAAGTTACAGCCATGGTGCACAACATTGGCAACATAAGCCTAAACATCGCAAAGGTGTGGCGTACCACAGCCAAGTGATCAGCAAACGTTATAATGGCCATTATGAAAAACGTAACCAGCAAGTAAGTTATTCACGCGAGCCTAAGCGCCAGCTAGCCAATGAGCCACGCCATTACTCAACCAAGGTGAACGATCAACATAATCAAGTCAATTACGCTAAGCAGGACAAGCATAGTGACAAATCAGCGCTTAAAAGTGTCAATCGCAATGATGCTGTTGAACACAGAAGTACCCAACTAAAACGCGAATTAAGTCAGCAACGTCAACCAGTTGCACAGGTAAAATCGTTTGATCGTAAAGGCGAACCAATGAAGTCAAGCTACAGTCGTCAGCGCGATGTGGCCCAAACTGGGCCTAAATATGAGGCAAAACCGGTCGCAAATATGACAAGCAAACCGCGCACTCAAGAGTTACAACAAGCTCAGCGTAATACTCGAGTTGAAAAAGTACGTGAACCGCAGGTTAACACTATGCGCAATCAACAACAGCAAGTGAAACAAATACGCACAAATGAACCAAAGAGACAGCAAGTGCGCGATACATCCCGCTCCACATCTCAGCAAGTTACACGATCGGTTAATCAGCAACGTGATAATTCATCACATCGCACAAGCCAATCAAGGGATATAAAGCCATCAAGAGAAAGAGAGTAAGCACTTAATCGATTGCGAAAAAAACAACATGAGCAAAGTGTGTTTGCCATGTTGTTTTTTAAACTAACGTCATCAAAATTAACGATATTGAACTAAACTCGTGGCAATACGATACACACATCAAGCCCATGAGGATCGACCTGATTAAAGATCAACTCCCCATGATGTAAGCTGATAATGTGCTGGCAAATAGACAAACCTAGACCCGCTCCTTGAGAAGCATTTTCATCAACACGATAAAATCTATTTTTGGCTAAGGCTATCTCCTTAGCAGACATCCCACGACCTTGATCAAGCACACAAATCATTGTGTACTCATCATCCTGAGAAGCCTTAATGGTAATTAATGATTCCGCAGGACTGTATTTGCAGGCATTTTCAATAATATTTTTCAGGACTAACTCAAGGTAAAACGCATCGGCGTTAATGGTCATGTCCGCAGGAATATCAATATGCCATTCATAATCAGCAATCACGTGTAATAACTGATTTATCACGTTATCAATGATGTCTTGTAGCTTACAATCTGTTTGATTTAACGCTTCAATCGCATCAACCCGCGACAACAGCAACAACTGCTCTACCATATGATTAATACGGTTTACGCCCTCACCTATGGCTTCTATATAGGCCAAGGTCGCAAGTTGAACATCAGGGGCTTGGCTTGACAATACATCACTTAAGCCGTCGCTATGTAACTTAATAATCGCTAACGGTGTTTTCAGCTCGTGTGCAGCGTCTGCGCTAAAACGACGCTCACGGATCATCGTCTCGCTAATACGCTGCAAATAACTGTTAAGTGCTTTTTGTGTCGACGCTAACTCTGTTGGTAACGTGAAATTGATTGGGGTTAGGTCTTGGGCAGGACGATTGTCTAAATGACGTTCTAATAATTTTACCGGTTTAAATAGGTAGTAAGTTAACGCCAACATAAAAAACATCATGATCGGCGTAATGATCAATGGCGAGCGCCAAGTATTACTGATGATTAATGATACTAACTCCTGTCTGACATCATCACGCTGTGCGGTAACAATCCATACCTGCTGCGGCAATGAAAAAAAGCTGTATACGTGCCATAAATCATTACCGATACGACGAGTATCATAACCTTGAGTAAAGTTAGTTAATAGTTGATCGCCAGAACTGTCAGAGTAAGCCAGTAACTGCCCGGTGCTAGACAGTAATTGAAATGACAACTTATGCTCATAAGATAAGGTAATAGGGTTAGCTTGTTCGGCAAATGTGTCGACTTTCGAATCATCAACATGGAACAGGATAGGCTTGAGAACAAGCTGAGCCAATTGCGCTTGCGTTAGATGATCAACATAAAACTTTTCTAGCATTTTCGAAGTTTGGATCATCTGCGCATCAAATAACTCTTCAACTTCATGCGTCGCATCACGGGTGCTCAAGATGCTCGAAAACGTCACGGTGAGGACAATCCCCACCAGCATGAGCAAACTTAATAATAATCGTAATGAAAACATAATGTCCTATGGTATTGAATAGCATCATAGCGCAATTTAGGTGTGACGCTGTTTACTGACGACTTGTCACGAAAAAGATTATACCGTTTCCGTTAAAATGTAGCCTATACCACGTACAGTTTTGATTAATTCGGTGGCAGTTTTTTTGCGTAGGTGATGAATATGCACCTCGATCGAATTACTGCCGACTTCATCCCAACCATAAGTTAATTGTTCAAGTTGATTACGGGTTAATACCCGTCCAGCAGATTGAGCAAACTCGAGCAATAATTGATACTCGCGCCGAGAGAGTGACACTAACACGCCGCGAAAATGTACTTCACAGCGGGCAAAATCAATATTAAGCGCGCCATAACTAAATTGATTATTGTCTAGACCATGCTGGCGTCGAATAATAGCGCGTAATCTTGCAATAAGCTCTCTGACATCAAAAGGTTTACTTAAATAATCGTCTGCGCCAATATCTAAACACATCAAACGTGTATCAAAATCAGTATTTGCAGTGAGTACAATAATCGGTAACGAGATACCGTTACGACGCCACAGTTTTAGTAAGTCCGCGCCATTGCCATCAGGCAACCCCAAATCGAGAATAATCGCGCTAAAATCTTCATTATTCAGGGCTACCTCCGCCTGCTTATAGGACGGCAGATGATCAACCTGGATACCTTCTTTGGCCAAACTCAGCATCACGCCTTGGGCGAGTAGTTTATTGTCTTCAACCAGTAACACGCGCATGATGACTTATCCCCTAAATACCTTAAAATCGACACCTTGCTGCTGTAAAAACGCTTCAGCATCTGGCCCTTTTAACATCGACATCGTGGCTAACATTCCCGCCATAACACAATTTGGCGCGAGTACAGTAACCGATAATGGCGCCTGTTCTATCGGATAACCATTTTGAGGATTAATAATATGCCCATAACGCTTACCGTTCACTTCTATATAACGTCGAGTATTGCCGCTGGTCGCGAGAGCACCCTGACGGATAGTTAATAGTGCAGCAGCATTATCAAGCTTCTGCGGGTTTTCAATCCCCACCTGCCAGCCATCCGCTTTGGAGACCGGACAAGCAATATCACCACCAAAATTAACTAATACCGAGGTATCAGGCCAACGTTGAGCCAATATATTTGCGGTGCGATCAACGGCATATTCTTTACCGATACCGCCAAAATCGACACTCATGCCAGCCGGCATATGAACGCTAGTGTTAGTCAATGTAATACGTTCAAAACCAACTTGATCTAAGGCTTTATCAATCTCAGTTTGTAGCGGTACACAATGGCTGCCATCAAAACGCCATAGGGCCATTAATGGGCAAGCGCTGATATCAAATGCTGTCTCGCTTAATTGAAAACATTGTTTAGCAAAGGTAAATAAATGAAGGGTTTCGGCATCAATGACTGTTGTGTCACCTTGAGCATGATTTAACTGCCACACCACATTACCTTCAATAAAACGACTAAATTTATGTTCTATACGCTTAGCTTCATCATAAGCAATATTGAGCATTTGCCGAGCAACATGCTCGTCATTCACCGCCATTAACAATTCGCATGGGCTTGCCATAGCGTTAAATGAACCTAAAAAGCCCCAAGGACGAGTCTGTAAGCTCATCGCCTCTGGGGCTTTTAACACTGTAGTTAGCCGTTTATGCACGTAAAGTGACTCGTTTTATGGATATAACATCCATCTTAAAACGAATAACTCACTTGAGCTACAATTGCCTTCACTGCTGGGAATAAATCATAGTTCTGTAACTGACCCGGTAATTGCGTACCATTATTTTCAGGATTTTGCTGATAATACTCAATACGATAACTTAACTCATGTCCACCGGATAAACGCTGACCAAACTTAAGCCCGATGGTATAAGCCGTCATATCACCAATACGATAATCTGCGCTGGCATACTCAGGTATGGCATCGCCACTCATTAAGAATGGTCGATAAAACTCAGCAGCCTGCTGTTGGTAATAACGTAAATGTAATTGTCCGTAGATGCTTGGGCTAAAGTAATAGCGATAATGGGTTTCTAACGTATGTGATTGAATATCCCAATCGTCAGTACTGTAACGATATGAAAAATCGACTACACCAGAATCTAAAGCACCTTTGGTAAGTAAAAACACACTGTGTTTCAAGCGTGAATCAGGACGATTTTCATAACGGTAAGCTTGTGTTTGGCCATTAGCATCAACTTCACTAAGAATTTTATACGGGTCAGTCATGTAACCAGACACACTGGATAAACCATAGTTAGCCTGCATTAACCAATTACGATTAATAATCTGAGTGACACCGAACATAATATCGCTCGTTTGCTTAGTATCATCACCCGCTAAACGAGTTTGATCAAATGCGGCTTGATAATCGGCATCACTGGCATAATTACCCCGAAACACCATTTGTGACATGGCTACTGGGCGACCGCCAACAGGATCAACCACATCATTACTGAACGCGCCAGACAACGACACCGTCGTGTTGTTTTTATTGAAGCTGCGCTCAAGGCCCGCATTAATCCCCATAGAGAGGTAATCGAACTCTTTAGAGCCGTACACACCGACATTACCCGTCCAATCTTGGTTAAGCACTTCTTGCCAATTAGCGCTTAGCTGTACCCGGGTATCGTGAAAGGTATCGTCAAGCGGCGTTTCACCTGAGCTAACGGTATATTGGCCGTCGCCTGAAGGACGAGTAAAGGTTTGGCTTTCGTCTTGGGCAACCGCACCAGAAGCCGATGCGCCTGTTAAGCTGTCGACTACAATTTTCATGTCTAGGAGTGAAGTTTCGCCAAAGGCTTTTTGCACATTACCAATGGCTTCTGCAGCTTGCACACGGTCTTGCTCACCATAATACATAATGGCAGCATCGACTTTCCAATCATCATTTGCAGGAGTAGCTTCAGCAGCACTCACCTGTTGATTCAGTAGACTGCAGCTTGCTAACGCCAATGCACTGGCAATATTTTGCTTAGATGTTAGTTGCATCCACAACCTCCACCCGCTAATGAACGCCCACCGCTGGTGCCTTCTTTACTGAAATAAATATGGTCATCTAAGGCAAGATCGAGTTTTTCGCTGTTTAAGGCCATGTCAGCTCTGGCTAATTGATCTTTTTCCCAAGGTTGTACACCTAGGCTTGAACATCCAGCCAAACTACTGACAATGGCTAACGCCACTGCCGCCTTGGCTAAGGGTTGATAAAACGCTTTCGTCATGAGTTTACTCCTGTAACAACATTTGGATTTCTTGCTCGTAGGCGGGGGTATTTTCGGTAAAAAATCCCATGTGAGTTTGTACCAGTTCACCTTTACGGTTAAACATAAAACTACTTGGCATTCCTTGTAACTCAAAGGCTCGAGCAATATCGCCCTCAGGGTCAAAGCGAAGATTAAATTTTCCCGGTAGCTTACTCAGAAACTCATGCGCTAATGCGCTGTCAACATCAAGGTTAATCGCTACAACCTCTAGACCTTGCTGTTGATATTTAGCTTGCATGGCATTCATCCAAGGGAATGATTTGCGGCATGGGCCACACCATGAAGCCCAAAAGTCGACATAAACGACCTTACCGGCAAATTGTTGCAAACTGACAGACTGCCCTTGCAGATCCATCACTTTATTATCTAATGACGGAGCAGCATAAGCAGTAACACTGACTCCAAGGCTTAACGCCAAACTTAACGCGGCAATGTTAAACTTACTTAAGCGTGAAAATAACTTTTTTGACATCATATTTTTGCCTACTGACTGAATATAGGACAAAGTAAGTTACCAAGCTTAAGGTTTACTTAAGTAAACAGATCGAACAATTTAAAAAGCTGGCCAAGGCAAATGCTGCCTCGACCAAACAATTGTTAAGGTTAACCACCAATCATCTTCGACACTAAACCTTTCTCATGACCCGATTCAGCCACTAAAATACCCGCTAAATGTAAACTGATAAAAGGAATGAAATACCAAAGTGCCAGTACATGTATTGTTTCAGCCTGTCCTTCTATTGATTCTGGGCCAAATTTAAGCAACAAACCGGTTGTAACTGACAAGGCGACACCCGCATAAAATAGCCAATAGACCCACGCTTGAAACTTTTGTTTAGTGGTTGCTTGGCGCGAAAAAGGTGATGTGTAATGCAGACCAAATTTAGCCATATAAATAAAACGCGCTAACACAAATACACTGACCGCATAGCCGAAATAAATATGCCACTGAAACATAACACCACGAATACTTCTTGCAATGCTCACCGCTTGCTTATCAGTAATGATGACATCAATTTTGGCTAAACCTTGATGAATAATCGCGGCCATATGGTTTTTCTCCATCCAGCCAAGTCGCAATAAAACTGTTAATAGCATGACCATCATAGTCAACGCGAGCCCCCAGTGAATGAGACGATGAAGCAGTGGGAAATTAGTCTGTGTTTGCATATAAACCTCGATAGGATTGCGATAATGCGGCTATTATTACGCCGAAATCTTAACAATTACTTATGAATAACAATAATCGAAAAATATTCTAAAACATGACATTATGACAGCATAAAACATTGAAAGAGGTCACACGTGACAACTATTTTGATTAAATATCGCCAAATAGTGTTATTTCTAGCCGGTCTAGGGACTTCATTAGGTGGACTGTATACTTTGTTTCCCCAATGGGCGCTGGAAAACCTAAACCAACTGCCCTTCTTTGCCAGTGATACAATTTTCATTCAGCATTGGGGCTTTATGGTATTAATGGTGGGATGCAGTTTTTTTATTGCAATGTTTCGCTCAGATTGGGTCAAACCAGTATTTTGCATTGCGCTAATTGAAAAGCTGTTTTTTATTAGCTTAGTATTGAGCAATGCCAATCAACCTTTTGTCGATGGATTTTGGTCATCAATGGTAATGGACATGATTATATGTACTTACATCGCCGCTTACTTATGGTGGTGTCGAACCGCCAGTGAGTTAACGTCTTAAGATAGGCAAACTCAATTTAATCGAGCTTATCTGCCGCTGCCGCGACATCGCATTTTTTACAAATAAGGATCATGCCTAATTGTTGTTGTCGACCTTCTACCGTCGTCACCCAGGGGCGAACAGTCCAAGGTGGATTATGGCGTACATGTTGAAAATGGCCACAGCCTAATTCTGCCACCCAATGCTGCTCTTCATCCAGGTGATAACCGATAATTTGTTGCTGCATCCTCGTTCACCTAATCTTTAATAGCAATGCCAATAGCACGGTTAACACCGACAAAAAAGCCTGAACAAGTCAGGCTTTTTGAGCGATAAATAACTTAAGTCAATACGAGGTTACTTAGTACGATCGCGAATGTGGCTCATTGCACGCTTACGACGACGCTCTTGACCCACGGTTAACTTTTCAGTTCTACCTTCAAACGGGTTAGCACCTTCGTGGAAACGTAACTGAATTGGCGTACCAACTACTTTCAATGAACGACGGAAGTAGTTCATCATATAGCGCTTATACGAATCAGGTAGCTTCTTAACTTGGTTACCATGAATAACCACGATTGGTGGGTTATAACCGCCAGCGTGAGCATATTTCAGTTTCACACGACGACCATTAACCAATGGTGGTTGGTGATCATCTTGCGACATCTGCATAACGCGAGTCAGCATTGAAGTACTCACACGACGTGTAGCACTGTCGTAGGCTTCTTCAATTGACTCATACAAATGGCCAACGCCAGTACCATGTAATGCTGAGATAAAGTGAATACGGGCGAAATCGATAAAGCCTAAACGGCGATCAAGTTCGCTTTTAACACGGTCTTTGACTTTTTGATCAATACCGTCCCACTTGTTTATCGCAATAACCAATGCACGACCAGCGTTTAAGGTAAAACCTAATAAACCAAGATCTTGCTCTGCAATACCTTCGCGCGCATCGATAACCAATAATACTACGTTAGCATCTTCAACTGCTTTTAAGGTTTTAATCACCGAGAATTTCTCGATAACTTCATTCACTTTACTGCGACGACGAACACCAGCAGTATCAATTAATACGTACTCTCTACCTTCACGTGACATTGGAATATAAATACTGTCACGAGTAGTACCGGGTTCGTCATAAACCACCACACGTTCTTCGCCGAGGATACGGTTAATCAGTGTTGATTTACCCACATTAGGCTTACCAATAATGGCGAGCTTAATCGGTAAGTTTTGCAGGCGTTCTTGTTCTGCTTCAGCTTCTTCTTCAGTATATTCACGTTCAACTTGCTCGCCTTCTTCGTCGAGTTCGCGAACGATACCCATAGCTTCAGCATAAGGCGTTAGTGCGTAATCAATCATGTTGGTCACACCACGGCCTTGCGCGGCAGCCATTTGGTATACTTCACCTAGACCTAAAGACCAAAACTCACCACAAGCTGAATCGGCATCAATGCCGTCGACTTTGTTAGCAACCACAAAAGTGACTTTATCACGGCTACGTAAATGCTGAGCAATCGCTAAATCGGCAGCTGTCATACCCGCACGAGCGTCAGTCATAAATAATACGACATCCGCTTCTTCAATCGCGGCCAATGACTGTTCAGCCATTTTAGTTTCGATCCCTTCTTCGCTGCCATCAATACCGCCAGTATCAACAACGATAAACTCGTAGCCAGCTAAAAATGCGCGGCCGTATTTACGGTCACGTGTTAAACCTGGGAAATCAGCGACTAACGCATCACGAGTACGAGTAAGACGGTTAAATAATGTCGATTTGCCGACATTCGGTCGCCCTACAAGGGCCACTACAGGGATCATGATTTTGCCTCTAAAAAACTTTTCAATAAAAAGCCCCCGGAACGCTTCCAGGGGCTCTAGTAAGGATATTATACCTTAATTAACGCAAAAATAGTGCTACGACTTATTCCGCATCAGTTTTGGTATCTTCCTCAGCATTCATTTGCTCTTGCTTGTTCAAGGAAACAATAGCAACTTTACCACTTCGGCCTTGAACATAAATGTTGTCACCCACCACTAAAGGTTGGGCATATAATCCATCACTATCAACTTCAATGCGGCCAACAATGTCACCGCTATTACGGTCAATAAAGTGCAAGTAACCTTCAAAGTCACCAACAACAATGTAATTGTCTATCACGGCTGGAGCGGTTAATTCACGGTTTTTAAGAACCGAATTACTCCATAATTCCAGACCATTACGACGATCAACCGAATAAATACGGCTATGATCATCAACTAAGTACAGGCTAATACCTGCAGCAGCTAAATCATTAAAGCTTGAATATTTACGTGACCAAACAATCCGTCCGCTGCGAAGCTCCATAGACACGAGATTACCGTTGTAACTCGCAACATAAATATTTTCGCCCAAAATTAATGGCGTCATATCAATATCGGCCATCCGGGTAAACTCATTGGAACCCGTTGGGGTAAATACCGCTTGTTCCCATGCTTGTTGGCCATTACTTTTGACCACAACAGCGACTTTGCCATCTGCTGTGCCTAAAAAGAAACCGCCCGCTTCATAAGCGGCTGAACCTGTACCTCGTAAGGTAAGGTTTGGCAGCTGCATTTCATAGGTCCATAACTTTTCACCGTTATCGATATTAAATGCTTCAAATGCACCTTTACTGGTATTTACTGCAACAACATCTTCTGCCACTGTCGGTGCCGATAATAACTCACCATTAGCTTGAGCAGACCACACTACGTCACCCGTAGCCTCATCTAGCGCAACTAATAAGCCAGTTTCACCACCAACAAAGACTTTGTTACGTGCCGCAGTAACGCCGGCAGCTAAACGAATTCCTTTGGTTTTAATTTCAAGCTTATCTTCAAAGACATCATTAAAGTCTTGTTTCCATAGCTCCTTGCCGCTGGTTTCATCAAACGCAACCACAACACCGCTGCGATCGGCGACAAATAATTTGCCATAACGAACCGCTGGACGAAGTTGCGAGTAATAATCACCTACGCCATCGCCAACACTGGTATCCCAAGTCACTTCAGGAAATACAGTTGCTTGTATATCAACTAATTCACTCACTGGCTCTTCTTCAACATCACTTGAAGAACAAGCAGACATAAGAGCAACACTTAACCCGACGGCAAGTAGATTTTTACACCAAGACTTCATTGGCTAAATTCCTTATGCCTTATTTAGATTGTCTAACTTCATGGTCAGCGCAGGACTGGCTATCGCGCCACCATTATCCACGGCTGCTTGATAAGCTAATTTGGCTTTATCCAAATCACCTTGACGCACTAAAAAGTCGCCTTTTAATTCTTCACGTTGCGAAGCAAATGCTTTATCAGTCACTTGTTCTAGTGTGGCTAATGCCATACCAAGATTATTTTGCTCAGCTTGAATACGCGCTAGACGTATCATGGCCACCATGCCTAAACCTGAACCAGGCTCTGCGGCAATTACTTTGGTAAATGAGGCTTCAGCTTTTGCTAAATCACCCGCTTCAACCGCTGATTTAGCGACCATCAACTCGAGTAATGCCTGATAACCTTGCTGATCATGTTCTGATGTAAAGCTTTCTGCCTGAACCAATAACGCTGCAGGGTTAGCTGACTGTGTCACGATAGACTGAAACGATTCGGAAGCTTTTTCGGCTGCCGTCACTTTCATATCAGAATAAGTATTCCAACCATATAGACCACCTAGGCCTACCACGGCACCCACGACAATCGAGGTACCATAATCTTTCCAGAACTGCTTGATAGCATCTACTTGTTGTTCTTCTGTGCTATAAATTTCCACTTGCACTTCCCCTTTGAAATCAATTCTTAAATCAGTTCTGCAATTTTAGTTACGAGTTCACTACGCGTAACCAATTGTTGTTCGTCTTTTGTTCTTAACGGCTTGATAGCCACTTGATTATTCGCTACTTCATTTTCGCCAATGATCAACGCAAATTGAGCACCGCTTTTATCGGCACGCTTCATTTGCTTTTTAAAGTTACCACCACCGCAATGACTCATGACTTTAAGCGTTGGTAACTGTTGACGCAACTCTTGAGCCACTTTAATGGCTTCAACCACACAATTATCACCCATAGCAGTAACATAGATATCTACTTCAGGGGCAATATCACTGGTTAACTCAAGCGTTTCAAGTAATAGTACAATGCGCTCAAGGCCCATTGCAAAGCCAACGGCTGGAGTATCTTTCCCCCCCAGTTGGCCGACTAAACCATCGTAGCGGCCACCCGCCAACACTGTACCTTGAGAGCCCAAACTGGTGGTAACCCATTCGAATACAGTGCGGTTATAATAATCTAAACCACGAACTAAACGTGGATTGATGGTGTATTGGATGCCAACAGCGTCTAAGAGTTCACATAAAGTTGAAAAATGTGTCTTAGTTTCTTCACCCAAGTAATCCATTAATGCTGGTGCGTCAGCTAAAATAGCCTGCACTTGCTGATCTTTAGTGTCCAGTACACGCAATGGATTTGAATACATCCGACGTTTACTATCTTCATCGAGAATGTCTTTATGCTGCTCTAAAAAAGCAATCAACGCATCGCGATAGGCCGCACGTTCAGCGGGATCGCCTAAGGTGTTTAGCTCAAGTGCAACGTGCTCTTTAATCCCTAGCAAGTCCCATAAACGGGCTGATAACATCAATACTTCAGCATCAATATCGGCGCTACCAATGCCATACACTTCAACACCGAACTGGTGGAACTGACGATAACGACCTTTTTGCGGACGCTCATGACGGAACATAGGTCCCATATACCATAAACGTTGTTCTTGGTTGTAAAGCAGACCATGTTCGTTACCCGCACGAACAGTTGAAGCGGTACCTTCAGGACGTAAGGTTAAGCTGTCACTATTACGATCTTCAAAGGTATACATTTCTTTTTCAACAATATCGGTCACTTCACCAATAGAGCGCTTGAAAAGGTCGGTACTTTCTACGATAGGAGTGCGAATTTCGCTATAACCGAATGCACTAACAGATGAACGCAATACTGCTTCGAGTTTTTGCCATATAGGACTTTGGGTAGGCAGAATATCATTCATTCCGCGAATAGCTTGGATTTGCTTTGCCACTGTTAACTTGTCCACTTATTGAATTAGCTTGCGCTAATAAAATGTAAATACACCCTCTGCATCGGCAACTTTAGGTTGTCATGCACAGGATTAAGATTATTCGGTTTTATCGGTTATCGCGATACGGTTGGCCATCATGCTTGCTTTTGCACGGATCTTAGCTTCTAAACCATCGACGATATTGTTATTATCAAAGCGTTCTTTTTGACGCACTCCGCCATCATAATAACCGCTTTTAGCATGGCCACCCGTTAAACCAATATCAGACACTAATGCCTCGCCTGGACCATTAACCACACAACCTATAATGGACACATCCATTGCGGTGGTAATGTCTTCAAGACGACGTTCAAGTTCATTGACTGTGCTAATCACATCAAATTCTTGGCGCGAACAAGAGGGACAAGCAATAAAATTAATTCCACGGCTACGAATGCGCAAAGACTTTAAAATATCAAAGCCCACTTTGATTTCTTCAACGGGATCGGCTGCTAAGGAAATACGTAAAGTATCACCAATACCCTCAGCTAATAACATGCCTAAACCCACAGCTGATTTAACTGAACCGGCACGCATACCGCCTGCTTCAGTAATCCCCAAATGCAGAGGTTGACGTATTTGTTTAGCGAGTAAACGATAAGATGCGACAGCAAGAAATACATCTGAGGCTTTTACACTGACTTTAAATTGATCAAAGTTCAAACGGTCCAAAATATCCACATGACGCATTGCCGACTCAAACAATGCCTCCGGAGTTGGCTCGCGATACTTATCCATTAAGTCTTTTTCAAGCGAACCACCATTGACCCCGATACGGATTGGAATATTTTTATCGCGTGCACATTCAACAACGCTGCGAATACGCTCTTCATTACCAATATTACCAGGATTTATTCGCAGGCAATCTGCACCGTATTCAGCCACTTTAAGTGCAATACGATAATCAAAATGAATGTCGGCAATCAAAGGCACATTCACTGACTGTTTAATGATTTTAAACGCTTCAGCTGCATCCATCGTTGGCACAGAAACACGCACTAGATCAGCGCCCACCTTTTCCAACGCACGAATTTGTGCAACTGTGGCTTCAACATCATTAGTATTGGTATTGGTCATCGACTGGACAGCAATCGGTGCACCATCGCCAATAGGCACATTGCCCACATATATACGTGTTGATGGTCTGCGAATAATTGGGGATTCGTTATACATGTAAATGTACTCTACTGCAGTTGCTAAAGCATTATGACGCTTTAGGCAGGGTTAATCTTGCTACTCGACCATTGGCAAATTCAGCTAAACTGATTTTATTGCCATCGAGGCTGATACTGGCGACTTGAGGTGCACCTAGGATCACTTTAAACGGTTTTGTACCTTGAACTTCAATTCGCTGAGCTGAATTTTTCACGCCATCAACCATGACTTTACCTGTGGCATCAGTCACATTAACCCAACAATCACCTGAAAGTTCAATGGTTAATACACTTGCACCACTCACTAAACTTGAGCTTGTTGATGCTGCTTGTGCATTATCACTTTCAACACTACTAGGTGAAGTACTGGCTGCATCTTGCGCCGTTTGAATAAGCTTATCTTCAGCATCTATTGCAGCTTGGCTAGGAGCCTCTGCCGCACTCGCACTGGCTTCGTTACTTGACTCATTACTACTATACTGTTCAGTTTCGCTTCTAATGAATTGTTGCGGTTGGGCCATGTTACTTCCAGCAGCAATTTCTTCAACGGTTGGTTGAGATAAATCAACACTGGTTATTAACGATGACTTTTGAACCCACCACAATACTAACATGGCGATCAATACGGCAATGATAAGGTAAGTCACAAAATTTAGACGGCTATTACGAGCTTGATGCGTCGTCTTACGTGAAAAACTTTGCATTTCAGGGGCAACAATTTCAGGTAATTGCTGGCTTAAACATAGCTGAATTTTGTTCATATCAGCGCTTACTGCACGAGCATAATTTTTAATATAGCCGCGCACATAAGTGGTAGAGGCAATATTATCAAAGATGTCATTTTCAAGATCATTAATGATCTTGGGGCGTAAATGCAGTTGAGTTGCGACGGTCTCAATTGAGATCCCTTTTGCTTCGCGGGCCGCTTTTAAAATGGCCCCGGCAGTAACAACATTTGTTAACAATGACGCGTTCTCTTCGTCTTGTTCTACTTGTTCGAATTCTTTAGTCATTAATTCAAGTTAGCTCTATAATTTTTGGCTTGTGGAGATGCAGGAAACTTCGCAATTAATAAAATGCCAAATCGTTTTACGGCCTCTACATCATTCGCCGCCCGCTCAATCTTGATCCCTAAGGCTAAACTTTCTGCTGATTCACTAGCAACTCGATGGTATCTTGCGAGTTGTTCGCGCGCATCGCCGTAGTCAGCATCTTCCATGGCTAACTCGGTTAATTCTAATAATGTGACTTTACGTCTTGGATCATACTTTAACGCCATATTAAAATACTGTCGCGCTTTTTCTTTATTGCCGGCTTTGCGACTGCATACACCTAAGTTTTCATAACTTGATGCGGTACGGGTATATTGAGGTGTCTCTATGGCTGCAAGAAACATTTTCTCAGACTCGGCAAACTTATTTTGTTGGCACAAAAACACCCCAAAATTGTTACGCGCATCACCCGTCACATCACTCAAACTAATCGCTTTTTTGTATGACTCTTCCGTTCGCTCAATATCGCCAACGGTTTGATAATAATAAGCCATTGCCATATGAACTTCACTGATGTTCGGCGCATATTCAACAGCTTTATTTAAATTATACTTTGCTTGCTCGCTATTACCACGCTGTAGATAAGTCAGTCCTAGTTGCATACGTTCTCTAGCAGCTCCCTGCTTATCAAACTGACGTTCAGCTACAGGGGTATCAGTACCACTGTAAGTACGCTCAGTAACACAAGCAGTGGCAGACAAAGCCACTAAAGTCATTAAACAAACCTTTTGCATTCCATGCTTCATTTATAAGCCTATTATCTATGCAAACAACGAGTTATTCCATTGTGACTGAAATCTGACTCTGTTGCATTTGTTTTTTTGCTAAACGCTTTGTTCTATCACGAATATCACCGGCTAATTGACCACAAGCAGCATCAATATCGTCACCACGCGTTTTACGCACAATCACGGTTAGACCATGTTCCATTAACACTTTAGAAAAACGGTCAATGCGTGAGTTCGATGAACGGCCATACGGAGAACCAGGATACGGGTTAAACGGAATTAAGTTAATCTTACATGGCGTATCTTTCATTAAGATAGCGAGTTCATGTGCTTGATCTGTGCTGTCATTTATATGATCAAGCATCACATACTCAACCGTGACGCGGCCACGGTTTGCATTAGACTTTTCTAAATAGCGACGAATACCCGCTAAAAACTCTTGCAATGGGTATTTTTTATTCACCGGAACGAGTACGTCACGTAACTTATCGTTAGGCGCATGGATACTGACGGCTAATGCCACATCGATGACATCACCTAATTTATCAAGTGCTGGTACCACACCCGAGGTTGATAATGTCACTCGACGCTTAGATAAACTAAAGCCAAAATCATCTAACATAATGTCCATAGCAGGGATAACGTTAGCAAGGTTAAGCAAAGGCTCGCCCATCCCCATCATCACTACGTTTGAAATTGGTCGATCGCCAGTGTCTTTATGGAAACCTAAAAATTGCGACACTCGCCAAACTTGACCGATGATTTCAGCGACGGTTAAATTACGGTTAAAACCTTGCTGACCAGTAGAGCAAAAAGTACATTCTAAAGCGCAACCAACTTGTGACGACACACATAAGGTCGCTCGGTCTTCTTCTGGAATATAGACGGTTTCGACTTCTTGGCCCTGACCAACATTAATAGCAAATTTAATGGTCCCATCAGCAGACTTTTGGAAATTAGAAATTTCAGGTGCGACAATTTCGCATCGCGCTGCTAATTTACCACGCAATACTTTATTTATATTGTTCATTTCTTCGAAGTCAGTAACGCCAAAGTGATAAATCCACTTCATTAACTGATCGGCACGAAACGGTTTTTCACCCATCTCGCTGAACAATGCTCGCAGTCCTTTACGATCAAGATCTAATAAATTGATTTTCTTTTCACTCATCTGCCTAACCTCAAACACCAAAACCTTTAACAGGGCGGCAAATTATACAGATGCTGGCCAAGATTAGCTAGTAATCAAATAGCCTAGTTATCGCATCAAAAATCAAACATTCACCTGGTTTGGCGCCCAACATGAGTAAAATAATGTTAGAATCGATTTCCAATTAAAGAGGGAAATTATGAAGCAACGCTACACATTAACTTTAGCCCACATTAATGATACCCACTCTAACTTTGAACCCAGCCCCGTTCAGTTTAGCCTCGAGAATCAACAAAAAACATATACCCTCGAAGCACGTTCTGGCGGATACGCACGTTTAGGTTATCAAATTGAACACGCCAGACAACAAGCAGCAATCAAACAGTCGCCTTTTATTTTTTTGCATGGTGGTGATAGTTTTCAAGGGACATTATATTTTAGAGAGTTTAAAGGTGCAGCCAACGCGCATTTACTAAACTTACTCAAACCTGATGCTATGGTAATAGGTAATCACGAAGTCGATGCAGGCAATAGCCCAGTTCAAGCTTTTCTAAACCGTATCGATTTTCCGGTACTTGCTGGCAATATGGACCTCAGCCAAGAAGACCGACATAAATCGGGCCGACTTTATGGCCATCCAATGCTGTACGATTTTGATGACTCAACTGAAACAGCCAAAGTATTAATTAAGCCATTTCATGACACTAAGTTAGCCATTATTGGTATTACATTAGATCAAATGCGCTTAATTGCACGGCCCGATCCTGACACCCACTTTGCCAACGCCATCGACACGACTTTGCGGACAATACAACGCTTACACCAGCAGGGTATCTATCACATCATAGTATTGAGCCATTTAGGCTTAGATCAAGACCGAGAACTTGCTGCAAAAGTTGATGGGATCAGCTTAATTGTTGGCGGTCATTCTCATACACTGCAAGGCCAACTGAGTGATATTGGTTGGAGTAATATTCCTTATGCAGAAACGATTAATTCAACGCCTATTTTACATGCAGGCAAATATGCAGAAACAATTGGCTTGGCTGAAATATGTTTTGATCAACATGGCAAAATAGTTGAATTACAGGGCAATAACTATTTTATGGTCGATGAAAACATCACAGTAACCACCAAAGACGGTCATGCCACAGACAGTAATACTGCCGCAACCTTAGTCAAACAACTTTTTGCTCATCCGAGTATTAAAGACGCACAACATGATGAACATATTCACTCAGTAATCCATACTCAATACAGACCATCATTAGATGCGATAGAAAATCAAATCCTTGGCCATATTCCTCGCGACTTTGTCCATACACGCTTACCAAGCAAACACTTACCTCATGGCAGTGAAATCGCCCCGTGGGTCAGTCGAAGCATGTATAAAGCGGCTAAAAATATTGAACCAACAATAGATTTTGCCTTGCACAATGCCGGTGGGGTAAGACAGTCACTGAACAAAGGCCAATTATCTTTAGCCGATGTTGTGGGGCGCATTTTGCCCTTTGAACTCCCTCTTACCTTATATAAAATTCAAGGTAAATACGTTATCGAAGCATTAGAGTCCGCGATAAACTCCGCGACCAATAACGGCATAATGGGTACAGGCGCAGGCAGTTTCCCCTACCCTTATGGCCTGCGCTACTTTTATGATGGTAAGCAAGCTAAAGGCTTAAGGATAACTCAGATTGATATCTACAAAGACGATCAATGGCAAACACTAGAACCTAATAAGCTGTATTTGGGAGTATCAAGTTCTTATACTGCAGCAGGTAAAGAAGGATACGAGGCATTATTACATGCTCATTGGCAGCAACCCATTAGTAATCAAACACTGCCTGAAGCTTTTATCGATTTTGTAAGCCAGCATGGACACCTTATTACTGGGCAACTATTTGCTAATGTTCACTACATTAGCCATCACGATTAAATCAACTAGTGATAATACCTAGCCACTGGCACACTCAAAC
>NZ_JAACSD010000012.1:70575-217574 GCF_009994065.1 Shewanella vesiculosa
ATAATACCTAGCCACTGGCACACTCAAACGCTGCCAGCGCCTTTTACGACTTTACAAGCCAGCATGGACAGCTTATTACTGTGCAACTATTTGCTAATGTTCACTACATTAGCCATCACGATTAAATCAACTAGTGATAATACCTAGCCACTGGCACACTCAAACGCTGCCAGCGGCTTTTACGACTTTACAAGCCAGCATGGACAGCTTATTACTGTGCAACTATTTGCTAATGTTCACTTCATTAGCCATCACGATTAAATCAACTAGTGATAATACCTAGCCACTGGCACACTCAAACGCTGCCAGCGCCTTTTACGACTTTACAAGCCAGCATGGACAGCTTATTACTGTGCAACTATTTGCTAATGTTCACTACATTAGCCATCACGATTAAATCAACTAGTGATAATACCTAGCCACTGGCACACTCAAACGCTGCCAGCGGCTTTTACGACTTTGTCAGCCGGTATCGACAACTTAAGAGTGGGCAACTATTTGCTAATATTCACTACAGTAGCCTGCACGATTAAACCATCTAGTGGTAATACCTAACCGCTGGCAGATAACAATTATTCGTGCTAGATCACAGACCATAATCAGCTGAGATGGTTAAATAGCATAAAATTGAGCCAATCTCGTTATCCAGTGTCATCTGTAGATAAAATAGGAATACATACATGAAAGCTAAATTAATCGCATTTGCTGCCGCAGCCACTTTGGCTTTAGGTGTTTCCTCTGTGTGGGCACAAGGTGCTTTGCATCAAGCAGAAGTCATCGACACTATGAATGGTGGCGGTTACACCTATGTTCAGCTAAAAGAAGCCGACAAAACATACTGGGCAGCAGGCCCACAAACTGAAGTGAATAAAGGCGATAAAGTTGAAGTGTCTGAGCAAATGTGGATGACCGATTTTAAAAGTTCAAGCCTAAACAGAACATTTGATAAAATCATGTTTGTTGGCAACATTAATAAAAAATAGTACGTTTTATCGCAAAAATCTTACATAATTGACCAATCTTACCGATTGGTCTTTTTTATGAAAAACTCAATAAATCAACCAAGTCAAATCGTTGATTTTTCAGCGTCCTACGCTACTCAAGTAAGCCAGTTATACCATATTGCTGTGCAAGGTATTGAACATCCGAGATACCCGAAACTAAAACTTGATGCATGGTCATTAGCCCCCCGTTCAGCTAAGTTCTGGCAATTACAATACAAGCGAAATAAAGCTTGGATTGCATTAAACAAGCAACAGGTCATCGGTTTTATTAGCCTAGAAACTCATTTTAACCACCAAGGTTATATTGACTGTTTATACGTGCACCCCAGCTTCCAAAATCAAGGTATAGCAAGCTCGCTATACCAACACCTTGAACATTGGGCACAGCAGCAACAATATCCATTTGTCAGTGTGGATGCGTCATATTTATCTAGAGCTTTGTTTGAGACTATGGGTTTTGCCTTACAACAAGTCAGCTACCAACAAAAACGTGGCCAAACTTTCACCGGTTTTTACATGAAAAAAGCGCTCTGAACGCCACGAGAGGCCTCAAAAGGGCGGTAACTAGCGGTAACGGTATAAGTGTTAAAAGCCAAGATGCTAGGATGATAACGAGCGAACGCTTTGGCCGCTTTATTTAGCAGCGTAGCGATCTAGCAGGACGCAGTCCGCCCTAGCCTCTGGGCTGTTACGTTCGATATCGCTTGCCATCGCTTATTACCAAGGTCACCGCTTTAAAAGCGGTTGCAGCATTTCTTCTAATCCATTGAGCTTCACTTCATACATTAATGCAAGCTGCTCACCAAGCTTACCTTCTGGAAAGCCTTTTGAATGAAACCACACTAAATAAGGTTCAGGTAACTGCAGTAACTTACGGCCAGCATATTTACCAAATGGCATGGTTTGATTAATCGCTTCTAATAATTGTTGTTCATTCATGACTTCGGTCCCACAGCTTTGATGGCTAAAACCCAAGTGTAACACGCTGCAAACCGTAAAAAAGTCCCTCATAGCGCCAACTATTACTTATATCAATTTCGAATAACAAAAGTAAAAATAAGATGTAAAAAGTGTATCAACAAGATATGCAAGCATAATATGCCAAATTAGCTGGCCAGTAATAGGGTACATGTTGCTCAGTAAAGTGCTTTAAGTGATTATAAAGTTTAACTTTTAAATAACATTCCTGCGTGCGACACCATGTTGTCAATTTTTTGCCGTACAAGCTAATTTAGTCAATTAAACATCTAGGCGACATTTATAAAAAACTGTCAAAAATCAGCTAATTGACCAAACCTAATTCAGTATTTAAAGTGAGTTTAGAATTATTTTTAGGTAAGTAACAAACTTGGTTGGGAGGGCTGCATAGATGATCATATTAGTAGGTGGTGAGAAAGGCGGCAGCGGTAAAAGCTGTTTAGCGCAAAATATTGCGGTGTTCCTGACCCAAGAGGCAGATGCCTGCGTGATTATGGTCGACTGCGATCCACAAAGAACAACATCAGACTGGATCCAGGCTCGTAACAACAACCCCAAATTATCGGCGATAAACTGCGTACAGCTTTATGGCAAAATCCGTAATGACCTCCTCAGCTTAGAGCAACATTATGACTATGTAATTGTCGATTGTGGTGGTCAAGATAACCTTGCCTTACGAGCATCTATGTCAGTTGCATCACATGTATTAATGCCGTTAAGACCAAAACGTCGCGACTTGAAAACGGTAAGCCACATGGACGATATCGTGTCCACTTGTTTGATGATAAATCCCAAAATGAAAGCATCATTTGTAATCACACAATGCCCAAGCTTACCTAACCAAGCAAGTAGAATCATCGAAGCAAAAGATGTTTGTCGTACTTACGATATTAACGTATTAGATGCAGTTAACTACAGTCGTAACATTTATGACGACAGTGAAGAATCGGGCTTATCAGTATTTGAATTAGAACCCAAAGGTAAAGCAGCTGAAGAGATGCGCAGTATTGCTTGCGAATTACTTGAGATTACCGATGCAAAGCAACTCCTTAAACAGCGCAATACTGCATCGAATGTGACCACATTGGGAGGAAATTATGGGACTAGCCGATCTCAAGAAAAACGCTTCGTCATGTAAGCAAACCAATAACATAGCAGTATCAATTGATGACTTTATTGCAGCTGCAGATCTGTACGCAGCCGGTAAAGGCGGAGCTCGACATGCGGTAACCTCTGAGGTTGTTGGCACAGAGAGTCAAACGAATATAATCGATTTTCTACAGCGTAAATACCCGCAGAAATTGGGGGCAATAAAATCAAATAGCAACAACAAAAAGCAACCTTATAAGCGCTGCACTTATACTTTAAGCGAGACAGCTATCACTCAGTTAGCCTTGCTGAGCCAGCAAGGCGGCATAGCAAAGTCAAAACTGATTAGACAATTGATTTCACAATATTTCAGCTTATCGCCACTACAACAAAAAAGCTTAGAAGCTAATTTTAAAGATTAATCGTTAATTTACTTTGTGATTGGTCAGGATGTTCGCTTTTCTCCCCCCACCCTTTCACTGGCTAATAAATATGAAGGTCATATTTATTAGCCAGTGCTTTTTTCTAAAAAACGCAACCTCTCATACCGCTGCACAAGTTAACATTTGCCCAGCACCTAGAGTTAATTTTTGCTAAAGCTTGAATTTGTTTACAAACAGCCCCATTAATCTCACATAGGGCAAAATTTTATAACAAACACAGCTAAAGCTATCGAATAACATCACGGAGTAGTGCGAAAACTTATCAGCACAGATATAAGCTTGAAATAAAAACCAAAAAAACCTTTTTGACTATTAGGATCCTTCTATGATCGCGATTGTAACATTGCTCATTATATCAATGACCGCTATTGGATGGATTACCAGTAGTCAATGGCGCCGCAATCGTCAACGTAGCATAGTGGCTAGCAAACCATTTCCAACACTATGGCGTAATATATTAAAAAAGCGCTTTCCTTACTTTAAAGCCATGCCAACAGACTTGCAGCTACAGCTTAAAAAGCATATCCAAGTGTTTATTAGTGAGAAACAATTCGTCGGTTGTGACGGATTCGACATAAATGACGAAGTAAAAGTCACCATAGCAGCCCAGGCCTGTTTATTATTGCTCAACCGAAAAACTGATTACTATCCTAAACTGAAACAAATTTTGGTCTACCCAAGTGCATTTATTGTTCATCAAAACCGCACTGATATAGCAGGCGTGTATTCTACTCAGCGTAATGTGTTGCTGGGTGAATCTTGGGAATATGGCAAGGTAGTGTTGTCATGGAACAGCACTGTAGAAGGCGCTGCAGATCCGTTTGATGGCAGCAATGTGGTTATTCATGAATTTGCTCACCAACTTGACCAAGAAGATGGCAGCGCCAATGGTGCGCCTCCTTTACGAGATATCACCTCATATCGTTCTTGGTCTGCTACTCTAGGGCAGGAATTTAAACAACTTCAACATTGCGCTCAACAGCATATCCCGTCATTATTCAATTATTACGGCGCAACCAATCCCGCAGAGTTTTTTGCTGTAATAAGTGAAACATTTTTTGAACGACCTATTGAGTTTTACCAACAACATAATCAATTATATAAAGAATTGAGCCAGTTTTATCAGCTAGATCCAATAAATTGGCATTAGATAAGTCATCAACATAATAATAATTCATAACGTAAAAGGAATACTATGCAATCAATCATTAACAGACTTGGATTTATTGCGGTGTTAATGACCACAGTAGCAGCCTTCGACTTGCATGCAACAGAAGCCGATGACACCTCACTTGGTCAAAGCCAAACCGCACCAAAAAACAAGCAAGTGAGCCAACAAGTAAGCTCCGAAAGCGAAGCCGTGATTAAGAATATTAGCCAGGCAAATGAATTAATTGACAGCCAAGGTTTATCTGCAAAAGACAGCCAAGCCGTCAGCGCTTTATTAAACCAGTTACATGAAAGCGCAGCAGCAGCTGACTGGACGACTTATTTTAGTCTTTATCACCCACAAGCAGTGTTTATTGGTACCGATAAGTCAGAACGATGGGATATGCTTGAGTTTGAACGCTATGCCAAACCCACTCAAGGTTGGCGTTACGATGTAAAGTCTCGCCACTTACTGCAAATTGACGATACCATCGTATTTGACGAACAGCTTTATAGCCCAGAATATGGCATTAGCCGAGGAACAGGTGCATTAGTTCAAACGGTTGATGGTTGGAAAATAGCACAATATCATTTGAGCTTTCCGATACCAAACGACAAAGCTAAACGTATTACTAGCTTAATTATGCAATAATCATCAGTTCATCAGGGTGACCATGTTTATTATCACGGTCACCCTTTTGTTTAATAGCAGATGCTTAATATCCAGTGATAAATCTTTAACCCACCCAATAATAGTCAATAACTAAATAGCCTTGTTATGCCATCGACACCGCAAAACACACATTTGCCAACTCACTAAAGTGAGTAAAACTGTCAAAATCATCTTGTTCAAAATGACGCCCAGAGCCCAACCTATCGGCATAAAACAAGCCTAATACTTTATTTCCAACAGATAATGGTGCTAATAGAAATCCATTTTGGGAAAATCGTTCCACAAGCACATCATCTACTTGTACTTTGCATTCATTGCTGGTTGGTGCATTAACCCAAAAGCTCTTTTTTTGCCCAATGCACTGAGTAAAAACCGATTGAGGATCATCAAGTTCAATCACAAATGCTTGCTTTAATAATTCAGCGCCATCGCCCATCATCACTCTTGGCTGTAATAGTTTACGACTCGGTGATAATAACAATACACCGCATCGGTCTAAACCAACACCGGTTAACATGCCCTCTAATGTCGTGTGCATGATTTGATTAAAATCAGTTTTTACCGCAGCGTAATGGGTTAATTGCCTCAGTTTACTTAATTGATAAGCGTGATTGGTTTCACGTACCTCAGAAGGCACAACTGGAGCATCAATATTGTCTAATACATTAGCGGTATGAGGTAAATAAGACACAATCGCTTTAGCACCGTATTCGATAGCTAGCTTATGGGTTGTTTCACTGCAATCAATAAACTTTTCAGTAAATTTAGCCACACTGATGTCTAACATATCGGCGGCTTGGGATAAGCGCTTATGCAACTCTTCAGCATTAACGTTAGGTTGCGATACTATCTCCGATAACTTATCGGCTAAAAAAATACAACGGATTTCGGGCATACGTTCATCTGGCTGCGTTAACGATTTAATTAACACGTCACCTAACCCCCAGCTTCTGGCAATACTCTGGGTAAGCTGAATAAATGACGTACCAAGTTCAGCTCGTATCAATGAGTTTTGCTCTATTTTATCATCGGTTGATAACAGTTTTTTATCTAGCTGTTCGGTTAGCTCACCGCCCATGCTCCAAAAAGCACTTTCACCGATGCGATACAACAAAGAAGCGATAAAAACTTCTTCACGTAACGATTCTCCTCGATCGCTCATCATCATTCTGGCGAGCATGGCCGCCTGAAAAGATTGCGCCATCAGCTTTAACAAGCGTTGATAAACACTGGCACTCAGATGTTTGTTTTCGAGTAAACTGGTCAGTAGTTTTGCGGTAATGCAAATATTACGAATAGTATCAAATCCGAGTACTACGGCTGCGCGGCTGACAGTCGACACCGGATTAATACCTTTATTGTAGGTAGCACTGTTTGCTACTCGCAAAATTCGCGAGGTAAGTGCGTTGTCGTGCATGACACTTCGACCGAGTAAAGATAATGAAGATACATCGTCTTTAGCCAGCTTTTCTAAATCACGCACTGTGGAACATAATGCAGGCATTTCTTGATCACTGATACGCTTGGTCCAATAATCAGCCCCTTTTTGCTGAGTCATCGCCTTCAAAATTTAACCTAAATGTAACAAACATTGATTTAGTATACTCAATTTCAACACAGTGTCTTGTAGAGATTGTCATTAGAGCAAGCTAGCTCACGTATCAAAGTAAAACAACGATATTTGCTTTCAAATGACGTGGCAATAAACCAATGAATAAGTCGCAATCACTCTCATGGTTAGTAAATGATGTGCTAACTGCGTCACTTTATTTATATTTTAGTGAACGTAATTTGAGTTGAATCTGTTTGATGTGCAGAGTAACAAGCATGAGATAAAAATTAAGCAAAAAAAAACGGCTCACAAGAGCCGCAATCACAAATAATGTGGTTAAAAAGCTTACGGGTAGGAAGTAGCCAAACAATCAGGATTAACAACTAAGTAAAACTTATAATCCAACATCCTTGGATAAAAATCCCGTGCTGCCTGTAGGTGAGCTGCACGGGGTTACAACAGCCACAAAGTGACTAAACTTGTAAAACGGTTGGGACTATAGGTTAAAACTGTTCTTCTTCAGTAGAACCTGTTAGCGCTGTTACTGATGATTTACCACCTTGAATACAGGTTGTGACTTGGTCAAAGTAACCAGTACCCACTTCTTGCTGATGCGATACGAAGGTATAACCTTTCTTAGCCGCAGCAAATTCAAGTTCTTGAACTTTTTCAACATAATGCTTCATGCCTTCACCGCGAGCATAGTCATAGGCTAAATCGAACATGTTGTACCACATGTTATGAATGCCCGCTAACGTGATGAACTGATACTTGTAACCCATGTTAGACAGCTCTTGCTGGAATTTAGCAATCGTGACGTCATCTAGGTTCTTCTTCCAGTTAAATGATGGAGAACAGTTATAAGCTAATAGTTGATCTGGGTACTTAGCATGAATAGCATCAGCAAACTTCTTCGCTTCTTCAAGACAAGGTTTAGCCGTTTCACACCAGATTAAATCAGCATACGGAGCATACGCAAGACCACGAGAAATGGCTTGGTCTAAACCAGCTTTAACACGGTAGAAACCTTCGCTAGTGCGTTCGCCAGTCACAAAGTCACGGTCATATTCATCACAATCTGAAGTCATTAAATCTGCAGCATTGGCATCAGTACGTGCAATAACTAACGTATCAACACCGCTCACATCTGCAGCTAAACGCGCAGCCACAAGCTTTTGTACTGCTTCTTGGGTTGGAACAAGAACTTTACCGCCCATGTGACCACACTTTTTAACCGACGCGAGTTGGTCTTCAAAGTGAACCCCAGCAGCACCAGCATCAATCATCGACTTCATTAGTTCGAAAGCATTCAGTACGCCACCAAAACCGGCTTCAGCATCTGCAACGATTGGTAAAAAATAATCAGTATAATTGTCATCACCAGGATTAACTTCTTTGCCCCATTGAATTTGGTCAGCTCGGCGGAATGAGTTATTAATACGGCTCACAACAGCTGGAACTGAGTTTGCTGGGTAAAGTGATTGATCAGGATACATGGTGCCCGCTAAGTTAGCGTCCGCAGCAACCTGCCAGCCTGATAGGTATATAGCTTCGATACCAGCTTTTGCTTGTTGTACTGCTTGACCACCAGTAAGTGCACCCAGCGAGTTTACGTAGCCTTTTTTAGCGCCGCCGTTAACCAGTTCCCACAATTTTGCAGCACCCATTTTAGCAATCGTGTTTTCTGGTACAACAGATCCACGTAATGCGACAACTTCTTCAGCAGTAAAAGGACGCTTAACAGATTTCCAACGTGGATTTTCAGCCCAATCTTTCTTAATTGCATCAACCTGTTGCTGACGAGTTAGTTGTGTAGTCATAGTGTCGCTCCTTTCTGTGTGAGGGTAGCAAAGTGAATCGTTCAACTTTGCTTAATTCAGTGGTGTTGTAATTAATATTCTGTTACTGGCATTAAGCCGTTAACAGTTCGTATCCGGGTAATGTTAAGAAATCAACTAACTCATCTGAGGTAGTAATTTGTTCAAATAACGTTGATGCTTTAGCGAACTGGCCTGCATTAAAGCGTTCTGCGCCGAGTTCCTTCTTAACGTTGGCCATTTCTTCTTTCAACATATCTTTAAATAATGCTTTAGTGACAAGCTTGCCATTTGATAGACTTTTGCCATGTTGAATCCATTGCCAAATAGAGGTGCGTGATATTTCTGCCGTAGCAGCATCTTCCATCAAACCGTAAATGGGTACGCAACCATTGCCCTGGATCCATGCTTCGATGTACTGCAATGCAATGCGAATATTCAAACGCATGCCCGCTTCGGTTTTTTCACCATCGCAAGGTTCAAGTAACTCACTGGCTAAAATCGGCGCATCAACATCACGAGTAATGTGCAATTGATTGGTTCTATCACCACCAATGTAATCATTGAAAATTTTCATTGCGGTATCAGCTAAACCAGGATGAGCCACCCAAGTACCATCGTGGCCATTGCGAGCTTCTAATTCTTTATCACCACGTACTTTTTGCAGTACCAGCTCGTTAGTCGCTTCATCTTTTGCTGGAATAAATGCCGCCATTCCGCCCATCGCTAATGCACCACGCTTATGGCAGGTTTTAATCAATAAGCGTGAATAGGCACTTAAAAACTTGGTGTCCATGGTGACTGCTTGACGGTCTGGTAAAACACGGTCTGGATAATTTTTTAAGGTTTTTATGTAACTAAAGATATAGTCCCAGCGACCGCAGTTTAGTGCGACTATGTTTGAACGAAGCTCATAAAGAATCTCTTCCATTTCAAACACTGCAGGCAAGGTCTCAATTAAACAGGTACATTTAATCGTGCCAGGTTCTAAGCAGAAACGCTCTTCAACAAACGCAAACACTTTAGCCCACCAACGCGCTTCCACATGACTTTCTAGCTTAGGAATATAAAAATAAGGCCCTGATTTTTTGGCTAAAAGTTGACGGTAGTTGTGATAAAAATACATCGCAAAATCAACTAAACCACCAGGTATAGGTGTGCCTTTGTACTCAACGTGTTTTTCAATAAGGTGTAAACCACGTACTCGAGCAATTAACACTGCTGGATCTGGATTTAACGAGTAATGCTTACCGGTTTCTGGAGCGGTAAAATCAATATCACCACGAACGGCATCGCGAAGGTTAATCTGACCTTCAACAATCTTTTGCCAGCTCGGTGCTAATGAATCTTCAAAATCAGCCATAAACACTTTTACATTGGCGTTTAAGGCATTAATGATCATCTTACGGTCAACCGGGCCGGTAATTTCAACTCGTCTGTCGGTCAAATCATTAGGCATACCACGGATAGTCCAATTGCCATCTCGTATTGCACGGGTTTCAGGTAAAAAGTCTGGTAGTTCGCCATTATCAATACGTGCTTGCTTTTGCTTACGCAGTTTTAGTAGTTCTGGCACTTCATCAACAAACTTGGCACATAACGAATCAAGGAAAGCCACGGCACCAGAATTAAAAACCTCTTCTTGGCAATTAACAGTGGGGCCAATAAAAGTGAGATCGGTTTTAACCGAATCATCAGCATTTGCTGTGGACTTACTGTACTGGGCTACTAGTTGTTCTGCCGTCATAATAATGGCTCCCTAAATGCTGTCTGTTTTGATATTGGTGGTCATGCTTCACTGTATAACGCTATCTACTGCTAACTCATTTATGCCACATTCTTGTATCAACTGAATCACTGTTGTACTTAACGATTGAATGCTTTTTATCGAGCCCAGTAACCGCTTACTCATAAGATTAACTTGAAGCTGACGTTGAAGAAGCTGACGTTGAATCAAAAACTTTCAAATGTCTGTTTCGTACTAAAAACTAACCAAAAACGTTTGTAATTGCAACAGTTATCAGTTTACCAAAACGTGTTAAAAACGACTGTCAACAGCACAGTAAATTGGTAATACCAAACAACAAATCTACACATAAGCACCTGTTTATAAAAAACTTTAATTATTAGAGTTTATACTTTAAATCAATCATTAGAAATTCATCTTACCAATTGACCAATAAATTACTTTGGTAAAAATGGTTGTAATAAAAAACTAACTGTAAATATTATCTTACATAACTTTAGTCTATATTCGTGAATGAAACAATTTGATAACGTTTTTAGCTTACCCGTACGTAATCACTTTTAATTGTTTTAAAACATAAGCTTAAACAAATTCATTTATAACCCAAATGTAAACGACTGTTTTAAATTTACGTTTACGTCAACGTTAAAAAATACGGCGGTAATGTCATTAAAAATGTGAGTTACGTCACCCGATCAACAAGTTCAGCTATATTGGTTTGTTTTAAATAAAGGTGAATTTTTTTTGAAAAAAATTAAAAACAATCACAAATGGGGCAATAGAGAACCAAAATGGTGCAATAGCAGAGATTTATTGCAGTAATAGCCAAACAATGAAAATGGCATTGCAACTCACGATGATAGGAAAAACGGCCAAAATTCAGCTTGAGGTCGGGCAGAAAGTGACTTAAATAGTCGATAATTTACCGATTAACAATAACGAGACACAGAAATGGATCAAAGAGGGAGTGTGCTTGTTCGTCGTAGTCGTAATAACTTGGTAGAGTTGTTTTGAAGCAATTTGGTGCATAGGGTGTTCATTCTTAGCCCCTACTCTACTTAATAGAGATTATCTGTTTGGTAAGATCTTACCCGTTAACGAGCAGCAGAATATATCACTCGCCTCATATTATTCAGAACAGTCGCTCCTTCAAGATAATTTTTGCCGCAATATAGGGCAATTTTATATCTGCCGCAGTTTGTTATACCAAATTATGGTTTATTTGTAAGCGATGACGCTCTAAAAATAAGCCATAAACACCACCAGAAGAGATCCGCTAAATGGTATTTGCTATTTAAATAGAATGTGTTTGTTGTAAGGTATCACTATCGTTTTAGGCACTATACCTATGATTTACAGAGCATTTTTATGTAAAAATGAAGTCGCTACATGGCGTAATAGCGATACAATTACCATAGTTTTTAACAATAAAATGCACAAAGAGTAAGATGACCTGTGGGATGCTGCTAGCAAAACACTAAAAAGTGCTTTTCAATTATACAGAAATTGAGCTTATACACTTCAAAGTAGCCTATTAACAACTATGCCATTTACTGTTGTTGTGTGCATTTAGTCATAGACTGCATTGCTGATAATGTGATGAGGTTGTAGAACGCATGGTCGCTATCGAAGAGCTTGTGTGATGAATTTTGATGATGATCTCAGCTTAGCGATGATTAAGGCTTCATGGTGTCGTCATAAGATATTACGCAGTTTCGACCATTATGTTTGGCTCGGTAAAGGGCTAAATCAGCACGATGAATTAAAGGATCAAGGCTTAAGTCATCTTTAGTAACAGTGCTGACACCACAACTGACTGTGACCGTAAAATCGTGTCCAGAGAAACGAGTGTTAATATTGGCTATCTCACTACGAATACGTTCGGCAAAATCAACAGCCATATCTTCGGCTTGCTTTGGCATAAAGACAGCAAACTCTTCGCCGCCCATTCGGGTAAAAATATCTGTCGGTTTCAACATACCCTCGATAACATTAGTCACTTTTTTTAATACCCAGTCACCTGTACCGTGGCCATATTGGTCATTAATATTTTTAAATAGATCAAGATCCATTAACACAACAGAGAATCTTTCACCTATTGTTTGAGCTTGAATAAATTCATTTTCCGCCATTTCTTGTCCAGTACGGCGATTAAAAATACCGGTTAATCCATCTCGCTGCGCTTGTTTCATAAATTGATTACGTTGCAGCCAAGCCGAGATCAATAACAATAATAAACCGACAGAAAGACCTACAAGTAAAGTAGAGAACATGATAGATGAACTTTTTTCCTTCATAAACAAATCTTTTTGTTTCATCAGTAACTCGTGATCTTGGATCAAACTGCTATTTTCACGGCTTTTTTCAACACTATCAAAGCGAGCCATTTGATAAGCATTTTCTTTGACTTTCTGCTCATCAAGTAGTTGCTGGCCAAGTGCAGAAGCGACAACTTGAAACTGGTATGCTTTATCAAATTGCCCGCGTTTACCTGCAATTAAAGAAAGAGTTTCGTTAACTCGTTTTTTCGCTATCATGTTACTGGGTTTATTAGGCAATGCATTAACCATTTGCGCATACATTTCAGCTTGTTGGTAATCGCCTAAATGAAAATAAATAACACTTAAATAAGACCTTATCTCATTGATTTCAACTTCAAATTTAAACTTTTGGTAACGCTCTAAAGCAACAAGATACAAACTTTCTGCAGCCGCATATTGTCCTTTATCAAACAGCACTGTAGCCAAGCCTCTAATAGACATGATCTCAATTAATGGCAGACCATGATCTTTACAATAAGCTTGAGTGTCTTTAAATAATGTATCAGCTTGGTCAAAATGAGCTAATTTTGAATGGGCCACCGACAGGTATAACATTGAATAACATTGATCTTTTGGGTCTTTACCTTGATTTAAATTCAGCGACAATTTTGCTATACGTAACATTTCATCATAAGCGCCCAGCTGTAAATACACATTCATCAGACGGTTATAAGACTTTATTTTGATACTTTGGTCTTGATAGTTATCAATACGAGAAAGATTTTCTTCCAGAAGAGAAAAGGCTTTTTGGTAGTTGCTAAGCCCAATATTTGCAGTGATTTTCAATAGATAAATATTGGTGAGTTCTTCACCAGTTGGACCGTCTATCAGTGCTTCATCGAAAGCTTTATCTGCTGCGACAAAATGACCTAAATAAAGCTCTTTGGAACCGACCAACCTATGTAGGCGGCTGTGTTGTGATGAGGTAAGTGAAGATTCAGAGGCTAATACGGTTTCAATCTTTTTAATTGCATAACCAGTATCTGTCGCCAAATATTGTTCAATAGTATCGAGTTCTTTATCATAATCGATATTGTCAGCTATCGCCGCGCGGCTAAAAAGCAACACGATGATAATAAAAAAATACCTCGATGTATGATGCAAGAATAATTACTCTGTAGGGTTAGTTATAATCATGTACATAGCCATGTCTTTATCACCAACTAACTGGCTCACACGTGCTTTATCTCCCGACATTACAGCGTCAATCTCTTCTTGTGTTAATCCATTTGATTTCATGACAGCACGAGGATCAAGCTTATATGCTTCTAATAACAGGGCATTAGTCGCAAGCTCAGTAAAAAAGGCACTCATGTTTGACATATTGTCACTCTCTGTTTTAATAATTTTATTGTTAATTTATGGGCATAATGACATAACATCAGACAATTCAACACATAAAGTACATTCAACTGATTTAACTAGCTTTTTAAACTTGTGCGTACTTTACACTCAAGTCAGTTTAACAACAAACGCTGATAGTTGTTAACTTGTATCGGCTAACAATTTTAACAAAAAACTGACTATAAAAAAATTAACAATTGCAACTTCATCTTCAATTAATCTGCTGTCTATATCAGGTCAAGATATAAACCAAAACGTTCAGTGTAGAGCACGATTATGCTATATTATCTTTTAATGTTAACAGATACTTAACCTATATCTGATTCGGTAATACCTAACTTAGCCAACATCTCATGGTTTAATGTGATCTGTTTAGCGGGAGGGATCAATAGTGTGCTAATTGGGGTCAACCTAGCCTCAGGTAAAGACGACAAAGCCATGCGCTCGATTACTGGTGATTGAAACGGCAAATTTGCGGCTTCATATATCACCACTTGATGATCAAGAGGATACCATTGCGTTAAGTGCTCAACCAAAATCTGTAACCTCGCTTTAGTGGTACTAAATTGAGTCAAAGTATGTTCACCCGCTAGGGCTATCTGCCACAGTAAAAGATGCGTAGTAGGATCGGGCACATGATGATAAATCATGAACTGAGTCGCTTCAAAACTTTGATGGCCACTATTACCAGGATCTATTCCTAAGTCAGCCCACAAACAAGCTTCCGCAGAAATACCCGGTAACATACTCGCATCATACCCCTCCAAACGTGCTTGTTTTATGGATAAATGCCCAACACAAGCAAATACTCCAGGATGACCATATAAGGCGCATACGACTAACTTACCTAGGCGTACTTCACACAAAACAGCATTAACCATTTCAGCATAAGTAGCACGGCGGTTTTTGATCTCGCCGCATTGTGCATAATAAGGCTGCAGCGAACGCACGTCACAATTAAGCGACATTAGCCATCGTTCAGAAAAACCATCGGGCACTAACGAAAACACCACATCAGCATGCTCAATATAACTCAAACTCAACGCGCCTATTTGCCCAGCTAACTGCAATCCTGTTCCAACACAAATCAGACGGCCTTTTTTTACATTGGATAATGTTGCATTTTGCGATTGTTGAATAGTCATTGTTGTTTCTTTTTTGAGCACTGCAACTTGGATAAAGTTATTAATAATAAATGCTTAGTTAGATATAGCACTTAATAGTGACATAATTTAGTTCGATCGTTTAAATTGAACGATTTAACAACATCCTACCAACATTTGCTGTAATGCGTTAAATAAATATGAAAATTTACCTTAGATTTATTTACTGAAAAAATGGAACTTAGGGCGCTAAATTGACTCAAAGCCACAACATCTTTTAATAGACCCTTGTCAGCATAGGGACAGCTTGGGTATGATGACCGACAGAATTTAGGAAGTAGCGCAGACAATGATAAACAAAAAACAAAGTCTTACCCTTGTAAGCGCAGTAGCGCTTTCATTATCTCTTAGCGGATGCAGTGTATTTGACTGGTTAATATATAAACCAGATGTGCCACAAGGCAACTACATGGAAACACAACAAGTCGAAAAACTTCGTGTCGACATGACTAAAGCACAAGCAGAATATATTTTAGGTCGCCCAGTATTACGCGACAGCTTCTCTGATGACACTTGGTACTATGTCTATCATTTCAAAAGTGGTCGAGATGCTAGCATTACTCATAAAGAGTTGATCATTCACTTTAATGGCGACACAATTTCCAGTGTTAGCGGCGATTACGATCTCAGTAAAGAATTTAATACTCCGCTGGAACAAAGCTCATTACCGTCCGTTAACGACCCAGATATGAAGCCTTTACTACCTGAAATTCGCCCAGATGCAAAACCGTTAGTTGAAGAACAACGTCCGGCATTAAAGAACCAGGCAGAAAATGATAATACACCAACATAAGCCACACAATAACATGTGATTTATGCCAAAAAAAGCAGGACCTCTCATGAGAGTCCTGCTTTTTTTTGGCGTTTTTTCATTGCCACACATCAATCGAGTTAACCTTAAACTAGCGTTAACACATGGATAATTAGCCAAAATAACTGTGCTTAACCTATTTCAAAATTAACATAGACGATTTATTTTGCAAACTTTGCCCTGCTTATTGCATCCATTAACTTGCGATAAACTCGTCATTGACCCAAAGGATAATACTCAAAGGCCTAAAGCACATTTTGATAAACGGATATTATTCTAAGTTTAGTTAACTTTAGCACCGGTTATTTTATTAATACGACCTTCATCTTTAGCTTTTTCGGCACGCTTACGGCGAACATCTTTAGGATCGGCAATTAGTGGGCGATATATTTCAACACGCTGCCCAGGAACAAGCACCTCATCATGTTTGGCCTGGCGGCTAAACACCCCAAGCTTAACGTCTTCAAGGTTAATATCTGGAAAAAATTTAACTATATCACTTTGCTTAACGGCTTCAATAAATGTGGTTCCTGGAGACACCATCACCGAAATAATTTTCTGCTGTTTTGGTAATGCATAAATAACATCTACCGAAAAATTTTCTGTTTCATTCATCACGATAAATCACCTTTGCCCTATCGGTAAACGCCATTACCATAGACGACATTAAATCTTTAAACACTTTACCAAACGCCATATCAACCAGCATGTTTGAAAATTCAAAATCTAAATCAAACTCAACTTTACAAGCATCTTCGGTTAGTTCAGTAAACTTCCATAGACCATGCATGTACTTAAAGGGACCATTTTCCAATTCAAGTGAAATAGATTTAGCTTGCACCACTTGATTACGAGTAGTAAATGTTTTACTGATCCCGGCTTTACTGACATCAACTGATGCCACCATGGTTTTACCATCAAATTCCAGTACCTTACCCCCAACACATCCAGGTAGGAAAGCATGATACGATTCAACATCATTGACTAAATCATACATTTCTAAGGCACTAAATCTAACCAGCATACTTTTGGAAATCTTAGGCATCTGACATCACTATCCTTAATACAATAGCGGGATTTTATCACGTTAAACAAAAAAGGCATCTCTGAGAGTGTTAAATCGCGTTGGAAATAACACAATCATCAAGAAACTCGGTATAATCGTTGTAATATCATAAATCTCCCCCATATCTATTATAGTTAGTAAACATAATAGAGTTTATCAAATGGGCTCACTGCGGGTTGTCCAGCACCATCCTTCAGGTCAATAACGGCAATCAGAACGGTAATAATAATGGTAAAAAAGAAATCAGCAAACGCCTCAGCGAGCATCGCACGCAATAAACGCGCGACCTTTGAATACCGCATTGAAGACAAAATCGAAGCGGGATTACAACTTATGGGCTGGGAAGTTAAGTCCATTCGCATGGGTAAAGTCAATTTATCGGATTGTTATGTCTATATTAAAGAGGGTGAAGCTTTTATGCATGGTTGTACTATTCAACCACTGAATACTGCTTCAACACATGTAATATGCGATCCAATCAGAACCAAAAAACTGCTATTGAAGCGCAGTGAAATTGACAAGCTTGCCGGCTTAATCGAACGTCAAGGCTATACGTTAATTCCTTTATCAATGTACTGGCGCAAAGGTGCCTGGGTAAAAGTCGAAATAGGCTTAGGTAAAGGTAAGAAAGATCACGATAAACGTGAAGACACCAAAGAACGCGAGTGGAAAATCGAAAAAGCCCGCGTAATGAAAAAAGACAAAGAAAACGCTTAATATTGTTAATAGGCCACTGAAACGATGAAAACTGATAAGTTGTTATTGAACATAAGCCTATAACGAACAGATAGTGAACAAACGATTATATTTTGTTAATGGATACTAGGTATTCATCTCACAAAGCGTTATAGTTAACTCAATTGGGGGCGATTCTGGATTCGACAGGATTCACGAAACCCAAGGAGCATGTCGAGGGGCGGTTGGCCTCGTAAAAAGCCGCACCGTTATAGTTGCAAACGACTCTAACTACTCTCTAGCAGCTTAGGCTAGCTAGCCATCAACCACACGTTTCGCACGTGGACAGTGGATTCTGATGGTCATATTACAGTGTGCTAGCGAGGGAACTCCGTCCGGGGGTGAACCGCGAAACAGTACCGGACTCACCAAGTAGCATCCTGTCTTTCGGAGACTGCTTGGTTAAATAAAAGAGAGACTAAACATGTAGTGCCGAGGATGTAGGCTTTCTGGACGCGGGTTCAAGTCCCGCCGCCTCCACCAATTTATAGAAGGGCTTAGCAGCAATGCTAAGCCCTTTTTCTTTGTCCATTTTTGCATGGCAACTTTATACATTAACTTCATTTTAAACTAACATCAACGTCGTGGCGCTTCGCCCACACCCGACCAAGAAGGGAAAAACTGCTTTCCCCTCTTGGATCACCCCAGCAGCTCCGACAAAGTGTTGATCCTCATAGCGATAATAAAAATCGCCTAACGGCTCAGATGGTACATCCATGTACCCCTGAGCCTGTGACATCATCCATGATGTCACTACGGCATTTTCATCACGCTATTTCGGACACTTCGGACGGAGAACCATTGAGCCTGCTGGTTTATTTGTATTAAAGTTGATACTTCTGACTTTAATAAACTAAAAATCGACATGAAGCTCATTTACTTTCTCAATTTGGATTTTAAGTTCATTATAAAAACTAGGAATATCACTTTGAGGAAATTCTGATACTAAGCTAATTAAATCATTTTCATCTATAAAATCTTTAAATGGTTCTAAATACGAACATGAATGCTTCCACAACATGGCTACCGAGTGTTTTTTGTACAGTGTAAGTTCGTGATAATCGAACCAAGATTTAGAAATTTGCAAACTCATAAAAAGAGCTGATTTTATCTGCCCCTTCGAATATTCATCATTTCTCATAAAATCTGTAATAATCTCATCAATTTCATTTTGCTTGATGCCGCTGAGTAGCTCAGCAGAAAACCTTATTTTAGCAAAAGGAATAATACAGTTTTTATAAGTTAGTGCTGATATTTTTTTATACAGAATATCTGCGGGATGGCTTTTAAGATTATGTTTCTTAATCAATATGTCAAAAATTATGATTTGAAAATTATGGGGAAGTTTTTGACTTAAAACCAATTCTCTTTCCTGTAGATAGTTGTCTATTGATATTTGAATCTGCCTAAGTTTTACTTCATCTCTAGAAATATTTAACTGATTTTCAAAAGCAATTCTTGATTGTCTAGCCTCAGATCTAGTTTCTCTCAACTCATGAAGTTGGATGTTAATTGACCAAATAAGGAGCCCTACTGTCGCAAAACCTAAAATAGGATTAATTGTACCTCCAATAAAATCACCGAACTGAGCAAAAGTCTCTTGCGTACCATATGCTCCATAAAACATACCAAAATATAAAATAAGAATACTGACTACAACTAAAACAACGGCTACTAACGATATTTTCAACCAGGTAGGGAGAACATATTTAAGTGTGTTCTTTTCAGTATTTTGCAACTTGGTTACATCATCCATTCTAATTAATCCTTAACAATACTAGATTCAAAATTTTGCATACAATGACCAAATGTTTCTTTTTCTCCATTAGTATTGATCCAACCAGCTGAACTGCTCTCATGAAGCACAACCCGGCCATCAGTGAATACGTCAGCACTAACCAGTAAATAGTTAAATGAACCTGTGTATGTTTCAACACGATAACCCGTTGAACGCATTGATTGCCTAACCTCAAAATTTGTTAACCCTGAATGAGATTGATTAAATCCATCAATTAAACAATCAACAAATAGTGGGACTGAATCAGGAATAATTGTGCCAGTAGAAACAACAAAAAACTCATCAACGTCTGTTCTTGTTGGGGCTGCGCATGCGGTGAGCATAAATATAAGGAATAAGACAGAAATCTTTTTCATTTTACATATCCGTATGTTTAGATAATAACCAATATCATAGTATATAGACAAACTCCAATTACAATCACTTATTAGAAAATCATTCAATATTAATAATAGACTTTTATCTTTATTAATAGTCACATACAAAGTTAAATCGAAGAGAGTAGAGACACAGGTGCAATCGCGGCTGTGACCATCGAAAACATGGATGTTTTCGCAGAGCGCCCATGGATGGGTTTACAGCGTGTCACCGAAGTGATTGCACTTGGGGAGCACAACTGGACAAGCATGCGATCGGGCATTGCTAAACAATATACTTTTGGAACAACAATAACCGGTTCAGATGTGGCGGCGGGACTTGAACCGGTGTCCATAAAAAAATCCCCATTAATAGCGATATCAACGGAGATTTTTATTCATCTTACCAAGCCTAACAAATGGTCACTAACGCGACGGGCTTAAGTATAATTAGCTTTGTTTTTTAACAAACTTCGATTTCAGCATCATTTGGCCATTGCCATCCACTTTACAATCGATGTCGTGGTCGCCGTCGACAAAATGGTTGATCACTGCTTTAGTGCCAACTTTAAGCACGAGTGATGAACCTTTTACTTTAAGGTCTTTGATTAAGGTGACTTTGTCGCCTTCTGCTAATAAGTTGCCGTTGGCATCTTTTAAAATGATAGCGTCTGGATCAACCACTTCTTCATTTGGGTTCCACTCATTGGCGCATTCTGGACAAATTAATAATGTGCCGTCTGAATAAGCGTACGGAGACTCACATTTTGGGCATGGCGGGATTACATCACTCATATCTTTACTCTCTGTGTTCTTGGCAGTTGTCGAACACGTTAACAGCGCTAATACGCAGTTCGACAGGCTTTATCGATTGGCGTGAGATAGAAAAGTATCTATCCTGCCGAATATTGTAATGACATTATAATGCTATTATCACAAATTGACTACCCTAGGATAATAAACCAGCTGATCCACTCACCTGCTAACGAAACGATTGGGATTACCACTAACGTCACGAATAGCCTAACAATAGGCGAATTAAAGCTTAGCTTTTTACCTGTGGATTGGGACGACTTTGATTGTCAGCAAAACTCACATCATGCTTTTCGAGGTATTCGCGAATAAGCTGACGGGTGACTTCTGATGGGGTGAGATCTTGCGCAGCACACAGTTGTTCAAATGCCTGCTTTTTTAGCGGGTCCATTAATACAGTAAAACGTGCAGTTTTATTTTCCACAGTGGGCTAGCCTTTCATTACGACATGATAATCTGATTATAATCCAGTGTGTGGCTAAAGACCATATTCTGGATTTTTTATTCGCCGTACTATTAGCTAGAGCCATTAGCTTGGGGCATTCACCCGAGTTAAGAAACAACTAGGTTAAACCTAATGATGCCTTAGCCCGAGTGTGTTTATCTGTTACACAATGCTCGCTAAACGGGGTAACAACGCCTTAAAACTCGGTCTAGTTGATGCACTATGCTGCAAGCAATCTTGCACTAACTGGCGCAACATTGTCGCTTGTGGTGTGTTTGGGTTATCGATGAGGTTTAGCATATCATCGACCAAATAACCAAATGCCCTAACCTCAATCGCTTGCATTAATTGCAAATGCTGTGGGGTAAACTGTTTTAAATTTGAGGCGGCGCCAAAGTCACCAAACAATACGTTATCTTGGGTATTTATCATGATGTTGTGAGCATAAATATCGCCATGGCTAATCCCATTTTGATGTAAATGAGCCAAAATATCAGCCATTTGGCTGGCAATATAAGTTATGCGAGCCCAAGTAAATACGGTTTGCGCTTCAAAGGTGTCGCGGCTACAGGTTTGCAACGACGGCGGTAAACCTAAATTGCTATAGTTTGGCGGGATAAGTTGCATCACTAAACCCAGTTGCTCTGGTTGATTAATTTGTGCCACGACATTGATTAAATTTGGGTGTTCGCCGGCGGTTAAGCAGCAATCAAGCTCATCTGCTGGGTAACCATCGCTGGTCACCATGCCTTTAAACAACTTAATCGCAACATCAGTCTGGCAGCTAAAGCTTGCCTCATCTGAGTGTTCATCATGGTGAGTAGCTTGATAAATCAGTCCAGATGCGCCCTGCCCGAGTAACTGACCTAAAGTAAACTGGGTTAATGGCACTACAGGTACGCGAGTATTATCGCAATGTTCAACATGACTGAACGCGTTACCTGCAAAGGCTAACCAGGCTAAGTTAGGTAACTCAAATAACCAATGTGGTAAAGCGGTAAGCTGGTTAGCCGATAATCGGATCAGGGCTAATTGATGGCAGTTTGCCATGCTATTAGGTAATGCTGTTAATCGGTTACCCGCAAGCGCAAGCTTTTCGAGCCGATGACATTGACCTAAACTGTCTGGCAATTGCTCAATTTGGTTATCGGTTAAAATTAACCAACGGGTTTGTTTTGGAATGGATGCTTCCGATACGGTACGAATTTGATTGGCTTTAAAACCTATCATTTCGAGCTTTGGACACCGACCTAATACAGCTGGAAGATGTTCAAATAGGTTATTCGACACAAACAAGATTTTAAGTTGATGTAAATCGGCAAGGTTATCTGGCAACGACGACAACTGGTTATTGCTAAGATCGAGTACTTCTAGGGTATCGGCTAATTCAAACAGTTTTGTAGGAAATTGCGTAAGTTGTTCAGCGATACTGACCCGTTGATAACCCAGTAACAAACCATCATTTAATTGTTGCAGTGTCTGCATCATGTTTCTCTTTGCCGAAAATTGTCGCCATAGTAATAGACTGCACCCACGGAGACAAATTTCTGCTAAATTTTTATCAAAAAAAAACCACAGCAATAGCTGTGGTCAAAACGGAGGCTAAAAAACACAAATTGGGGTTGATAATTTTAGCGCCATTTCTAGTACATCAAGTACGGCTTAGAAATGGATTCCTACACACTAGGTTACTAACCTCCATTGACGTTAGTAACCTAAAACAACAAATAACGTTAAATCAGTTCCGCTAACATGCTGTCAGCGTATGTCACTAATTCGCCGCCATCACGCACTTTTGCCACGTAATCTGGATTGGCAATAAATGGACGGCCAATTGCCAACAAATCAAATTTGTTGTCGGTTATGGCTGCACTGCCCGTTTCGGCGGTATAGCTACCGACACCCACTAAGGTGCCAGTATAAACACTGCGCAAATAGGTCGATATATTGCCGCCTAAGTAATCAAACTGCATTGAGTCGTCAAAAATACCGCCATGTAAAAACGCTAAATGGCGTTTAGCCAACTCAGGTAATAAATAGTCAAACACATCACGGTCGCGTGGATCGGCGGCCATATTAAAATAGGCACCAGGAGAAACTCGAATAGCTGTGCGATCTGCGCCAATTGTGGCAACCACAGCATCAACAACTTCTAAAGCAAAGCGTGACATGTTTGCCGGAGTTTGGCCGTATTCGTCTTCACGGCGATTGTTGTCATGATGCAAAAACTGGTCAATTAAATAACCATTCGCGGCATGAATTTCAACGCCGTCAAAGCCTGCATCAATCGCATTTGCCGCGGCTTGAGCATAATCAACCACTAACTGCTTAATATCATCTAAGGTGGCCGCTTTTGGTGTTTGATAAACGAGTTCGCGCATTCTAGGCACTGTGCCTTCAACCGCTTGTGCAGAAGAAGAAAGTACATCACCACCATCGAAAAAATGTGGGTGTGCTACACGGCCAGTGTGCCAAAGTTGAGCAAAGATTTTACCGCCACTTTTATGCACGGCATCGGTCACTTTACGCCAACCGTCAATTTGAGCTGGAGTAAATAAGCCAGGGGTGTTTGGGTAGCCTTGGGCATCTGGACGGATAATTGTCGCTTCACTGATAATTAAACCAGCTTCAGCTCGGCGAGCATAGTAATCAACCATCTTCAGTGTTGGCACAAGGTCATCATCCGCCATACAACGCGTTAATGGTGCCATTAAAATCTTGTTTGATAATGTTAAGGTGTCATTGAGTTTGTAAGGGGTAAATAAACTGGCCGTCATGTGGTTAACTCCATTCTTGAATATGCGTTCAAGATTAATCGTATTTGAATAGACATTCAAGTATTTTTTGAATAGTCGGTAAAATTTAGTTAGACTCAAGTGTGATGAGTTATCACGCTTTGTTGTTGACCAGAAGTGACCATATATGAGACACGCTGAATTTAATAGAGAAACTGTTTTACGTGCTGCTATGAGCACCTTTTTAGTGAATGGATTCGCTAAAACCAGCATGCAAGATCTCACCAAAGCAACGGGACTACATCCGGGATCAATTTACTGTGCCTTTGATAATAAAAAAGGCTTATTTATTGCTGCAATTGAGCAATATCAACAAGATCGCAGTAAGCAATTTGAGCAGCTATTTGCCAATGATGATTCAGCGGTAGACAACTTAGGTGCATATTTAGCCCTAATCGTACAAGAATGTTTAAGCTGCGATGCGACCCAGTCGTGCTTACTAACCAAGTCACTCAGTGAAATGGGCGAGCAAGACGAGCAAATTAGACTTATGGCCTGTGAATTTTTGCAGCTGTGGCAGCAGTCGTTAGCGCAAGTATTTGATACAGCAAAAAAACAGAAGTTAATCGCACAAGACAGCGACAGTCAGTTTTTAGCGCAATATTTGGTGATGGGAATATACGGTTTAAGAACGGTGGCTCATACCGAACCTAATATGCAAGTATTACAGCCTTTGGCAGATAAGCTATTAAATGATTTATTACGCTGTGAATCAAATGATTAATCCCCATATTGCTAAATAGCAAACATCATAGCTATAACCAAAAAAGACACATTGTGGTGTCTTTTTTAGGTTTAGAATCAATAAGTGCTTAGCTCAATACACGCTGTGAATAAACACGCTCACCTAACGAGTTAAGTATTTTGCACTCACCCTCTAACACCGCAATAATTGACTTACCTCGACGAAATGATTCTGGGATCATTACGCGTCCTGTGTTGCTGACATGTAAATCGGTCATGACAGCATTATGCATTTCTAAACCAACAGGCGCTTCATAATACAAAATAGTCACAGTGGCAGTTGATGTTTGACCTTCAGCAGATTCAGATTTCATATTCGCATTCTCATTTACAGCATACTGGTTCAGGGTAGAAATGATATTGATAACCTAGCTCATCAACTCATCTATTTATCAAAAGGCAAACACTTAATCTATTGATTTTAGACAACAAAAAAACCTTTCAACTTATTATTGTATTTTATCATTAAATGATAATTATGTTTAAATTGTATTATTGATTCAAAGTAATTGATACATAAAATTAACAGGCTTGAGATGTTAGTATAAAAATTATTCACTAATGAGACGAGGTGCGAATACTGAATTTAATAATATTTATCGTATTATCAAGCCTATTTACGTGAAATTTAGATCCTGCACCTAAACAGCACAACTAATTCCTGTTAGAATCGATGACAATTTTTAGCCTTAAACATTTAAAAAACGAGATTAAGATGGGCAGAGCATATCAAAATAAAAAAGAGTCCATGGCGAAAACCGCCGGCCAAAAGACACGAATTTACTCACGCTATGGTAAAGAGATTTACATTTGCGCTAAAGGTGGCGTTGACCCAGATGGTAACCTAGCTCTTCGTAGCTTGATTGCCCGCGCAAAGAAAGATCAAGTTCCGGCACACGTTATTGAACGTGCCATTGAAAAAGCTCGTGGCGGTGGTGGTGAAGATTATGATACCGCCCGCTATGAAGGTTTTGGACCTGGCGGTTGTATGGTGATTGTTGATTGCTTAACAGACAACGGTAACCGTACTTTTACTCAGGTTCGCCAAGCATTTGTTAAAAATGATGCCAAGTTAGGTAGCCCTGGTACTGTTGGCCATATGTTCGAACATCAAGCAGTATTTGTATTTGATGGTGATGACGATGAAGCTATTTTAGAACTGCTTATGATGGCTGACGTCGACGTTGCCGATGTAGAGCTTGAAGATGGCATCATCAGCGTATTTGCGCCAGTGTCAGAGTTTAACAATGCCCGCACAGTGTTAACTGAAGCCTTTCCAGAGATTGATTTTAAGGTAGAAAATTTAGCATTTGTGCCACAAACAATGACAGAACTTACTGGCGAAGACATTGAAAGTTTTGAAAAATTCTTAGCTGCTCTTGATGATTGTGACGACGTACAAAACGTTTATCACAACGCTGAGATTAACGAAGAATAAAACTCGCTAAAACGAGAAACGCTACAAGTCTAGGAACTAGATGACTTAGCCGCGAGCCAAACGTCATCTTCCCTAGCATTAGTGTTTTGAGCAGACCAAACTAAAAAACGCAGCTTAGGCTGCGTTTTTTAATGTCGTTTAATCAACGAATGTACTTAACGTAAGTCCATTTCTTGAACTTTTTCGTAAGCAATTTCTGGTGCAGTTACATCTGGTTTTTCATGTAAATCTGCTTTCAATTGACCTTTACGATGCTTTAGTGCCGCATCGAGTTTTTTAGCAGCGCTTGTTATAGCGGGATACATGACTAAATCAGTACCTTTAGCAGCAATGCGAGTTCCTTCATAGTTAGTTCTAATTTCAACATCATATTCACCATGCTCTTTAGCAATGATGATATCTAGCGAGATAAGCGTGGGGAAATGGCTAGCTATTTTAGCGAATTTTTCATCTACGTGTTGTTTGACAGTGTCTGTAACATCAACATGGTGACCAGAAAGATTTATTTTCATAGATTGTCCTTAAAAGAATTTACTTGCCAAATTTATCGCGTGTCACAACTGCATGCTGACATAAATAATGGTGTTGCACAAATGCAGACTGACATATTTAGACATAGGGCATGTGCTTTGCGTCACAAGTACTCAAGTCTATAATGTGTTTTATATCTCCTTGCGTACTTTATCACTGTGCCATTAATAAACGTGCATGGGGTATATCAAATTGACCTAACCCCTACATTGATTAAACATCAGATTACTGATTAAGTATAGACACAATAATGTCACAAAGGTTGCAACTTTTGGCTTGTTCTCACAAGTGATTACAAACCAAACAAATAACCACTAAAAGCAGTTACTTTGTAAGCAACTATACATTTTTTATCTGTTTAGACTTTAGTAAATGAAGTCGAATTAATTTTTTATAAAGGATCCCTATGGCAACGAATCAACTGCAAATCGATATTATTTCTGACGTAATGTGCCCGTGGTGCATTGTTGGTTATCGCCGACTTGAACAAGCATTGAGTCAATTTGACGATTTAGAGGTTAAATTGCAGTGGCATCCGTTTGAGCTAAACCCCGCAATGGGGCCTGAAGGACAACACTTAGGTGAACATATTGCCGAGAAATACGGCTCAACACCGGAACAAAGTACACAAAATCGTCAACGATTAACCCAAATGGGTGCCGATTTAGGCTTTGAGTTTAACTTTTCTGACGCATCGCGAATTTATAACACGCTACAGGCCCACCAGCTACTTTATTGGGCGGCAGAGTCTGGCAAGCAAACTGAATTGAAACTGGCGTTGTTCAGCAGCTACTTTACTGATCAAAAAAACCCAGATGACATTGAAGTTCTCATTGAAGCAGCCACAAAGGTAGGCTTAGATGCTGATGAGGCACGAGCAGTGCTCACAGACAAACGCTTTGAAACTGCGGTAAAAGAGGAAGAGCAACTGTGGATCAGCCGCGGGATCCAAGCCGTCCCCGCCATTGTGTTTAATCAACAATATTTAGTCTCTGGCGCACAAGATCCCGACACGATTGCTGAATTAATTAGTAAACTGACGACAGAAGACGCTTAAACCGTTTTAATTAAACAAATAAAACCCAGCTTGCGCTGGGTTTTGTGTTTACTGGATAATCACTAAACCTAGTTCAACTTTGTCACTAATAAAGTAGGTGACTCAGAGCTTGGACCTGTTACCGTAAAGCGATAGGTACCGGCGCTTGTGGCATTAAAGTGCATGTTTGCGCCTTTTTTCGCTAAGGTTTTCAACAAACCTTCACTCACAGCGTCATCGCCTGCTATTGCACCAAAATCAATTGTCGACCAATCTGCTGTCGCGATTTTAAATTCATTATCGCCAGCAGCTAACGCAATATCGACTTGGTAAATAGATGATCCCTGATAGGCCAATGCATCTACTTCGCCCCAGCCATTCATGCCACCTCGAATGTAAACGGTATTACCGACAAACATGTCTGTTTTGTCGATGGTCAAAATAGGGGCATTACGATTACTCATATCAAAGGTAAAACTGTACATCGCATCTGTTTCAATATTGATGCTTAAATTGCCACCTTTTACAGCCAGTGCTTTGCCAATACTCAGCTGCACGGTGCCATCGGCATCTAAGCTACCATAATCGACGCTATCCCAGTCGCTAGAGGCCATTTTAAAGCCTTTGGTTCCAGCGGTAACCATGACTTCAGCACGATATATACTGCCACCTAAATAGACCATTTCATTATCGGTAGACCAGCCATTCATGTCACCGCGTAAATATACTGGGGTGTCAGCAAAAGGCTCTTGGTTATATACCGATAACACAGGGTTCTGCTTGTCTGCCGCATTTAATGAGAACACGTAGGTTGCGTCACGTGATGCTGTAAAGGTCATGTTAGCTCCTTTGGCAGCAAGCAATTCAGCCACGTTTTCATCAACAACGGCCACATCACTAGAAATTGCACCAAAATCAACTGTGTTCCAATCTGCTGATGCCAGTTTAAAATTATAACTATTTGCAGTTAAGGTAATCGCAATACGGTATTCGCCATTACCGACATAAGTGAGCTTATCAACCTCACCCCAGCCATTCATATCGCCACGCACAAATACATCTGTACTGCCAAAAGGGACGACATCTGGTGCGCCTGCTGTCGCATTGGCTGTTAAGCCCTCGCCTTGCATTTCGCCTTGTACTTTAACAAACACAGCTGTGGTGTAAGCGGGTACGGTAAATGTGCCTTCACCATCTCCTTGAGTAAAGCTAGCGTTTTGCACCTCGTTGTCTATCGACGCTTGCTGCTTTGCATGCAAGCTAAAACCGCTAGCGGTGGCAATGGTCTGAGTTTGCTCTTGAGCACTACCATTAACCATCACCACAATGGCATCAACGCTTGGATCGATATCGGTTAAGCCTGCGCCGTCGTCAATGCTCATCACAATCACGCCCTGCTTTTGGTTTTTACCGATATTATGAAAGCCCACTCGGTCGATAATGTCTTGCGCTGTGGTTAAACGGAACAATTTACTTTGCTGACGGATGGCCAAGAACTCATTGAATACCGATGATGCAAAATCGATTTCAGACATAGATGCAGCAGCATTGGGGTTAGCCGAAATCCCACTAATCACACTCCACTTAGTCTCGTTATCTTGTGCTAACGGTAAACCAACATTCCAATTATTGCTGTTTTTGGTAAAGTCGACCCAGTTAAACCAATCGCCGGCATCATAGGTGTTACGGTCCATCGATTTAGAGCGCAACATGTCGCCACCCATTTGTAAAAAGGGGATACCTTGGCTCATTAATGGAATGGTTGCGGCAATGTTTTGTACCCGAACGCGGTGTTCAAGTGATAAACCAACATCATGTTTGTATTGTAAAATATCCCATAATGTTTCGTTGTCGTGCTTGGACACATAGTTAATGCTGTCGGCAGGGTCTAACGCGTAAGCTGTTGGCTGGCTGTTCCAGCTAAAGCTACTGCCTTTAGCTGAGTTACCGTTAAAGTCTTTTAACACGTAGTTTTGTAAGTTACCTGCCATGGATAAACGTAAGGTGTCTTGATCACGTAAGTAATCATCTTTTTTGTCTGTAGCAAATAATGCCCCACCGCGCACAGCTTCACGGATACGATCGTTAAACGTTCCTACTTCAGAACCCGCCATATTCGCTTGTACAGCTTGCTCAAATAAGCGATTGTCGGCAACCTCACCAAAGTTCCAACCTTCGCCATAGAAATAGTTATCAGGATCAACCGCTTGCACAGCATCACGCGCGGCTAAAATACTGCTTTTAGGCATGTGCCCCATCACATCAAAACGGAAGCCGTCGTAACCGTACTCTTTAGCTAAAATCACCAGAGAGTCGGTGACAAACTTATCCATCATACGGTGCTCGGTAGCAGTATTATCGCAACAGGTAGAGGTTTCTATTTTACCGCTGATTTCGTTATATCTGTGGTAGTAACCCGGTACAAGCTTATCAAATACTGAGTTATCCCATAGGCCCGATGCGCTAGTATGGTTATAGACCACATCGAGTACCACACGTAAGCCAAGTTCATGCAGCGCTTGGTTCATGGCGCGCAGTTCTTTAACTCGTGCAATACCCTCTGGGCTTGAGGCATAACTGCCTTCTGGTGCAATAAAGTGATGCGGATCGTAACCCCAGTTAAAACCGTCATAACTGCGTAGCGCGCCGACTAAATCTTGTGCGTCTGCAGAACCAGGTAAGAAGTCAGCTAAAATAGATGCGATTGTCGCGGCTTTATCTTGAGTTTTACAGGCGTTAGCTGTATCGCTAATTTGGGTGCACAATTTGCCGAGTGTATCGGTGATTTCAATGCGTTTTGTGACATCTTCATCGATAGTGGCAATATCCGTTGTTGGTAGCACATGAAAATGTGTTACCCCTGTCTCAGCCAATTTACGTAAATGCTCAACTGGCGCACTCCCCGTCTCGGTAAATGCTAGGTACTTACCACGGTTCGCTGCAGAAGTGCTTTCATCCCGAGCACTGAAGTCACGCACATGGCCTTCGTATATCACGATATCTTCAGGATTTTCAACAGTCATTACCGTATGACCGTCCCACCCAGCGGGCTTGAGATCAGCATCGCTTAAATGAATAAACTGACTATAACGGCCATTAGTAGACACATTTAATGAGTAAGGGTCGGTGGTTTCTAGGGTTTCTATTTTCTTCGAAATGGGGTGATATACCTTCAGCTCATAGCGATAGTATTGGCGGTCTAAGCTCATGTCACCGCTAAAGGACCAAATACCGCTTGCTGCATTTAAGGTCATTGCGTGGGTTTTAGTGAGTTTTTTAGCGCTGTCAAAAATCTTTACATTAACGGATATTGCCGTTGGTGCCCATACGTTGGCGCTAATGTTGCTGCCGTCATAAATCACACCTAAATTAGCCTCGTCGGCGTCATTATCACCTTTGGTATACAAGTCATCGAGCACTTTAGCGACCTGCACATTTGTTGCTGCTATGGGTTTGTTATCACTATCGTAAGCCACCAGCACCAGCTGCTCTTTGGCCATGGCTTTCGCTTCATCGGCAGTAAAGCTAGCTTGGTAGGCTGGCCAACTTGCTAAATGTGGCACTAATACTTTTTGTGCATCACTGAGTTCAGTTTCGATTAACTCTAGCTGCGCCCCATTGATATTACCGTCGTTATCGACCTCAATACCCGCGGTGGATGAGTGATGTAAGACAAACTTCGCCACGCCGTCGGCAGGCTCATTCCATACAAAAGTGTTTTGATCTAACCAATGCGCACTGGCACCATCAATAGAAAACCCAACGTCTAAAATAGGATAATCATACACATCTCCTTCACCATGAATAGTGAAGTTAGCCCGATTAAACTGTGCTTCTGGCGCACTATCATCTTCATAAGCTTTAAGGTTCATGGTTAAGTCTGTGTCACCCAGCGCTTTACCCGAACCTTCGGTCCCAACATGGATAATAAAGTTGCCGCAGTCGCTGTAGCCGTCTTTTAGGTTAATTAGCCAATAAGCACCATAGTTGGGATCGATACCATCGAACGAGTGACCATTGGCCCAGTCGCTTGAGTCATATGGAGGCGCATAGGCATCGCAGGTGTCGTTATTCCAAGTGTGGAGTTTATAACCGGGATAATTTGGATTACTGCTGCTGTTGTCTTTGTCTTTGATACGGTTGTAATACAACACAGCCTGATTTGGCCCAGCCAACACAACAGGCATAGGTAGTTCAGAATTGTAGCCAACGATACAACTCTCATTTTTAGCATCTGGAAATTTAGGTGCTGGGCAGCTTAGTGGCGGCGGCGCCACACATTCAGTCCCCGCGGCATTAGGCACATTGGGTACATTACAAGTTAATAATACTTCCCCTGGAGCTGACGAATCACCACCACACCCCATCAGTGTGGCCATACTTAGCGCAAATACACTGATCGTCGACATTATTGATTTAGTCATCATGACTGACTTCTCCCTATCGCATGTTGCCCATTGGCAATCGGATAATTTTTATTTGTTTTTATAAGTAACCTGAACTCGAGATAATAAACGCCTTTCAAACAGCCTTTGTCTTGCTAACTGCGTTGAATTAATTTGCCATAGGCTCGCTATTGACGCGTTAATTCACCTTGTGAGTAAAACAAATGACAAGTTTGACAGTGAAATCTAGTTAAGGTTTTGATTATTATCGTTATAAATTCACACTTCATCCCGAGTTCAGATTAAGCAATAAACCCGCTTGTTGGTTACATGGCATAAGTGAACCCCAAATAAAATTCGCGGCCAAAGTACTGTAAAGTGCCGGTTTTATTTTGATTACCGAAATAACTTTTAGTCGGTTCATCGGTGAGGTTATTGACTTGAAACAGCAGGCCTAAGCCGTCATTCACTTGGTACGATGCTTGATAGTCGATGACGGTTTCTGCGTCAAAGTTCACCACTTGCTCATTAATGGCCACTTGCTCAGACACAAATTCGTCGCGAAAACGCGCACTGACACGAGTCTCAAACCCTTCATAGGAATAAAACAAGGTTGCACTGACCACGTTATTAGACAAGCCCGGTAGGTCTTGAGTTGTGGTTTCACCACCAAGACTGGTAATAGACTGCACTTCTGATTCGGTATACGAATAGCTGGCATTAAAGCCTAGGCCAGACCATGCATCAGGAAGTGAGGCAAACACTTGGGTGTAAGCCAGTTCTAAGCCGCGAATATAACCGCCTTTGGCATTATTAACGGCGGTGGTATAGGTACCGTTAGTGGTGGCAATTTGTTCACCACTGATCTCATCGACAATGTAATCTGGCACGTTAAAACCATTCGCTTGAAAATCGAAGTTTTCAATGGCTATCGTGTCGATAAATGAGTCTATATTTTTGTAGAATACCGCCGCAACAAAGGCGCCTTCATCAAAATAGTACTCGTAAGACAGGTCATATTGATCGGCATAAAATGGCATTAAAAATGGGTTATTAGTGCTCGAACCATTAATCTTGCCATCGTCTGATACCGACGCACTGATATCGCCCGCTAAGCGGTTAATTGGCGGGCGTGACATGACTTTGGCAGCCGCGACGCGGATTTGAGAGTCATCGGTGATTTTAAAATTTAAGTTAATCGATGGTAGGTAATCGGTGTAGCTGATACCTTGAACCGTCGACACATAGTTTTGGTTGATAATGCCAATACTGTCAGTAATATTTTGCGCACCGAGGTTAATATCGCCATCAACGTTTTGTAGCATAGTGGCAGATTGATCGGTATCAACCATGCGCACACCAATATTACCGGTCACTGGCATGCCGCCAATTTCAGTATTGATATTGGCCATCACATAGGCAGATATCACTTTTTCATACACTTCACCACTTTGCAAAACAGTCCAAGAATAGTTAGTGGTATAGCCTTGAGGATCAACAACCCCGTCTGCATTACCCCAGGTTTGTACCGGTTGTGGAATACCATCAGGGAACCAAGCATTTAATGCTGCGTCTAAATCAATCGCTAAGTAAGAAGGAAAGTAGCTAAAATCACCTTGCCAATCGACAACTGTTGTCATGTCTTCGGTCAGTTTAAGCGGTGGCTCAGACTTTGAAAAAGCACCGTCGTTACCGTATTCAAATACCGAACGATTATTAGAGTAAGTACGATCTGAATAACGGGCACCAAATTCTACACTGGATATAATGTCGGTTTCTAAATCGTATTTAAAATCGACTCGGTAGGCTTTCATTTCATCCTCATTCACAAAAGGATAAATACCGTATTTGCTGACCATCACTCGGTCTACATCAGAAAAAGCCTCCGCTTGATTAAAACCAATGTCGGGTAAATCTAGACCATTGAGCAAGTAACTAATTGACACATTTTCATCGAATATCGGTGTGTCGGCATTGGCATCGACGGCCACATTTGACCACAATAAACCATTACGGAAGTCACTTTTGGCTGACGACAACGACACATCAAGATTGACATTTAGCTTATCGGTAACTTGCCAATCCGCATTGACACCAAAACTGTTTACTTCATCAAAATCTTGGTTGTCATCGTTAACAATTTCAACTCGAGTGTAGCTTTTAGAGGTGCGATTAAACGTACCGCCAATCACGCTGTTGCCATCATATACAGGATTGGCGACACTGGCATTGCGACCACCCAATTTTGCTCGAAATCCTCGTGCAAATGATTCGCTGTCAAAACGAGACATAAATGCATCGGCTTTAACCACAAAGTTATCAACGGGTGCCCACTCAATTGCGCCCATGTAACCATTGCGAGTTTCAACGCCACCTAAATGCTGCATTTCAAACCCTTCGCTGATGTATTCAAAGTCTGGGTTATCAACTGGGCCGTTAGTGTCGTTTGCCAGACCATCTAGCTCTTTTGAGTCGTTGTACGCTAGGCCAATAAATTGGGTGGCAACACTGGGCTGTTCTAGGCGGGCATAACCGACTGCAATACCTAAGGTATCTTCTAAAAACTTACCTTGGTAAGAAAAGCTTAAACGGCTGCCATATTCTTCTGCGCCAAACACTTCACTGGCACGATCGTTATGCATACCCCGGGCATTAATAACAAAGCTATAATCTTTATCAATACTCAGTGGGCTGACGGTTTGTAACTCAACCGTACCTGCAACGCCGCCTTCAATAAGCGATGCTTTAGGCGATTTATAAACCGCTGCTGAGCTAATCAACTCAGAGGGATATTGGTCAAACTCAATACTGCGCGAACCGCTGGTTGATACCTGCTCGCGGCCATTTAAGGTCGAAAATACAAACCCACCAGACATGCCGCGAATGTTAATTTCTGCCGCCTGCCCACCAGTACGTACTGCAGAAATCCCCGGTAAACGTGTTAATGCATCTGCCATTGATACATCAGGCAATGCCCCCAAATCATCTGCCGACAACTGCTCTGACACTGTGTCACTAAACCGTTTTGAGTTAAGTGAATCAATGAGACTGCGGCTGTAACCTTTGACCGCAATACGTTCAATCGGCTCGTCACTTGCTGCAAGACTGACTACAGCACTGGTGGCGACAAGCTCACTTGCATTAGCGTCATCGGCCGTCGTCGCAGGCTTATTGACTTCAATACTTTGTTTAGCGGCACTTGGCTGTTCAAGCGGATTAACATCATCATTAGCCATTGCAATATGAGGCATGAACATCACGCTCACACCTGCTGCCACTAAGGCTAATGACAATAAACTGGGTTTGCTTTTGAGCATTGGTTTTTCCCTCACCATATCGACTTATTAGTGATCCAATACTCAGTTATCTCGCGCAGACAAATCTAAATATTAGACATTTATTATTCCGATATACTAGGCATTAGCTTGAATAACACACAACACAATGCATACGTATTCATTACAAATTGATAACATAAGCTTGTTTTAAAACACATAACCAAATAGTCATGTTAACCATGTAAGCAACTGATTTTAAAGTTATCTAACTCACTTTGATGCATAGCGGTTTCGCAACATTGATTACCACGATTTAGTCACATTAGGTGGGTGTTTCAATTTGACTATTCAGATCAAATTAATGGACATTGGGGTACGCTTGGTGTTGAATCAATACAGATGTGTTACCGTTTGGTAAGTACCCGCTGTTCAGCGGTAATACACGCTATATTAAGTTGTTATAAATACCACTTTAATGGGGTTTGGGGAGTACAAAATGGGCTTTAAATTAACGGTAAATTGGCAGTCTTCACCTAGTGAAGAAGGTGAATTTAATCGCGATCATGAGGTTAAGTTTGGCACAGGGCAAAGCATTCAAGCGTCATCTGCGCCAGAATACAAAGGCAATGCGGATAAAGTGAATCCAGAAGAAAGTTTGCTCGCGGCTTTGTCTTCATGCCATATGTTGACCTTTTTAGCGATTGCCCATTTAAAGCGGCTGCCTGTGGCCAGTTATGTTGATAATGCCACTGCTGATTTAGGTAAAAATGAAGCGGGCAAAGTGGCCGTGGTTAAAATGACATTAGCGCCAAAAGTGACATTTGCACAAGGGGTTGACGTTGACGAAGAAACGTTAGCTAAAATACATGAAAAAGCCCATGCAAATTGCTTTATTGCTAACTCATTAGCATGCGAAGTTGAAATAAAACACTAAGTATTTGTTGTGATAAATCAATAATAATAACCCTCTCAGCATTATGCGTGAGAGGGTTATTTTTTACTGTTTTACTTAAACCAATGTGAGGTTACTTGGTTTTAATGTCTGCCGCAGAACCTGTTTTAGGTATAGGTAATCCGCTCAATGGCTTTATAGGTTGCTGTAATAGTTCATCTTTTAAATAACTGATCGCTGCTTCAAGTTGTGCGTCTTTACCGCTAAAAGTGGCATAAGGTAAATTATCCACTTCAATGTCGGGTTCCACCCCATGACCTTCAACAATCCAACGACCATCGATGGCATATTGTGGGTATTCTGCTACCCGCGCCATGCCTTTGTCGGTCACCGAATTTCGACCCGATAACCACACTCCAGCGCCTGCAGTTTGTTTACCAATAATAGGCGCAATGTTTAGCGCTCTAATTCCCGCAGAAAAAGTCTCACCATCTGAATAGGTCATTTGATCAGCTAATACGACTAAGTGGCCTCTGAAAGTTTGCTGCATGTTTGCATTCGTGCTGCCATGGGTTGGCTGCCAAAATGCCCACGCACGACGTAACAGTTTTTCGATAATCCAGCTGTCGATATTACCACCACGATTGCGGCGAACATCAATGATTAACCCCTCTTTGTCGTAGTTGGTATAAAACTCGCGAGCAAAGCTTTCAACATCACCGCTGCCCATGGCATACAAGTGCAAATAACCAATGTTACCTTTAGAGGCTTTGGCTACTTTGTCACCGTTATGCTCAACCCAATCAAGGTAACGTAGCTTGGCATCGGTACCAATATCATGGGGCGTTACTATGGTATTGATAGCTGTTTTCCCACGAACTAAACCCAGCAACACTTGCTTATTACCTTGATTACGCAGTAATTGCGTTACATCAGCAATATTAGTGACTTTCTTGCCATTGAGGCTGGCAATCACATCACCTTCTTGAGCGTCCACTTCAATTCGTGCTAGGGGTGATGCCGACAATGGCAATTCAGGGTCGGTTTGATAAATATGGCTTATCACAACACCTTTGTCGGTTTGTGTCAGCCTAGCCCCTAATGCAGCAGCTTTGGCGGCATCGGCGTCTTGAGCAATATCACCACCGCGCACCTGTGAATGTAATGAGTTAAGTTCACCCATCATTTGCATGAAAATGTCATTCAGCTCATTACGATCGGTCAGCCTATCAACCAAAGGCTGATACTTGGCTTTGGCTGCTTGCCAATCTACACCACGCATTTTCGGGTCAAAAAACGAATCACGATGCATTAACCATGCATCTTCAAAAATTTGCTGCCATTCTTGTGGTGGCGAAATGCTTAACTGCCATTGGTCAGTACTGACTTTGGCGCGTGATACATCGCTGGGCAGTTTGTCTCCAGCATCAACAATCAAAAGGTTTTTAGGGTCAGACTGTTTGCGCAGCATAATTTTACTGCCATCTTTTGATAACGAATATTGGCCGACATCTTCGCTAAAGGTATCAACCTTAATATTGAGCGGATCAAACTTAATCAGTTTTAACTCACTTTTATCTTGGCTGCCATCCAATAAATACAGCTTATCTTTAGTTGCGACTAAACTATTGTAGTTACCAGCATCTACTGGCACTTGCCATAAGCGTTGGTTTAATCCGTCCCACTCTACTTTGACTTTTGCTGGGGTATCCTGGTCTTTACTGTCGTCTTTTTTAGCGTCTTTGATAACAGTAAGCTCGGTTGGTTTGGCAAACGGAAACGACGCTTTAGCATCTAATGCTAAGGCAAACACTTGCGTGCGTTTATCAAATATCGGCCCCATATTACGGTCACCCCAAGGCGAGTCTGGGGTGGCTTTAAATTCGCGATTAGACAAGAAATACAACCATTTACCGTCGTGACTAAAACTGGGTGAAAACGACTCGTATTTGTCTGAGGTCAAGGTTTGTGCTTTTGATTCGTTAATGGAATACAACACAATTTGCGGACGCTGTTTGCCAATTTCGGCCTTGGTTAGGGCAATAAACTGACTGTCGCCAGACCAGGTAATGTCTTGATAAGGGCCTAACCCCTCGCCGTTTTGGATAATTTTTTGGTTATTGTTGCGGCTTAAATCGTATAACCACACATTGCCCATGTAGTCATCATGCACTAAATAACGGCCATTTGGCGATAACGACAAGCTGGTGCGTAAGGTGCTGCCATCTTTGGTGAGCTGTTTCGCGCCAGCTGAACCGTCGGCTGGATATTGCCAAATTTCTTGCTCACCAGATGCATCGCTAATGGCATAAACCCATTTGCCATCATCGCTTAATAGTGCATCGCGTACTCGGCTATCGGCGGGAGAGTCTATTTGCACTAAACGGCGACCATCGTTACTGGCAATTGCCACATGGCTGCGGGCGGTAATGACCACGTTATCGCCTTGATGCGAAAACACTGTCGAGGTGGCATAATCCATTGGGTCGTTAACCCACTGCTCGCGGCGATGAGTAAAGTCGCTGGTAAGCTCGATGTCTAATGTTGACTCAGTAAAATTCGCTAAGTTGAGTAACTTAATGTCGGCGCCCTGCTGAAATACAATACGACCATTATTAAGTTGGGCATCACGCACTTGCCAGTCGGTATATTTGGTGTGCTGTATAAAATCTTTGCCATCGACTGTCATTGACCAAATATTGTCATTACCGGACTGATCACTAACAAAATAAACTCGACCATTAGATAGCATCGGCTGTTTAACTGAGCCGTCATGGGTTGCGGTTAACTGCTGGGCTTCTTGTTTACTGCCTAGCTTATAACGCCAAATCTCACCTTTAGCGCCGCCGCGATATACTTTGACATTATCGCCACTGACTTGCAGACCAAATTGGGTAAAGTACACATACTCGCCTTTATCATCTATGGTGCCTTCAACGGCGTCAGCTAAAGGTAAATCAGTAATGGTTAAGGTTTGTGGGTCAACGGTTTTAAGCACCCAAAAGTTAGCTGGGCCAAAGGCGTTATCGGTGGAATACAATACTTCGCCAGATGCGGTCCAGCCTTGTAATCGCACTCGGCTGTTTTCAAAGCTGACGCGTTTAGCTACGCCGCCTTCAATAGGCATCACATACACTTCGGTTGCGCCTTCATAATTGGCCGTATACGCCACCCATTTACCATCTTTAGAAATTGTTGCGTCCAACTCTTCTGCCGCCAAACTGGTTAAGCGACTGGCTTTAGTTTGGTTCTGGTTTTGACTGAGTTCAGTAGTCCAAAGATCGCCTTCGGCAGTAAACACTAAGGTTTGATCGTGTAATGCAGGAGCGCGGTAATAACCTTGATTAGAGGCATTGGCGAATATCATTGATGAACACGCTAAAGTACCTAAAGCCAGCATACAATGCGCAACAGAGCGGCGAAGTTTCATGGTGAGGAGCTTCCTTTATTAAGTCTAATAGACTGTTTTTATTTATCGCTTCACGTTAGCAGAGTTATGGCTGTTTTTGCAGCACAAAAATGTAACCAAAAACGGCTAAGCAGTATTTGCTTAGCCGTTGGGTTATTGAGAGTATTTTCACGAGTGTTATGCGTGAATTATCGAGAGGTTAGCTGCAGTTTAATTTTATGGTATTGCTCATAAAGTGGATGCGACGGATCTGATAGCTCAGGGAAGCGTTGATCGATAGTGAGCATATAACGTTCCGCCTGAATCAGCTTATTGTCTGCCATTAATACGCTTAATCGGGCCAATGCGACATCAGGCGTATCTAAATGAATATCACCTTTTAGTGAACTTTCATCTTGCTGCTTCATCAATTGCACCTCTTTTTTATTAGCAAGCGATTGTAATCCAAGCGCATTTTTTGGCGATTGGGCTTCATTGCCTTTGGGGACAACAGCTTGTTTTGTATCCGATTGTGCTGGCGCAGCACTGGCGGACTCGATATTGGCGGCGCCACGACTGAGAGGTTGATTTTCACCACGCTCGGCACTGCTCGATAAACCTTCTACCACTATCGACTTTTCGGTTGCAGCATCAGCTGAAAGCCTCTTAGTCTGTTGTAATAAAGCAGGCTGTACCGATGAACTCGGCTCAAGGTCGATACCCACTTGCTGCTGTATGCTTGGATTTAACATAAACAATCCAGCCACCAGCAACACTGATGCAGCACTTGAAAATGCCCAGGCATTACGTTGCCACAGTGACTTTGTCGACTTTTTGCCTTGAGCAGATACATGAGCTCCCGCTCGCGCCTTGGCTAAAATAGCCTCATCCAGTTCAGCCGATGGCTGCTCTAAAGGTTGCTGATGGTAAGCATCTTTGATTTCTGTTTGTAATGCAGTGAACTCTGCATCATGATCTTGTTGCTGACTCATAATGATGTCTCCTGCCATTGGTTAGCGATACATTGCTTAATACTTTGATAAGCATATCGAATACGACTTTTTGTGGCTTCTAAAGTCACATTAGCAATATCGCTTATCGCGGCAGCGGTCATACCCATTTCGATATTGAGTAAAAAAGCCTCTTTTTGTACAGGCGGCAGTTTTGCAATGCATTGCTTCATCATATCGACTTGTTGCTGTTGCTGTAATTGCGACTCTGGTGAGGCTTGGCTATCAGCTTCTAGGCTATCCATAGTCTCGTCTTCACCAAGTGGGGCCACCTTGTCCAGTGGCTTAACCGCACGCACATGATCTATCAATAAGTTGTGGGCAATTTTATATAACCATGTGGTGAATTTAGCCGTTACCTGATATTGCGCTGCAGCAGTAATCACTTTACCCCAAGTATCTTGATATAAATCTTCTGCTAACTGCTGTTGATGTAATTGGCGGACAAAATAACGATACAAAGGTCCTTTATGCTTACGGTACAAGGTTTCAAAGGCATCCATATCGCCGGCCTGATAATCTAACATCAGCTGCTCGTCACTGCCGGCTTGTATGGCAAAAGTCTGTTGCGTAGGCTGTTTCAATGTTGACACTATTTAATCCTTTTAATTATGCACTTATTGATTAAGCCGATTGACACCCGGCGCTAACGCTTGGGAAAGTACACTCGCGGTTTTAAGCATTTGCACAAATTCATGGCGATAACCAAAATGGTCTTGGCCCATAGCTGACTCTGCAAGCGTAATTAACTTAGTATAATCAGTATCGTGGACATAATCATTATGATTAAGTAATTGGCCAAATCCGGCGACGGCGGCAGCAAAGCGAAAATCATCACTGGCTTGGTGTAAATGTGTTAACTGCTGATCACGGCTGATCGAATAAGTTATTAATTGGCTAGCTTGTTCGCCAATAGCTTTATAGCGCAACTTTAAAAATGCCACTTCATTCACAGTACTTAACTGCCCGCTTCGACTTTCATTAGTGTCTTTAGCCCCACTAACCGACTCTGACTGACTCTGAGCATAACGCAGTGGATCAACTAAGCGCTGATGGCTGTCGTTATAACGCAGTTCATATAAAGCAGTCACAGTATGCCCGGCGCCAATTTCACCGGCATCGACGGCATCATTGTTAAAGTCACTGCGATTTAACATACGATTCTCATAACCAATTAAGCGATATTCTGACACGACAGCTGGATTAAACTCGATTTGTATTTTGACATCATGAGCAATGGTTAGCAGGGTGGCATGAAGTTGATCAACAAGGACTTTTCTGGCCTCATTGAGGGTATCAATATAGGCATACTGACCATTGGCTTTATTTGATAATTGCTCTAATAAATGGTCGTTATAACTGGCAGTGCCGGAGCCTAGACCAAAACCTAGGGTTGATAAGCCAATCCCCTTTTTACTTTGACTGGCAACGTAATCAACTAATTGCTGATGATCTGTCATACCAAGGTTGAAGTCACCATCTGTGGCCAAAATAACGCGGTTACTGCCGTTTTCGATAAAGTGCTTTTGTGCTATTTGATACGCCAGCTGAATCCCTTGGCTACCGTTAGTGCCGCCTTGCGCACTTAACTGATTCAGTGCGATGTTAATCGCGCTAAAGTCATTACCAGCGACACCGTCTAACACCACACCACTGGCTCCCGCATACACCACAATCGACACTTTATCTTGCGCCGATAACTGCTGACTGAGCATCAGCAGTGCTTGTTTCAATAAGGGCAATTTATCGTTAGATGACATTGAACCAGACACGTCCAAAAGTAACACTAAATTGCTGGCTTCGAGCTTATCGGGCGCAATGTCATAACCTTTAATACCAATCCGCAGTAACTGAGTATCTTGATTATAAGGTGAAGGAGCAAGTTCTGTTGTCACACTAAACGGCGTATTCTCTCTTGTTGGTGCGGGATAATCATAACTAAAATAATTAACCAGCTCTTCTACTCTGACGCTATTTTTAAGCGGCAACTGACCTTGATTAATCAATTTTCTCGTGGTGCTGTAACTGCCTGTATCAACATCAATTGAAAAGGTTGATACAGGTGTTTCACCCGCAACCATGTTGCCGTTTTGCACTACCGATGCAAACTTATCATTATTGCTTGGCAGCAATGTCATGCTACGACTCTTGGCCTCCAAGGAAGAGACATTGCGATAACCAGCTGGATGATCAATGGCTTTTGTGCGTGTTAATTGCCGTTCTTCAGTGACAAGACTGGCTGCTTGTTGGTATGAAACTGGTGATGCATCATTCAAAGCCTGTATCTGCCCCTGTTTGCTTGACGCTTGCTGAAGTGATGATTCAACTTCAATCGTCGCATCTTGCGCCTTAGATTGAGAGCCTTCTTTGGGTTCTGGTGCGCAGCCACTAACAATCATGGCACTTATCGTTATGGTTAACACACTGTGCTGTAACCGCTTGCAGTGATAACTTAGGTTATGACTTATTTTAGTGTTCATGCTGTTTCCCTCATCATTTTGCTTTTATTAAGCGCTTTTCATCAACTCATTTGTGATCACTCGATTGGCTATAAGCCTACTGGCGGTAATCAAACAAGATGGCGTTTGCGACTAATAACGACGAGATAAGTAAAAAGGGTTATTTAAATGATCATTTCGTCGCGATTGAAACCAGCACCAATAAAAATCTGAGCGAGTGATAACTTGGATGTTCCAGCTTAGTTTTCGTATTTAGAAACTGAGTGTTAGCCTCATAAAACACTGAATTGCAGCCAACAGAGCACGGCTTATGCTATTATCTAGCACCTTTTTTATCGCCTTAATATTGACGTTAATCGCCGCGGTATCCTGATGAGCGAATTAACTAAATATACTAATAGAATAAGTACGTTAAGGAGTTAACATGCAAGCCCTAGTTGCTGTTGTAATGGGTTCGAAAAGTGATTGGCCTACGATGGAAGCCGCCGCTGAAATTATGGATAAGTTACAAGTGCCTTACCATGTTGAAGTCGTTTCAGCTCACAGAACACCTGACAAGCTAATGGAATTTGCAAGTTCCGCTGCCGATAAAGGCTATAAAGTCATTATTGGTGGCGCAGGTGGTGCAGCCCATTTACCTGGCATGATCGCCTCTAAAACTCGTTTGCCTGTGCTGGGTGTCCCAGTACAAAGCAAAGCACTATCTGGCATGGACAGTCTATTGTCTATTGTACAGATGCCCAAAGGGATTGCCGTTGGCACCTTGGCTATCGGTACTGCTGGTGCATTTAACGCCGGTTTATTAGCCAGTCAAATTTTGGCGATTAGCGATGCCGCTTTAGCTGAACGTTTAGAAGCATTTCGTGATGAGCAAACCCGCTCGGTCCTTGATAATCCCGATCCGAGAGAAGACTAATGACTTTGCCAAAAAATCTTTGGGTATTGGGTGACGGTCAATTAGGCGCCATGCTCAGTCATGCTGGCCAGCCGTTAGGCATTAATGTGCGTCCAGTTGACATTATGACGCCATCAGATGCGCAATTACCGCTAGAAGCTGATGACATCATTACCGCTGAACGCGAGCAATGGCCAGAGTCACAGCTCAGTTTACAACTCAGCCAACACCCACATTTTATTAATGGTCCAGTATTTGGTCGTTTAGCGGATCGCTTTACTCAAAAAAGTCTGCTCGATGAATTAGCTGTCGCCACATCACCTTGGCAATTAGTCGATGACAATACCAGCACCGAAGCCCTGCATAAGGCTTATGGTGAGCGGGTATTATTAAAACGTCGCACCGGCGGTTATGACGGTAAAGGCCAACATTGGTTAAAACAGGCAGAATCGACAACCATCCCTGCCGATTGGCGCAACGAAGCAATTGCCGAACAAGCGATTAACTTCGATGAAGAAGTGTCGATAGTTGGTGTTCGCACTCAAGATGGCCGCTGTTTGTTCTACCCACTAACACTTAACTTGCACCAAGACGGCATTTTAATGGCCTCTATCGCGCCATTAAGCCGCTTAGCACCTTTGCAAGCTGAAGCGGAAGACATGCTAAGCAAGGTCATGCATGGTCTTGAATACGTCGGTGTAATGGCAATGGAATGTTTCCGTGTTGGTGAACACTTAATGGTGAATGAGTTAGCACCGCGGGTGCATAATTCTGGCCATTGGACCCAAGCGGGTTGTCATATCAATCAGTTTGAATTGCATTTACGGGCTTTATGTAACTTACCTTTGCATCAGCCACAAGTGAATTTTCAATGCGTGATGGTAAACCTTATCGGCGTTGATAAAGACGATCGCTGGTTAAGCCTGCCTAATGCGGAGCTGTTTTGGTATAACAAAGAAGTTCGCGTGGGGCGCAAAGTGGGTCATTTGAATCTGTCTGTGCATAATAACCCTATGCTGACTGACAGTATCAATCAGCTTAAAACGTGGATGCCACAACAGTATCAAGCACCATTAGATTGGATTTTAGCTGAGTTTGCCAAGTAAACTTTGCCCGGTCAATTTGCCAAGCGCTTGGCAATAAACACGTTAATCAAAAAGGAGCCTAGGCTCCTTTTTTTGTGTGTTTTTTTAGCGGCAAACACAACTACACGCACACTCGGGTTAACTCTTGATCAAGCTTGTTAGCTGTGACTTTTTGCTGTTGCGCCCGCTCGGCAATCACAGTTAAATGGTCATGAACATCTTGGCTTAAACTCGACATTTTTGCCGCGCGTTGGTTAATTGAATTAGTCGATGCTTGCTGGCCCAAAATACTATCAGCAATGTTGCTAGCGACACTGTCAAGCTGGGTAAATACCACTTCAATATTATCAAATGCTTGAGTGACTCGCTGACATTGTTGCAGGCCGACTTGGCTTATCTGCTGGCTTTTACTGATGCCATTAACCGCATTATTAGCTTTAATTTGCAGTGCTTCCACTATGGTTTGTATTTCGACGGTGGACTCTTGGGTGCGCGAGGCTAATGCACGCACTTCATCAGCAACCACAGCAAAACCTCGGCCTTGCTCACCCGCACGAGCGGCTTCGATAGCGGCATTAAGCGCCAATAAGTTAGTTTGCTCTGCAATACTTTTAATCACCTCAAGTACGCTACCAATTTTCTGACTGTCTTTATTGAGTAGATCTAAGTCGTTCACCATAACATCAATGCCATTGGTGAAATCAGTCATACTTTGGTGATTGGCGATGGCGTCTTGATTACCAGACTGTAATAACTGGGTCAGGTTAACTGAGGTCGATTTAAGGTCATCAGCACTTAAGGATAAGTCATCTGCGGTTTGAGTAATGGCGTTTAAAGATAAGGTGATATGTTCGTTCTCACCATGACTATTGCTAATCGACTGCTCGGCTAAACTCATTCGCTCAGTGAGTACCTGTGAGCCATGGTGAAAAGTTTGTACATCTTGTCTAATCTCAGCTAAAACGACTTTTAAGCCTTCAATAAAGGCACTGAACTGGTTAGTAATGTGACCGAGTTGATCATCAATCGGATCGACTAGGCGCTTCTGTGGTGCGGTTTCAGTACTCACGACCAAGGCTAAATAATCTTGAAGTGCCGCTAAACGCTGGTTAATCGCTTGATTAAATAACAACCAGCCAAGCCCTGACTGGATCACTAAAGTGCACCCTAGCAAGATTAACACCGTAGATTGATCAACTGGCGCTGACATAAAAAAAATCGCCAACATTGCTAGCATCAGGCATAACGCCGGAAGTAGCACCACTTTTAACTGCAATTTATTATTATTTTGAGTTTGCATATTGGGATCCGCAATATCGTTGACAACATTTTACACAATGCAGGATATTGACGATTTAACAAAATGTAAACACAACTATTACAATCGAGTGTATTTAAGGAGTAAGTGGATGTTTTACGCACAATAAATAGCCTCACAAGGAGGCTATATGGTTAATCAAAAAATAATCGCCACAACCATGACGAATCTAAATTCTCTTTGCATTGATGATATTGCGCAGCATAACGTTTTGAACGTTGATCGACTTTATTCGCTACCGGGACTAACCATTTTTTGGCTTTATAGCTGCCACGTTTATAACCGCCCCAGCCTTCATGGTAATTTAAGTATTGGTTTTTAGCATCCCACTTGGATACACCATTAATTTTATTTGTTTTGTAGATAAACCAACCCATAAAATCCATCGCATCGTCAAAGTCGCTGCGGCTAGACCAACTGTTACCTGTTTCACGAACATAATCGTTCCAAGTCATGGTTTTGGCTTGCGCATATCCATAAGCGTCACTGGCACGTCCTGTGGGGATAAAACCTAAAAAGTATTCCATTGGTGGTGCAGCATTATGCTTGAAAGAACTTTCTTGATACATCATCGCTAAAGGAACATGTACAGGCACGCCCCATTTTTCACGTGTATTAACCGCTGCGTCATACCACGAACGATGTTCTTTAAAAATAGAACATAAATTATCAGGCTCTTTTGGAGGCGAAGTGGCACAGCCCGCTAATGACAGAGATAAAACAACGCTAACGATACCTAAAAAACACTTCATAACACCTCTACCAGCACCTAAGATATTGATTCTGGATTTAGTTTTACATCAATTAAAAATCAATGCAATTATGCTTAGCGTTTCATTTCACATTGATGGAATTCGGTTTGCCAAACTATTGGCTGCCAATAGCCTTGATTTTGACCAATATAGATTTTATCGGTATTGAATTTAGCCGCTATATGGTATTGCTGCTCGGCAACGACATTAACCGAAAGCATTTTTACCTTACGAGCTGATAATGACACTTTCAAATCTGGTGAGTTAATCAGTTCTGCCACAGTAAATGTATGTTCGCCTGGCGATAATAGATAATTCGGTCTTGAAATAACTGGCACGCCGTCTAAATGAGTGACCACGACACGATATAAATTAGCACTGTTGTCGGGCTCTACATAGCTCGACACAGTACCACATTCAACCATATCATCTGGCGATGAGGCACAGCCCTGAATAGCCAATGCCGCGCCCGCAACCAGCAGTGCTCGCCAAGATGAATAAAATTGCATCGCTTATTTCGCCTCGAAAGTGCCAGCAGGAACAACATCATTAAAATAATTTTGTAAGAAAACCGCAAAATTATCTTGTGGTTGAGCCTCTAAACTTTGTAATTCAAGTAAAGATTTTTTCGCCTCATCCTCATAAGATTTTGTAATCTCATCACTTAATGGGTAATGGCTTAAAAACTCGTGGTAATCATTAGCCAATTGTTTAACCCACACGCCGTGATCGGTACCTTTAAGGACGACCTCATTCATCACTCGACCTGATAACGTTTTGTTTGGGTTATCAATGGCTTCTGACCAAGTATTCAATGCAGTTTTGTAGGCATAGCTATCATCGCCGTCGAGCAGCTTAGCGATAGTGTCTAATTGTGCAAAGAGTTCATGCATCCATTGCGTTAATCCAATATTTTTGCCATTACGCTGTAGTTCAAGTCCTGGCTTACGGCCTTCTAATACGACGGCTTTTAAGTTAGCGGCAATTTCAGCCTCACCGACCTCATCAGTATTTTCAGAAGGAGATAATAGGCAATACAACAGGAACAGATCAAGAAAACGCACTTGAGTGGCGTCAATACCAACAGGGCTAAATGGATTCACATCCAAAGCGCGCACTTCAATATACTCAACCCCTGCACGCGATAAAGCTTGTGAAGGTTTCTCACCTTTTTTGGTCACACGCTTAGCGCGTATGGGGGCGTAAAACTCATTTTCAATTTGTAATATATTGCTGTTGAGTTGGCGATACTCTCCATCGACATTAATGCCGATTTTAGCAAAACTTTTCGAGGGCATCTTAATCGCAGCGCCCACACCCTCAAGGTATTCAGGCAATGAGTTGTAACTAATATTCAGCGTGTCTTGTTCTTTATTGGTATAACCTAAATCACTCATGCGCAGTGACGTTGCATAAGGCAGATACAAGGTGCCTTTACCGGTTTTTTGAAACTCAAAATCGACATCTTGATCTTTAATAAACGAACTGCATAATGCCGGCGTCGAGCCAAACAAATACGGTAATACCCACACTAAACGACGATAATTTCGAATAAGGCCGAAGTAGGATTCTGAGATAAAATCTTCAAGGCTAATATTTTTACTGCAACAAGCGCTGCCATTGCCATTAGCAATTTTGTCGTCATACAGGCATTGCCATAAATCTTGCGACACAGAAAAATTAAAATGCACCCCGGAAATAATTTGCATTAACGCACCATAGCGATGGGTTAATCCTTTGCGGTATAGCGTTTTCATTTTACCGTTATTGGAACTACCATAACGTGCAACCGGAATATCACTGACGTCACCGACGTAACATGGCATGCTGACAGGCCACAATTTTTGACCGTTTAAATTGCGCACACTATATGCATGGGTTTGGGTTAACCCATCTAATAACTCATCAACACTGTGGCTTACCGGCGTAATAAATTCTAATAAAGCTTCACTATAATCGGTAGTGATACGCGAATGAGTAAGAGCAGAACCAAGCGCTTTTGGGTGTTCGTCTTGTGCTAGATGGCCATTTTCATCAATACGCAATGCTTCACGTTCAATACCACGTGACATGCCCAATAAAGCCTCACGGCCTTGAGTGTCGCTTAAGTGTTCGACTTTTTCATTGAAAGACTTCAATTTACTACTCTCTTTTATGGATTCGCATTGCGAGTAAACAGCTGGACCTGATAATAAACGAGATTATTACTGAAAACGCGAAAAAAGTGTAACTCAGTATAATTAGCGTGTTTATGAGGGTGAAATTAAAAACGGCAACACTCTATGTCACCGTTAATGGATCCTTAAACATTCTCTGCTATTCACTCATTAACCGACACAGAATGATATTACGATTAAAGCATACAATATAGCCCAACCTATTTTAAAATAGCTTGGGCTATATCTATATAGGGTTAACATTAACTTATTTCAAGGCGACTGTTAACCCTATTAGGAACAAGTGTTCAACTAGTCAGCAAGCGTGACCATTTCAACCTGATATCCTAGCGCTTTTAGTTGCGGTTCAACTGTGGTTTTATCTCCCACCACCAACATAACCATATCGTTGATATTAAGTAACTTACTGGCCAATTTATTTAGTTCATCCGTCGAAATACTGTTGACGATTTGGTCTTGCTCAGCGGTAAAATCTTGAGCTAACTGATAGCGTTGGATCATTCTTAAGAAGCCCGCTTTTTGATACGGTGTTTCGTATTCTAATGCTTGGCTTTGGGCAATTGAACTGCGCATAAAGGCACTTTCTTCGTCTGTCATACCTGACGCTTGGTAAGCGTTAATTTCTTTGACAAACTCAGCCAAAGATAAGCCTGTGACATCACTTCTCACACTGGCATAAGCCATAAATTTACCGGTATCTTCACCACCACTAAATTGAGTGCGAGCACCATAGGTGTAACCTTTATCTTCACGTAAATTTAGATTAACTCGACTATTAAACGCATCACCTAATGGATAGTTCATCAAATAGGCTTTAAAGAAATCACCGGTAGCATCATAGGGTAACGACACCTGACCAATATTAATAACCGATTGAGCCGCACCCGGTTTATCAATCAGATAAACGATATTTTTTGGGTGGGTTGGCAAGGCAGGTAATGCAGCAAAGTGCGTTGCCTCACCTTGCCACTGAGCAAACATCGACAACTTCGGCATGATCTGCTGCTGGCTTAAGTCTGATACCACCACCATCTGAGCATTACCGGCACGGTACTGCTGATGATAAAACTGCTTCACATCATCAAGAGTTAACGCTGATATGGTGTTAATCGTACCATCACTGCTTATGCCCAACGGACTATTTTCACCATACAACAAGGCAGAAAAACCTGTGCTAGCGAGATAGTTAGCATCGGACAGCTGATGTTGTAAGCCTTGCAATTGTTGTTGCTTAACCCGTTCAAAATCAGCGGCAACAAAACCAGGACTAAACAAACGCTCTTTAACCAGTGCCAGCGTAGCATCAAGATTTTCGGTCAAACTCGATACCTTGATATAACTTTGTGAATCACTGGAACCAAAGCTAATGGATGACCCAAGCATATCAAGCGCGCCAGCTAAATCTTCACTGCTTCGCAGCTCGCTTGACTCATTAAGCATAGATGCAGTTAATTCTGCTAAACCGGCTTTGTTAGCTGGGTCTAATCGATGACCACCATCAAGATAAATAAGCAGTTCAACGGTTGGAGTTTCATCACTTTCAGTGCCCATCACTTCGATGCCATTGGCAAGCTTGCTGTCCCACAATTGCGGAACGGTTAACAAAGGTGCTGCAGCAGATGAAGGCATTTTATTGCGATTAAATGAAGACTTTGCAAAAGTGATGTCGGTTAATCCTGTGACAGCTTCTTGTGCAATAGGCATAGTGGTTGGTATAAAATTGTCTGCATGAGCAATCAATTGCGTTTGCCCTTCAGGGACAATACTCATCACCACCATGGGTTTGTTTTTAATGTAAGTATTGAAAACGCGCATCACATCGGCTTTGGTGACGTTAGCATAACGAGCTAAATCAGATGCCACCATGTCAGGCTGACCAAAGAAGGTTTGGTTCGCAGCAAGGGTGGACACTTTACCGGCCACACTCTGCATACCAAAAATAGTATTTGCTTCGAACTGCACTTTCACTTTTTGTAAGTCATCGTCGGTTACGCCACGTTGTTCAAACTCATTGATAGTCTGATTAATTCGAGTTTCAAGATCGGCAAGACTGCCACCTTTAGCGGGATTGGCCACTGCATAAAGTGATAACTGACAAGCCAGCTCTTGGCATGGATGACTGACCGCAGCTTGCACTGCATAGCCATCTTTAACTAAATTCTTATAAATCAGTGATGTTTTACCGCCGCCAAGAATATTAGCCAGTAAATCGAGGGCTGCCTCGTCTTTGTGCTGCGCATAAACGGTTGGAAACCCGACGTAAATAAGCGGTAGGTGTACTTTATCTTCCATCGAGATATAGCGAGTTTTATCCAATGTGACCATGGTTTTCGCTTCAGGCTTGACGACTGGTCCCGCTGGAATTTCCCCAAAATATTTATTCACCCACGCCAATGTTTGCATTTCATCAATGTCACCACCAATGGTTAAGGTGGCATTGTTAGGTCCATACCAACGTTGGAAAAAATGTTTAACGTCATCGACTGTGGCGCGATTTAAGTCGTCTGGCCAACCAATAACAGGCCATGAATAAGGATGGCTAGCGGGATAGAATGCTTGGTTAAAACGTTCATTCAAACGACCATAAGGGCGGTTATCGATGCGCTGAGCGCGCTCATTTTTAACGGTTTCACGTTGCACCTCAAATTTTTCGCTGGTGAGCGCTGGCAGTAAAAAACCCATACGATCCGACTCTAACCACAGCATTTTTTCTAACTGGTTACTCGGAACCGTTTCAAAGTAATTGGTTCTATCAGTATTAGTACTGCCGTTTAATGTTCCGCCCGCTTCGGTCACCACTTTAAAATGTTGTTCATCCTCAACGTGCTGTGAACCTTGAAACATCATGTGCTCAAATAAATGGGCAAAACCACTGCGCCCTGCTAGTTCTCGCGCCGATCCCACATGATAAGTCACATCGACATGAGCCAAAGGATCTGACTTATCTTGATGTAAAATAACCGTTAAACCATTGGCTAACTGATATTTTTTATAGGGAATACTCACTTGGTTTTCTTGCGGGGTCGCGATTTCGATTAAGGTGACACCTTGGGGTAAACTCGATGCTTGCTGAGCGTTGTATGCACAACCACTCAACGCTGCGCTGATGGCAGCAGCCAGTATCCATTTATTTACATTTAGTTTCAAAACTGATTCCTTCCTTTTATAACAAATATAACCATGACGGTTACACAGATAATGGCTATCAAAAATCGACCGAATACATCACCAGTAACACTATGAGGCTATAACGGATAAGCTTACCGACAAACATAAAAAATGATGCCGGCACAATAGGAATTTTAAGCCATCCAGCCAGTAAACATAATAAATCACCAATTATTGGTAACCAAGATAACAGTAACGCCCACGTACCATATTTTTCTATCCACGCAAGCGCATAACGATATTGTCGGCTTTGAATATCTTGAGGATTTTTGGCTAATCGCCCTGCTCGACCAAGACCATAACTGGTTATCGCCCCGAGTGTATTTCCGATACTAGCCAGTATCAATAATTCAAGCCATGAAGAGGGGGTTTGATTAAGTAACGCTACCAGTAAGACTTCAGAGCCACCAGGCAGTAAGGTGGCGGCTAAAAACGCGCCGCTGAACATTAACCATAAATTTGTCATCAATAGACCTTAATACGCATTAATAGTTTCATTATGTTCACTATTCAATTTATTTTTATTGGACCTTTAATATGTATATAAGCCCAACATATCTCGCTCAAGATCCGGTGCATCAATCTTAAAATGATATATCTCGGCCAAGATATTGACCTAAACACCCTAGTGGTAAAACGATGAATTACGCAAAAAACGCAAGCTTTTCTGACTAAACTGACAAAATTAAAGTCGTTATCATGCAAATACGTTAATAGGGAGTGAAATACTTAAAGTTATAATAACAAATTTATTTATTCTTATAAGTTATAATAAAATAACGTTGTTTGTCATTGGATCACTTCATACAATACGATTAATATTTATTAACCTTAACGAATTTAATTGATCGTTATTAAGCGTTAACATCGGCTATTTTTTTAAAGACTAGCCAGTAATATCGCACGATGTCGCCAATAGAGGGGTTAACTTTTTAGTAATTCATAACTCATTAATAAACATAATGAGTCTCGCACAACGACCTTGTCTACTCAAATTGAGTAGCGCCATAATGACATAATTTGGAACTTTCATGATATTGCAAACCCTCAAACGCATCCCTTTTTGGCAGAAAGTCATTGCTGGCTTTGTTTTAGGCACACTCACAGGTGTCGGATTAGGCGAATCGGCGATAATGTTAAAACCGCTGGGTGATTTGTTTATTAGTGCCATTAAAATGCTGGTCGCGCCTTTAGTATTTTGTGCCATTGTGGTCAGCATTACCTCTCTAGGCTCGCAGGGTAATTTAAAGCGTTTAAGCTTTAAAACGTTAGCCATGTTTATGTTTACCGGCACAATTGCTTCATTTATTGGCTTAACGGTCGGCAGTCTGATCGATATGGGCGGCAATCTTGCTTTAGCCACAACAGAGGTGCGCGAGCGTGATATTCCAGGCTTCGCCCAAGTGTTGCTCAACATGATCCCAGTCAATCCGTTTGCATCATTAGCTGATGGCAATGTGTTGCAAATCATCGTATTTGCCGCGCTAGTTGGTATTGCCATTAATGCAGTCGGCGAAAAAGCCGCACCGTTAAAGAACGTTATTGAAGCTGGTGCTGAAGTGATGTTTCAATTAACCCGTATGGTGCTAAAACTGACACCAATTGGCGTATTTGGCCTAATGGCGTGGGTTGTAGGTGAGTATGGTTTGAGCACATTATTACCATTAGGTAAGTTTATTATGGCGATTTATATTGCCGCACTCATCCATATCATTTTTGTTTACGGCGGGTTAGTAAAGTTTGCTGCAGGGTTAAGTCCTGTGCAATTTTTCCGTAAAGCCATGCCAGCGCAAATCGTAGCCTTCAGTACTGCATCAAGTTTCGGAACCTTACCTGCCAGTACCCGTTGTTCAGAGGCGATGGGCGTATCAAAACGATACAGTGCGTTTGTATTACCCTTGGGCGCAACAATGAACATGGACGGTTGTGGTGGTATTTACCCTGCGATTGCCGCCATTTTTATTGCACAAATTTACGGTATCCCGCTCGACATGACTGACTATATGTTGATTGCAGTCACGGCAACGGTCGCGTCTGTCGGTACCGCAGGTGTGCCAGGTAGTGCGATGGTGATGTTAACTGTGACATTAGGCGTAATAGGCTTACCACTTGAAGGTATCGCCTTTATTGCGGCTATTGACCGTATTATTGACATGATCCGCACAGCAACGAATGTCACTGGCGACATGATGACCGCGGTTGTTATTGGTAAGAGCGAAGGTCAGCTTGATGTTGAACAGTTTTACTCGGATGACAAGCCAATTGAACAAACAGCTTAATAACACCGAAAACAATATTGTATAAATGAATAAGCCAGCACTTTATCGTGCTGGCTTATTGCTATTAATTGCAAAGACAAATCTCTCTTCGTAAGACTAAATACCACAGTAACCGCTTTAAAGATTAAAACAGCTAAGCAAAATTAGACCATTTTAATCCCACCATCCCCATAATAATCAACAGTAAACAGACGAATCAAATCAACTTAGTAGACTCAGTAGACAGCCCAAAGTCATTAAGATTTAGGCTGCATATTGATGAGTCTGCTTAAGCAGAAAATAGACGCTTTAGCCCAAAACAGCCAATAACACACCAGCAGCGACAGCACTGCCCAAAACACCGGCAACGTTAGGTCCCATCGCGTGCATCAGCAAGAAGTTTTGGTTGTTAGCCTCTAAACCAACTTTATTAACCACACGGGCAGCCATTGGCACAGCAGAAACCCCAGCGGCACCAATAAGTGGATTAATTTTTCCACCAGAAAGCTTACTCATTAATTTAGCCATCAATACACCAGAAGCAGTACCAATACTGAACGCAACCGCCCCCAGGATTAAAATACCTAACGTTTCGATACGTAGAAATTGATCCGCAGATAACTTAGACCCAACGGCTAGACCTAAAAAGATCGTCACTATATTGATTAACTCGTTCTGAGCTGTCTTTGATAAACGATCAACCACGCCAGATTCGCGCATTAAATTACCCAAACAGAACATGCCGATTAAGGGCGTTGCCGCGGGTAAAAACAAAATGGTTAAACCAAGCACCATCAGTGGGAAAATAATTTTCTCTTTCTTACTGACCTCACGCAATTGCTCCATTTTGATTTCACGCTCGGCTTTGGTCGTGAGCAGTTTCATAATTGGCGGCTGAATAAGCGGCACGAGTGCCATATATGAATATGCAGCAACAGCAATTGCCCCTAACAATTCTGGCGCGAGTTTAGAGGCTAAGAAAATCGCTGTTGGACCGTCTGCACCACCAATAATCGCAATGGCTGCAGCATCTTGCATACTAAACTCAAACCCAGGCACCCAATTTAAGGCAATAGCACCGAGCAAGGTGGCAAAAATACCAAATTGTGCAGCCGCACCCAGTAGTAGCGTTTTAGGGTTAGCAATTAGTGCGCCGAAATCAGTTAATGCACCGACACCCATGAAGATGAGTAACGGGAACACCCCAGTCTCGATCCCAACATGATAAGCGTAAAATAATAAACCACCTTCATCAGTAAAGCCGGCATTAGGAATGTTGGCTAATATTGCCCCAAATCCAATGGGTAATAATAATAACGGTTCAAAACCTTTCATTATTGCTAAAAATAATAACAAACAACCAACAGCCATCATTAGCAGTTGGCCACCAGTAAAGTTAGCGATACCCGTTTCTGCCCAAAAGGCCAATAATCCTTCCATCTCGACCTCTTATGCTAATGATAACAATGCTGAACCTACGGTTACGCTGTCACCTTGTTTAACTACTAACTGAGTGACAACACCATCTTGTTGAGCGCGAATTTCAGTTTCCATTTTCATTGCTTCAAGGATGATGATCACTTCACCGCTTGTTACCGCTTGACCATTGCTCACTAGCACTTTAAAAATATTACCCGATAATGGCGCAGCCATAGTGCACTTAACCTCGCCTGCAGGCGGTGAGGCAATTTGAGTTGGCGTTGCAACTGCTGGCGCGGCTGAAGCGGAAGCTGGCGCAATGTGACTTATTTCCCCTCCTTCGCTGACTTCGACGACAAAATGCTGACCTTCTACATTGACGCGATACGTTGCAGGGCCGCTATCGACTTTAACGTTAAGATCGTCGGCGCTTGGTATAGGTTCAAATGCATCCGGATTACCGCGATTTTTAAGAAATTGCAGACCAATTTGATTGAACAAGGCGTAAGTCATTACATCATCGTCAACTTCTGCAGCTAACGAGATACCTTGATCTGCAGATATTTCAGCTAACTCAGTACGTAGTTTGTCGAGTTCGGGTGCAATCAAATCTGCCGGCCGACAAGTAATAGGCTGCTCGCCTTTTAACACTCTAGCCTGAAGCTCAGCATTAACCGGCGCTGGCGTCGCACCGTATTCGCCTTTTAGCACGCCTTCGGTTTCTTTGGTCATGGACTTATAACGCTCGCCCATTAATACGTTAATCACCGATTGCGAACCAACAATTTGTGATGTTGGGGTGACTAATGGAAGAAATCCTAAGTCTTCACGCACCCGCGGGATCTCCTCAAGCACAGCATCCATTTTATCAGCAGCACCCTGCTCTTTTAATTGATTTTCCATGTTGGTTAACATGCCACCAGGCACTTGAGCGCGTAAAATACGTGAGTCGATACCTTTTAATGCACCTTCGAAACGCACATACTTTTTACGCACCTCACGAAAGTAAGCGGCAATCTCTTCTAGCAACACCATATCGTAACCGGTTGCTCTGTCAGTATCTTCAACCATAGCCACTAAGGTTTCTGTGGCGCTGTGGCCGTAAGTCTGGCTCATTGAAGAGATAGCGGTATCGAGCACATCAACACCCGCTTCAATGGCTTTTTGATATGTAGCCGTGCTCAGGCCCGTTGTTGCATGACAATGCATCGACACCATTAGGTCGGTTTGCGATTTTAAACGGCTGATCAGATCGTAAGCTTGCATCGGTTTAAGTAAACCAGCCATGTCTTTAATGCATAATGAATCAGCGCCCATATCTTCTAAACGCTTTGCCATATCGACCCAAGTATCAACAGAATGAACTGGGCTAGTAGTGAAAGAAATTGTTCCTTGAGCATGACCGCCAACATTTTTAACCGCTTTAACCGCGGTTTCAAGATTACGCACGTCGTTCATCGCATCAAAAATACGAAATACATCGACACCATTGGCATGCGCTCGTTCGACAAAACGCGTAACAACATCATCGGCATAATGACGATAACCTAATAAATTTTGGCCTCGAAGCAACATTTGCTGCGGGGTATTAGGCATGGCTTTTTTGAGTTCACGAATGCGATCCCAAGGGTCTTCACCTAAATAGCGAATACAAGAGTCAAATGTGGCCCCTCCCCATGACTCAAGAGACCAAAAGCCTATATTGTCTAACAGTGGTGCAATAGGTAACATATCGTCAATACGTAAACGTGTTGCGAGTATTGATTGGTGTGCGTCACGCAGGACAACATCGGTTAATGCTAACGGCTTGATCATAATGACTCCAAAATTATTTTGCGCGGTATTGATGTATCGCAGAAGTGATAGCGGCAACCAACTTAGGATCTATCCCAACGGTTTTTGCACAACCTGTCGTTGCTGGCCCAGTGACAGGCTCCTCGATAGGTGCAGGAAAAAGCTTGGCAACAATGCCAATACCAATGATTAAGATACTCAAAAAAATAAATACTAAGCCCATGCCCATTACCATAATGCCAAGTGCATCAGATAACTGCTCTGATATCGATGTCATGTGTCCTCACTTTTTCTAGTAAACATCAAACTATCGCGCTGGCTATTATGTATCGTGCGCTAATGCGCGATCGCGGTGCAATATCACAAACCTGCACCAAGACAGGAACACCGTTAACGATTACATAAAGCGCATCAACTATTCAATAAAGCATAAATATTCATATTGAACGCGTATTCAATGAAGTTGTATTTTCATGGTAAAATAGCAAACTGAGATTAAAACCCAAAAAACCGTCACAAAATATAAACAAATTAGCGCCACAATGCTATCTTTTTGTAAATTGGTCTTACCAAATTAGTGATATTAGATGAGGTTGGATCAATAAATCTCAATAAATACAGGCATAATTTATTAAATCATCAATGAATTTCGCTTAATAAGCTTTAAATTAGTAAAACCATGATAAGAACAACGATATGAGTCATATTTTATTGATTTTACAGCTTGATAAAATGAATAACAAATCACGACTTGGGAGATAAGTGAATAAAGATGTAAATATCAGCTTTTGTTGATAAAGGGCTTAGGCGTGGATAAGAAAATAGTCTAAAAATGAACCATAAAAAAAGCCCTGCAATAATGCAGGGCTTTTTTATTATGGTGCGCGTGGGAGGAGTCGAACCTCCGACCGCCTGGTTCGTAGCCAGGTACTCTATCCAGCTGAGCTACACGCGCAAAATCGTTACAACATGCCATTCATCAGTATCGCTGTAGTTAGCATTAAACTGCTAACTATACTTAATGAATGGCGGAGAAGGAGGGATTCGAACCCTCGATGGGATTTAAAGCCCATACTCCCTTAGCAGGGGAGCGCCTTCGGCCACTCGGCCACCTCTCCGCAATATATGGTGCGCGTGGGAGGAGTCGAACCTCCGACCGCCTGGTTCGTAGCCAGGTACTCTATCCAGCTGAGCTACACGCGCATAAATTGGGTTTTAGTGAAACATGAATGGTGCGCGTGGGAGGAGTCGAACCTCCGACCGCCTGGTTCGTAGCCAGGTACTCTATCCAGCTGAGCTACACGCGCATTCATGTTTAACACTATAATAGATAATGGTGCGGATGGGAGGAGTCGAACCTCCGACCGCCTGGTTCGTAGCCAGGTACTCTATCCAGCTGAGCTACATCCGCATCGTATATCTATCGTAAGAAATGGCGGAGAAGGAGGGATTCGAACCCTCGATGGGATTTAAAGCCCATACTCCCTTAGCAGGGGAGCGCCTTCGGCCACTCGGCCACCTCTCCGTTTCTTGGCGCACATATTACTGTTTGATGAAAATAAGTCAAACCCTTTTTAGGAAACCTAACTTCATTTGGAGTGTTTTTAAGCACATTGGGGATAATAGACTCAAATAGTCACAAAAACAGTGGTCTTTTCAGTGAAAATTGATTTAAATAATCTTCCTTCATCTCATTATCTCGCTGTTAAGTCTGTTAGAAATTTAGCGATAAAAAACTTTTTTTACAAACGACATTATCAGCATATCAATTAACTAACTTAGACGAGGTTTTGAAGATTAAAATTTCGCCAGGCCATTTGTCATAATTAATGTGACCATAATGATTAACATGAACGGTTTAAGTATTTTTTATGTAGTTGATAACCTGAACGATAATTGACCACTTAATGCCAGCTCAACTAGGGCAAATCGTTTGAGATAGATTAATGCTGACTCAACACAATAAAACCAAGCGATTTCCAATGCTCATATTAGAGTGTCAGTAAGATACTTTAACAAGGTCTTAATCAAAGCCATGCAGGCTTGTTTTTAATATCACTCGCGTAGAGCTAATACTTCAACCTCATCTGGAGGGTAAGCCAAGAGACAAAGCATTTTGCGTTGCAACATAGAATAGGCATCCTCCTATTGGATCACTGCGATAACGGATTGGGCTCGTCGTTGAAGAAAGGGCAACTAACACGCCTGAGCGCTCCTGTATTTAGTCTTCGCTCGTGTATAGATGAATGTGCTATCTATTATCAATATAATCACTCTGCTGTGGTACACAGATGCGAGTAAGCCTTAACTTAAATAATATGTAGCGCTTTGACTAACCATACTGGATATAAACTTAACCGCCCTGTTTAACCGCCAGAAATATCTCTCGTGCAGAAAACAAAAAAGTCAGCAAATGCTGACTTTTTTGATATCGATCAAATATGCTCGAACTTAGTAATTACCACCTTCAGAAGGGGTACCTGACTTCTCAGACTGAATACGTTGATAGATCTCTTCACGATGAACAGAGACTTCTTTAGGTGCATTGACACCGATACGTACCTGGTTACCTTTAACACCTAACACAGTAACTGTGACTTCGTCACCGATCATTAATGTTTCGCCTACACGACGAGTCAAAATTAGCATTCGATTGCTCCTTTAAGTTCAATCTGCATAACACGCTTTATCCGTAATATGCGCTCATTATAAGGTCTGCTTTACATAAAATCATAGTATCAATTTCTGAATACGTCGGTTTATAAAGCATATTCTCTTAAGAAATCATAAAACTTGATGATTTTCATCTTTTGAAACGAGGTTAACCGTCAATTAATCACATTCACGATACGACTCGCTGGTTAAACAATCCAATACGGCAAACCAATAACAAAAACGCTAGCAATGGAAAAACAAATACCAAATCAGAGTACTACACTTGAGCACAAAAAAAAGCATTGTCTGACACTGGTAATCCTTTTAAACGCTTTTACTGTTAGCAAGTTAGTTCACTATGCCAAATCTACTGATAGCACTCAAGTCATAAAGCTGCATATAGTAGACTTTATGACTCAATTGCCGATAAATCGTTAATTTACAGATTTAATTAGCTTAAACGTTCGTTTACCCAAGGTGCAACCAAGGCTAATGCAGCGGCTAAATTCTCAGGCTGAGTACCACCCGCTTGAGCCATATCTGGGCGTCCGCCGCCCTTACCGCCAACCTGCTGTGCGACCATTGCCACTAACTCACCCGCTTTAACTTTTTTAGTTAAATCATTGCTGACACCAGCAATTAAGTTAACTTTACCGTCTTTAGACGTACCTAAGACAATAATCGCAGATTTAAGCTTTTGTTTCAGCTCATCTTGTAAACCACGAAGTGAACCAGGATCAATGCCATCAAGCTGCTTAACTAACAACTTAACCCCATTGATGTCGACTGCATCACCCGCCATATCGGCACTGGCTGCTGCAGCTAACTTATCTTTTAACTGCGACAAATCTTTTTCTAATTGCTTCACTTTATCTAACTGGGCTTTTAACTTAGCCACAACTGAAGCACTGTCTGATTTAAGTAATTGCGCAGCTTCATCTAATACTGCTTGTTGATCGGCAATATAAGCCATTGCTGCGATACCTGTGACAGCTTCAATACGACGCACACCGGCAGCAATACCGCCCTCAGAAGTGATTTTAAATAACCCAATATCACCAGTACGGCCAACATGAGTACCACCACATAGCTCGATAGAGAAATCCCCCATAGTCACCACGCGGACTTGGTCATCGTATTTCTCACCAAATAATGCCATGGCGCCTTTTTCTTTGGCTTCGTCAATGGCCATTTCTGTGGTGCAAAGTTCATGGTTACGGCGAATTTGAGTATTGACTAGATCTTCAACCGCTTTCAACTCTGAAGCTTTAACTGCTTCAAAATGAGCAAAGTCAAAACGTAAGCGCTCAGGGTTAACTAATGAGCCCTTCTGAGACACATGCGAGCCTAACACTTGACGTAATGCAGCATGCAGTAAGTGAGTGACGGAATGATTTAACTGAGTACGATGACGTAAATTTTTATCCACTTGCGCAATTAACTGCTGACCGATAACTAATTTGCCTTGGCTTAATTGACCTTCATGACCAATAGCAGGGCCAAACTTTTGCGTGTCGTTAACAATAAACAGTAAACCTTCAGCTGTCAGTTGACCTTTATCGCCCACCTGTCCACCTGACTCTGCATAGAATGGCGTATTATCTAGCACAACAACGGCATCTTGACCGGCAACCACAGTATCAACCGCTTTACCGTCAACATATAAACCAATCACATTAGGCTGACCAGTTAACTCGGTATAACCACTGAATGCGGTTTCTGCATCAATAATTAATTGGCTATTATAATCTGCGCCAAAGTTACCTGCGGCTTGTGCGCGACTTCTTTGCTCCGCCATTGCGACTTCAAAGCCTGCTTCATCAACATTAATATCACGTTCACGACAAACATCAGCGGTTAAATCAACTGGAAAACCATAAGTGTCATACAGTTTAAATACCGTTTCACCATCTAAAGTATTACCTTGTAGCGTATTTAGCGCACCATCCAAAATCACTAAGCCACGCTCAAGTGTACGAGCAAACTGCTCTTCTTCTGCTTTTAAGGCTTTTTCAACAATGGCTTGTGTTTGTTTTAAACCATTAGCTGCATCACCCATAACGCTAATGAGTGTTGGGACTAACTTATAGAAAAATGCATCGGTAGCACCAAGCTTATTACCGTGACGAACTGCGCGACGAATAATACGACGCAATACATAACCACGGCCTTCGTTTGATGGCATAACACCATCGGCAATTAAAAATGCACAAGAACGTATATGATCAGCAATAACCCGTAATGATTTATTTTCTAAATCAGATACACCAATAATTTCAGCCGTTTTTGCGATGAGTTGCTTAAATATATCGATTTCGTAGTTTGAATGCACACCTTGCATAATTGCTGCAATACGCTCAATGCCCATACCTGTATCAACCGAAGGTTTAGGTAATGGCAACATTTCACCGTCGGCTTGACGGTTATATTGCATAAATACAATATTCCAGATTTCAATAAAGCGATCGCCGTCTTCTTCAGGCGTACCAGGACGACCACCCCAGATATGATCGCCATGATCATAGAAAATTTCGCTACATGGGCCACAAGGTCCGGTATCACCCATCTGCCAGAAGTTATCAGACGCAAACGCGCCACCTTTATTATCACCAATACGGATCATATTTTCAGGTGCAACACCAATTTTTTGCGTCCAAAGTTCATAGGCTTCGTCATCTGTTTCATAAATGGTGACACATAAGCGATCTTTTGGCAGCTTGAGGGTTTCAGTTAAAAAGGTCCACGCAAAACGAATCGCATCTTCTTTAAAATAATCGCCAAAACTGAAATTACCCAACATTTCAAAAAAAGTGTGGTGACGAGCGGTATAACCCACATTGTCTAAATCGTTATGTTTACCACCAGCACGAACGCAACGTTGTGATGTTGTTGCTCGGCTATAGTTGCGCTTATCCATACCGAGGAACACATCTTTAAACTGATTCATACCCGCATTGGTAAATAACAGTGTTGGGTCGTTAGTGGGAACGAGCGAGCTGCTATCAACAACCTGATGTCCGTTATCTTCAAAGTACTTTAAAAATGCACTTCTTAACTCTGCTGTAGTCTGAAACATGAAATGGCCCTGAATAGAGAAAATACAAAAGTAACGAGCTTGATATGCAAGCTAGTAAATGTAGGCATTATATACTGAATTTGTCGAAAGAAGCGAGTTGAGTCAGTTGATTATAATCTCGACAAAAATCGATAGAATAACGATCTACTGGCCCGATAATGACGGAGATAGCGAACTCAATCCACTGATTATTTAAACGGAATATGCATTTCTATCTTGTCTATAAATAAGCTCGTTGATCATGACTAGGACATAATTTTATTAATCAATCTGATAAGCAACCAAATCAAACGCATAAGAAACCAAGATAGTTAACATTTTGGCGAGTCTGGTAATCAGCACAATCGTGATGTGATAAGAAATAATGTGATTAAAAAGGATGTTATTAAAAAGGATATTATTTAGCCTAACCGACATTTGATAGAGCAACTTGTCGCCGTACATTTCTCAATGTACCCAACTTTACTTAAAAATGATGCAATCACCTTAACATTAGCAAACACAAATAAATGCATACCAAGGGTGTTAAAGGCTTTAGATATTTTTTTGCTTAAAGCGGTGTTGACTATAGCTGGAAAGATTAGCCATTGTGCATGACAAGTGTCACTTAAAAGGCTCTGAGTTTGCCATTATTTGCAACATTTAGACTGGATGACGTTTAAAATATGGTGAGTGTAAAAGATGGTGAGTGCTTGTAATGAGGCGACTTTATGGCGGGAATTTTCGCGGCGCGCAGAAGCGCTACCGCGATAAATATGACTGGCTAATTTAGAATACTTCACCTGTTTCAAGGTCAATATTCTCATCACTTTCAGTGGTTGAGTCTGATGAGTTAGCCCCACCATTCAATAACATGCCACGAAGAGTGGTATTAATTTCATCAGCAATAGCTGGATTTTCAGTCAAAAATTTACCAGCATTGGCACGGCCTTGACCAATTTTTTCGCCTTTGTAGCTGTACCAAGCACCGGCTTTATCAACCAGCTTGTGTGCAACACCTAAGTCAACTAGTTCGCCGGTACGGTTAATACCTTGTCCATAAAGGATCTGGAATTCAGCTTGCTTAAATGGAGCTGCAATCTTATTTTTAACCACTTTAACGCGAGTTTCATTACCGATGACTTCATCGCCATCTTTAATCGCACCGGTACGACGAATATCTAAACGAACAGATGCGTAGAATTTAAGTGCATTACCACCTGTAGTCGTTTCTGGGCTACCAAACATTACACCAATTTTCATACGAATTTGGTTAATAAAAATAAGCAGTGTGTTTGATTGCTTAAGGTTACCAGCAAGTTTTCGCATCGCTTGGCTCATCATACGCGCGGCAAGGCCCATATGCGAATCACCAATTTCACCTTCAATTTCTGCTTTTGGTGTTAATGCTGCAACAGAATCGACAACGATAACATCTACCGCACCTGAACGCGTTAACGCATCACAAATTTCTAGTGCTTGTTCGCCTGTATCTGGCTGTGAACAAAGTAAGTTATCAATATCTACGCCTAGCTTTTTGGCATAAATTGGGTCAAGAGCATGTTCAGCATCAATAAACGCACAGGTTTTACCTTCGCGTTGCGCTGCGGCAATCACTTCAAGAGTTAATGTGGTTTTACCTGATGACTCTGGGCCGTAAATCTCAACGATACGTCCCATTGGTAAACCACCCGCACCAAGTGCGATGTCCAATGAAAGCGAACCGGTAGAGATAGTTTCAACATCCATTGTGCGATCTTCGCCCAACTTCATAATTGAGCCTTTACCAAATTGCTTTTCAATTTGGCTTAATACGGCGGCTAGCGCTTTCTCTTTGTTTGGATCAACCTTCATTATAAAACCCTCTTAAGGCATTCAATACGTTTAGTAAAATGCTATTTTGACTTAGGTGAAATGATGTAAACCATTTCATTATGTTCATCAGTATACTGTATAGTCATACAGTATCAAGTGCTGAGGGCAATTTTTTTTAAACCTTAGCGAATTGCCTTTTTACATCAATATTTTATCTCCATATACTTTTTTGTTTGAATCTATTTATACCCTAGGGGCAAATATTGTTAAGATTAGCCCCATAAGATTTACGTCCTAAGATTGATTAATAGTGAAGTGTTCATAATGACAGTGATTGATACCAGCGATTTAGAAAAACACACCCCGATGATGCGTCAGTATTTAGGCTTAAAAGCGGCCCATCCTGATATGTTATTGTTTTACCGAATGGGTGATTTTTATGAGTTGTTTTACGATGATGCTAAGCGCGCTTCTGAAATGCTGGGGATTTCACTTACTGCTCGTGGAAAAAGCGGCGGCGATCCTATCCCAATGGCTGGAATCCCCTATCATGCTGTAGAAGGCTATTTAGCTAAACTAGTCAATATCGGCCAGTCTGTAGCCATTTGTGAGCAAATTGGTGATCCTGCGACATCAAAAGGCCCAGTTGAGCGTCAAGTCGTACGCATTGTGACTCCTGGTACCTTAACGGATGAGGCTTTACTTCAAGAAAAACACGACAATTTACTGGCGGCGCTTTATCAAGGTAAAAACGGTTTTGGATACGCTACCTTAGATATTTCATCAGGTCGTTTTGTGGTTGCTGAATTACCTACTCGTGAAGCCCTAGAAGCTGAATTACAACGTACTAATCCTGCCGAGTTGATCTACAGTGAAGATTTTACTGACATGTTATTAATCAATAATATGAAAGGTATTCGTCGCCGTCCAGAGTGGGAATTTGATTATGATACTTGCGTAAATTTACTGCTTGGTCAATTTGGTACCAAAGATTTACATGGCTTTGGTATTAGTGATGCACGCTTAGCATTACAAGCTGCTGGTTGTTTAATGCAGTATGTCAAAGATACGCAAAAGATGGCACTGCCACACATTAATTCGATTGTGCGTTTTAACCAATCTGAATCCATTATTTTAGATGCCGCGACGCGACGTAACTTAGAATTAACGCAAAACTTGTCTGGTGGGCGTGAAAATACCCTGTCGTGGGTACTCGATAATACTGCCACGCCTATGGGCAGTCGCATGTTACAACGCTGGATCCATGAGCCACTTCGAAATAGACAAACGATTCAATATCGCCATAACGCCGTAAGCGAGTTGATTGAGCAAGATATATATCAACCCCTACATGAGCAGCTGAAGGTTTTAGGCGATATTGAACGTATTATGGCTCGTTTGGCACTGCGTAGCGCCAGACCTCGTGATTTTTCACGTTTAAAGCAAGCGCTAGCACTGCTACCTGAAATTCAACAAACATTAGCCGTATGCCAACAACCAAGATTGACAGCTTTAATTCAATTATTGGGTGAGTTTCCAGAACAACACGATTTATTAGCACGCGCAATTGTTGATAATCCGCCAGTATTAATTCGTGACGGTGGCGTAATCCGAACGGGCTACAATAATGAATTAGACGAATGGCGTAAGTTAAGTGAAGGCGCAAGTGATTATTTAGTCGAACTTGAAGCTCGCGAGAAACAGCAAACTGGAATTAACACTTTAAAAGTAGGTTATAACCGCGTCCATGGTTACTACATTGAAGTCAGCCGTTTACAAGCTGATAGAGTGCCACTGAGTTATCAACGTCGCCAAACCCTTAAAGGCACCGAACGTTATATCACTCCAGAATTAAAAGAATACGAAGAAAAGGTACTCTCAAGCCAGGGCAAAGCGCTCGCACTTGAAAAACAACTGTGGGAACAGCTCTTTGACTTATTACTACCTAAATTACAAGAGTTACAACAGTTTGCCAGCGCAGCGGCTGAATTAGATATATTAAGTAATTTTGCCGAGCGTGCAGAAACCCTTAATTATCAATGTCCACAAATGACGCAGGATATTGGTATTCATATCAATGCTGGACGCCATCCTGTGGTAGAGCGCGTCAGTCAAGCGGCATTTATTGCTAACCCTGTGGTATTAACACCTAAACGGCAAATGCTTATTGTAACTGGCCCTAATATGGGCGGTAAATCAACCTATATGCGTCAAGTGGCACTGATTACATTAATGGCACACATAGGCTGTTTTGTTCCTGCTGACTCAGCTCAAATTGGTGAAATCGATCGGATATTCACCCGTATTGGCGCATCAGACGATTTAGCATCTGGTCGCTCCACCTTTATGGTTGAAATGACCGAAACGGCTAATATTTTGCATAATGCGACCGCAAACAGTTTAGTGTTAATGGATGAGATAGGCCGCGGTACTTCAACCTATGATGGTCTATCGCTGGCATGGTCTGCTGCAGAATATCTCGCGAAAAATGTTAGTGCACTGACATTATTTGCCACTCATTATTTTGAACTCACCCAACTGCCAGAGCTGTTACCATCAGTAATGAATGTGCACCTAGATGCAATAGAACACGATGACACCATTGCCTTTATGCATTCAGTGCAAGAAGGTGCGGCAAGTAAAAGTTATGGCTTACAAGTCGCTGCGCTAGCCGGGGTTCCCGCTGCGGTCATTAAGGCGGCAAAACAAAAGCTACATCAACTTGAAAATAGGGATATGAGTTCCCCACAACATAATCAGGCTCAAGTGAGTATGAATTTATTACCACCAATGCCAGAGCCATCAGCAGTATTGGAAAAGTTAGCACTAATTAACCCTGATGATTTGACCCCTAAACAGGCATTAGATTATTTATATGAATTGAAGCGCTTAAACAACGTGAGCTAACAAATAGTGCTAGTGATTATTCGCGACGATAACAACGGTGGAAGTCTGCAAAGACTTCCATTTGATATTTACGATTAACTGACGCAAACCCACTATTAATTAGCTGTTAGCAATATACTGCATCAAAAGGATAAACGTACCGAGGGAGTGAGACAGGCATAAAATAGGCTATAGACAATAGGATTGTATTTCTAACAAGTTGCTGAACTGAGCTTAAATTGTCATATCGAATAGTGAGCAATAAATCACAATCACATCAATCACGTTGGTATTGATTGTCGGGATAAACCTAAACACATGAGCAAAAAGTAATCTCTCATATAGGCTTTACCCGCATACCAACAATAGCTTAAGTTAACGTTATCCAAAATTTAGCTATCACAAATGATTCAAGTTAAATTAATTAATCACCAGTAACTTAGTTATGACAGTAAACGTTCACTGTCCATTAGTCTCTGAATAATGCTTCAACAGAAAGCCCTTGAGCGCCCAATAAATCTTTTAAACGTTTAAGCGCTTCCACTTGAATTTGACGCACACGTTCACGTGTTAAACCAATTTCAGCACCAACATTCTCTAACGTTGAAGGTTCATATCCAAGCAAACCAAAGCGTCTCGCCAGTACTTCACGTTGTTTAGTATTAAGCTCATTTAACCATCCAACTATCGAATTCGATAAGTCTTCATTTTGCACCCGATAATCCGGGCCTACTGAATCGTCATCAGCAATAACATCTAATAAAGCCTTCTCATTATCGCCGCTCAGTGGTGTGTCGACAGAAGTAATTCGTTCATTTAGTTTCAACATGCGACTGACATCACCCGTCGACACATCTAACTTTTCTGCAATTTCTTCTGCAGTCGGTTCGTGGTCAAGTTTTTGCGCCAGCTGTCTTGCGGTGCGTAAGTAAACATTTAATTCTTTAACTATATGGATAGGCAGGCGAATGGTGCGGGTTTGATTCATAATTGCCCGTTCAATTGTTTGTCTGATCCACCATGTCGCGTAAGTAGAAAAACGGAAACCACGCTCTGGGTCGAACTTTTCCACCGCTCTAATTAAACCTAAATTGCCTTCTTCAATAAGATCGAGCAACGCTAATCCGCGGTTGTTATATCTTCTGGAAATTTTAACGACAAGACGGAGATTACTTTCTATCATGCGGTTGCGAGATTTTTCGCAGCCTTTGAGGGCTTTACGTGAAAAAAATACTTCTTCCTCTGCTGTTAGTAGCGGGGAAAAACCTATTTCACCTAAATATAATTGAGTGGCGTCTAAATTTTTCTGTAAGTCATCTTGGACTTTTTCTTCAATATCGAGTTGTTGCACCAAATTAGCATCATCGGTTGCAACTTCTGGTGGTTGTTTAGCTAGATCGACAAGACATTCTGCTGAAGCAGTATTATTTTTGCGGCTCATAATTGCTCTCCCAAACCTAATTTATGTTATTTAATCTACTGCACTCGCTTATCCTCCGTTATTTATGTTGCTAAACAATTACTGTTTAGGTAGATATCGTAATGGGTTGACAGACTTACCATGAAAGCGCACTTCAAAGTGAAGCATAACTTGATTAGTCCCAGTACTGCCCATTTTTGCAACTGTTTGACCTGCCGTCACATATTGCCTTTCCTTAACCACTATCGTGTCAGCATGCGCATAAGCACTTAAAAAATCATCATTGTGTTTGATAATCACTAAATTGCCATATCCGCGCAGTGCATTACCTGCATACACGACTTTCCCATCTGCAGCGGCTTTAATAATATCACCGCGATTACCTGCAATCTTAATACCTTGATTGCCTTGTTCTGAAGCCGAAAAATACCCGATTATCCGACCTCTAACTGGCCAATGCCATAATTGAACTTGTTGTGGTAAATTTGCGACAGAACCACTTGTATTTTGGTTAATTGTTTGTTGGGTAGTTGTTACAGAATACGCAGGCTTGACTTTGTGATCAAGCTCTTTTTTCGTTCTGCTTGAAACAGCTGCTGTGCCTGGCTTTGAAGTGACTACTGACTTTATTGTTTCTGATTTTGAACCAATTGAACTGGCAATATATGGCTTATTAATGGCTTGAGTTTGAACAGAAGCAACCTGAGTTTGAGGGGTACGAACAGTTGGCGTTGGACGATTACTTTTGGCCGCTAAATGAAGTATTTGGCCAGGATATATAGTATAAGGAGCCGATAAATGGTTCAAGCGAGCAACTTCGGCAAAATGGCGTCCAGCTCCCCAAGCGATTGAATAAAGGGTGTCGCCTTGCTGTACTTTATATTTATCGGTTTTTAATGACCCTTTGTGGTAACGAGGTCCATGATTTTTTGATGATAAACTGTCAACCGGCGCAGGACGATCTGCTTGAAAGCTGCATCCTGTGAGCATAATTGCTAAGACCATAAAGTTTGGCCAACCGGTATTCATCAAACAAAATCCTTACAGAGAAAAATACATGATTGTTAAGCTAAAACAAGCTTATTCCAAACGAACATTTGTTCACTAACCAAAACTCAACTATGTCGAATTGACTACGCCAAATCTCCGTTAACAAGCGGCACAAATTTAACCGCCTCGATAATCTCAGATTGGAATGACTGTCCAATACGGGTAATTTTGAGTAATTGTTGGATATCTTCTCCAACAGGAATAATTAAGACTCCATGTTCAGCTAATTGTTCAAGCAAGGCTTGAGGCACTGTTGCCGCAGCAGCAGTCACCATAATGCCATCAAATGGACCGCGATTTGGCCAACCTTGCCAACCGTCACCGTATTTAAATGACACATTATGTAAATCGAGACGCTTTAAACGTTGCCGAGCTTGTATTTGCAATGCCTTTATTCGCTCAATAGTACAGAGCTCAGGAATTAATGACGCTAAAACGGCAGCTTGATATCCTGATCCTGTACCAACTTCGAGCACTTTTTGAGGTTGGTGCTGCATTAACAGCTCTGTCATTCTAGCAACGATATAAGGCTGTGAAATAGTTTGTCCCTGCCCTATAGGTAACGCGGTATTTTCATAGGCTTTATGAGCTAGCGCACCATCAAGAAACATCTCTCGTGGTGTAGTCGCGACAGCATGCAATACTGCAGGATCTTTAATTCCTGCCTCCGCCAACTTTTTGGCCAAATTAAGTGCTGATGTTGACGCTACCCGGGTCATATTTTTATTATCCAATCGGCTAATCCATCAAGTTGATTGTATGCTGTTAAGTCAACGGTTAGCGGAGTTATCGAAACATAACCTGCTGCGACTGCACCAAAATCAGTTCCATCACCCGCATCTTGTTCACTGCCAACTGGCCCGAGCCAGTATATATCTTTACCCGCTGGATCTTGGGTTTTTATCATACCTTCAGCTTTATGCCTGGCCCCCAAACGGGTGACTTTAATCCCTTTAATTTGTGTTAAAGGCAAATCAGGAACATTAACATTTAAAATTTGATCGCGGCTAATTGGGTGAGACAATAAACCTTTTACGATTTTCACGGCATAAATTGCAGCGGTATCATAGTGAACGAGTGATTTACCAGCCAGTGATATAGCAATAGCGGGTAAACCTAAAAAACGCCCTTCCATGGCTGCTGCAACAGTACCAGAATATAAGGTATCATCGCCCATATTCGCTCCGGCATTAATACCAGAAACCACGATATCGGGCTCGACATCACACAGCTGCCTAATCGCAAGATGGACACAGTCTGTGGGTGTGCCATTAACAGAAATACTGCCGTTATCTAAGTTATTAATTCTTAATGGATTAGTCAAGGTTAATGAGTTACTTGCTCCCGAGCAATTACGATCAGGTGCAACCGTTAATACTTGCGCAAACTCACTCAGTGCCTGGCTTAACGCAATAATACCGGGTGCATTAACACCATCATCATTACTGACTAAAATATTAATCATTCATTAACACTCTTCATTTGTTTTAGCTTGTTGATCTGCAACCATCACTTTTCGCTGTGACTCTTGGACATCTTGATAATCAACCAGTTCACGAAGCACTGATGTAGCATAACTCCCTGCTGGTAATATAAATTCAAGTGTTAGCGTATCGGCGTCAAATTGCCATTTCATTCCTTGAGGTTCAAGCAATAAGGGCCGTCTTTCTTGTGTCAAACCCGCTTCTTCGAGCCCCTGAAGATCAGCTGAAAATTCGGCTAACGGCATCATTTCTACTGCTAATGCATCACCTTGTGCTAATGGTGTTCCCCTGCCCCACAATGGTGCTGCAAGTTGAATATCTTTTTCTGCTAAACGAGTTGTCAGAACGTCATCCCAAGCTTCCACAGTAAAATAGCTTTTACTGCCGGCTAACATCACACAATCGCCTGTTAATGTCTCGATATGATGATTGGCGAGGCGAAATGACACCACTTGGTTAAATATATTGGAACGCACAGCCGATAAATACATGCTGCGTTTGTGACGATCTTTTATATTTCGACCACCACTGAGCATTTGTCGGCCTAAGATAAGGTTTTTACCATCATGGCCAAAACGTTGTTCACCAAAATAATTAGGCACACCCAGTTTAGCAATCTGCTGTAAACGCATGTCAACATCGGTAGCATCAGTAATATTTCGTAATGTCAGCACAAACCGGTTGCCAAGTAATGCGCCTATACGCAGTTTTTTGCTATGACGGCTACTCGATAAAATCGTTAGCTTTTCATCATTTAGCTGAGCCCACTCTGGTGTTTCTTTACCAGGAATGCGGATCCCGAACCATTGTTCAGTAATGGCATTTTTGTCTTTTTGGCCAGCATAAGTCACTTCTTTTGGATGAACCTTAGCAAATTTAGCTAATATCTCAGCAACATAAACCGTATTCATGCCATTTTTGCGCACGTGGAGCATATGATGTTCACCTTCGCCAGTTGGCGTAAAAGGCAAAATTTCTTGGACAATAAAATCACTGTTATGGGTACGTAAATCAGCTTGGCTTATTGGTTTACCAAATAGGTAATGTAATTCTTTCATGTGACAGAACTCTCTATATATTTTTAGGTTATTGGCTCTTCATCAACACAACAGCTTCAACGGCAATGCCTTCTTTACGCCCAGTAAAACCAAGTTTTTCGGTGGTCGTCGCTTTTACATTAATATTATCGATATCGGTTTGTAAATCGACACTTAAACACTGACGTATCGCTTCAATATGAGGCGCCATTTTAGGTGCTTGCGCAATAATAGTCACATCGAGGTTACCTAAAACAAACTGCTTTTGCAGTGCAAGTTGATAGCAATGTTTCAATAACTCTCGGCTATCTGCACCAGCAAAATTAGCATCGGTATCAGGAAAATGTTTACCTATGTCGCCTAATGCCATCGCACCTAATATGGCATCGCTAATAGCATGCAGAACGACATCACCATCAGAATGAGCTATCAGCCCACTTTCATAAGGCACCGTCACCCCGCCTAAAATAAGCGGGCTGTCACCGCCAAATTTGTGTACATCAAAACCATGACCGATACGAATATTCATTTCAAAACCTTACGTTAACTGACTATCAGGTGATATTAACGACTCGAGCTAAATCTGTTAAATTTATTGTTGTGACATAAACAAAACTGCCAATTGTAAATCATCTGGATGAGTCACTTTAATATTATCCACCCGACCACTGACCAACCCCGGCATAACACCAGCCCATTCCATAGCACTGGCTTCATCTGTAATAGGGGCCTGCGCCGCTAATGCTGCTGATAAATGGCGGCGTAAAATTGATGCTGGGAAAAATTGTGGGGTGAGCGCATGCCATAACAAGGTGCGATCGACAGTATTAACAATATGACCACTGGCATCACTGCGCTTCATGGTGTCACGAACCGGTGCCGCCAAAATAGCGCCTTGAGGATAAATGTTTACAGACTCAATTAATCGACTGATATCGGTTAGGGTAACACAAGGCCTGGCGGCATCATGGACAAGCGCCCACGCGTCTGGATGATGACTATAAACATAGTCTAATGCGGCTAAAACTGAGTCGGCACGCTCTCCACCACCCACAACTTGGATTAACTTAGGATGCTGAGATTGCGGTAATTGGCTGAAATAATGATCTTGTGGATGCAATGCAACAATGACTTGTTCTATTTCAGGATGAGCGAATAATGTATCTAATGTATGAGCGAGAATACTTTGTTGACCAAGCATTAAATATTGCTTAGGTTTGTCAGCACCCATGCGGCTACCAATACCTGCAGCAGGCACAATAGCAATAATAGAACGAGGATTGTTGCGCATATTAGCAGTACCAAGATTGAAAGTAATATGATTGAGGGTTATACCTGCAGTACCACATAAGGTTAACGATTAAATTGGTTGCGTTCACGCAGCTCACTGCCTACAACTCGATAAAACGTCTCGCCTTCTTTAACCATACCTAACTCGTTACGGGCACGTTCTTCAATGGCTTCTGTGCCACTTTTTAAATCAATAATTTCTTCTTTAAGGATTTGATTTCGAGCAACAAGCTTGTCATTACTTTGTTCTTGCGCCGCGATTTGCGTTTGCAAGACGACATATTCTGAAAAGTTGTTATCGCCCTGCCAAAGCCGGTACTGTAAAAGTGATAATAAACAAATCAATAAAAATATTAGTTGTTTCATAATATTAAGTTATGTCGAAGTAACCCCTAGAAAATATGACTGTTATAGTACAACAAAAAAGGCCACCAAGTGGTGGCCTTTTTAAGCTAAAGCAAAAATATTATGCTTGGCCTTTGACTTCTTTAAGACCGTTATACGGTGCTTTTGAACCTAAAGCTTCTTCAATACGCAGCAATTGGTTGTATTTAGCAACACGGTCACTACGGCTTAGTGAACCGGTTTTGATTTGACCTGCCGCGGTACCAACAGCTAAATCAGCAATCGTTGAATCTTCTGTCTCGCCGCTACGGTGAGAGATAACAACCGTAAAGCCTGCATCTTTAGCCATTTTAATTGCAGCCAAAGTTTCAGTTAATGTACCGATTTGGTTGAATTTAATCAGGATAGAGTTAGCAATACCATTATCGATACCACGCTTAAGAATTTTGGTATTGGTTACGAATAGATCATCACCGACTAATTGGATGTTATCGCCCATTAGTTTAGTTTGGTGAGCAAAACCATCCCAGTCAGACTCATCAAGACCGTCTTCGATAGAAACGATTGGGTAACGTTGCGTCAAACCTTGTAAGAAGAAGTTAAATTCTTCAGAAGTAAATTTCTTACCTTCACCTTTAAGATCGTAGATGTTTGCTTCTTTGTCGTAAAACTCAGATGCAGCACAATCCATCGCTAAGGTGATGTCTTTGCCTAACTCATATCCGGCGTTGGCAACAGCAACTTTAATTGCCGCTAGAGCCGCTTCGTTAGAGGCTAGGTTAGGTGCAAACCCACCTTCATCACCAACAGCAGTTGAGTGACCGTCAGCTTTTAATACTTTAGCTAGGCTGTGGAATACTTCTGCGCCCATACGTAAGCCTTCACGGAACGTCTTAGCGCCAACAGGCTGGATCATAAACTCTTGGATATCAACGCTGTTATCAGCATGCTCGCCACCATTGATGATGTTCATCATTGGAAGAGGCATAGAGTAAACACCTGGAGTACCGTTTAAGTCAGCAATGTGAGCATATAAAGGTACATGTTTAGCCGCAGCAGCCGCTTTAGCAACAGCAAGAGACACTGCTAAAATCGCGTTCGCGCCAAATTTTGCTTTGTTCTCTGTTCCATCCAAGTCAATCATGATTTGGTCAAGTTCAGCTTGAGCCAATGCATCTTTGCCTTTTAACGCTTCTGCGATTGGGCCATTAACAGCGGCAACAGCCTTAAGAACACCTTTACCTAGGTAACGCGCTTTGTCGCCGTCACGAAGTTCTAAAGCTTCGCGACTACCGGTCGATGCGCCAGATGGCGCTGCAGCCATACCGATAAAACCGCCTTCTAAATGCACTTCTGCTTCAACCGTTGGGTTACCACGAGAATCCATAATCTCGCGACCAATCACTTTAATAATGTTAGCCATAATTCCCTCGTACTTTGTGTAAGTAAATTAAAAAATTAAAAGAAATAAAAAGTTAATACCAATAAAAATACATACAACACTAAAAACAGCAGACTTATTGGTATATAACTTTCAGTTTTGTAATTTAAATTCGAATATCACTTAGGATAAATCGAATTAGACTTTGCATCAACTTAGTTTTGACTACTGTGATAAAAGATTGAGGCTATTATTTGATCTAACGCAAGTATCGTGCATAAAAAAGCCGCTAATGCATGCATTAGCGGCTAGTTCATTAAGCGATATCGCGTTTTTGATACGCATAAGAAGCGGCAATAAACCCTTCAAATAATGCATGACCGTCGCGTGGGGTTGAAGTGAATTCAGGATGGAATTGACTTGCCACAAACCATGGATGATTTGGTAGCTCGATCATCTCAATCAATTTACGATCAGATGATAAACCACTAAACACTAAACCGGCCTTTTCAAGACGCTCAATATAGTTGTTGTTGACTTCGTAACGGTGACGATGACGCTCAACGCAAGTTGTAGCCTTGTAGGCTTCAGCGGCTTTAGTTCCTTGTTTCAAATGACATAACTGAGCGCCTAAACGCATAGTGCCACCTAAATCAGAAGACTCATGGCGCGTTTCAACATCACCTTCTTCGTTAATCCACTCGGTAATTAATCCCACTACTGGATGAGGTGTTTGCGAGTTAAATTCAGTCGAATGTGCGCCTTCTAAACCTGCCACATGACGAGCAAATTCAATTAATGCCACTTGCATACCTAAACAAATACCAAAATACGGTAGGTTGTTTTCACGGGCAAATTTGGCAGCAAAAATCTTACCTTCAACACCACGTTCACCAAAGCCGCCTGGGACTAAAATACCGTCCAGTCCTTGTAATACTTCTTCGCCTTTAGCTTCAACGGTTTGTGAATCAATGTACTTAATGTTCACTGTCACGCGTTTTTTCAAGCCTGCATGTTTTAAGGCTTCGTTAACCGACTTGTAAGCGTCAGGTAATTCAATATATTTACCAACCATACCAATAGTCACTTCACCATTTGGATTGGCTTCTTGATAAATAACATTTTCCCACTCAGACAAATCAGCTTCGTTACATTCTAAATTAAAACGTTTGATGACCAAGTCATCTAATCCTTGTGAACGCAATAGCGCTGGGATTTTATAGATGCTATCAACGTCTTTTAACGAAATAACTGCACGTTCTTCAACGTTACAGAATAACGAAATTTTTGCTTTTTCATTCGCAGGAATAGCACGGTCGCCACGGCAAACCAACACATCTGGAGCAATACCAATAGAACGTAACTCTTTAACAGAGTGTTGCGTAGGCTTAGTTTTAATTTCACCCGCAGCGCCTAAGAATGGCACTAAGGTTAAATGCATAAATAGAGTGCGTTCACGTCCTAGCTCTGCACCTAATTGACGAATAGACTCAAGGAAAGGTAATGATTCGATATCACCTACCGTGCCACCGATTTCCACAATAGCCACATCATGGCCTTCTCCACCGGCTAACACTTTTTCTTTAATCGCGTTAGTAATGTGAGGAATAACCTGAATGGTTGCGCCTAAATAATCACCACGGCGTTCTTTACTAATCACTTCTTCGTAAATACGCCCAGTGGTAAAGTTATTACGACGATTCATTTTAGTGCGAATAAAACGCTCGTAATGACCTAAGTCAAGATCGGTTTCAGCGCCATCTTCAGTCACGAATACTTCACCGTGCTGAGTCGGGCTCATGGTACCCGGATCGACGTTAATATAGGGGTCAAGTTTCATAATGGTTACATTGAGGCCACGCGCCTCTAAAATTGCTGCGAGCGAAGCCGCTGCAATGCCTTTACCTAGTGATGAAACAACGCCACCAGTAACGAAGATATACCTTGTAGTCATGCTGAACCTGAGAAATTGTGTTGGAATAAACGTGCTTGTAAGAAAGCACTAGGACGGGGCGATATTATAGCAAAGCCACCTCGTTTCGACAAACTTAAACGCGCTAATTTTAGCTTAATTTATGTTTTCGTGTTGTTTTACACGATTCCAGTAGTGGTCTAATTGCTCTAAGCTGTGTTGCTCTATTGGTTTTCCACTTAGGGCAACACATTGTTCAACCCCTCTGAATCGCCGTTCAAATTTATGATTGGCTTGACGCAATGCTTGCTCGGGATCAACCTTTAAGTGGCGCGCAAGATTGACCACTGCAAACAATAAATCGCCCATTTCATCGACAATTCTCGGTTGATAAAAATCAGGATCTTGATGTCGTTGATTAACTTCTACCAGTACTTCATCGATTTCTTCATGTATTTTAGCCACCACAGGCTCAAGCTCGGCCCAATCGAACCCCACTTTTGCCACTCGATGTTGTATTTTTCGTGCTCGACTGAGTGCCGGTAATGCGTGAGGAATATCATCTAAAGCGGAATGCAGTTGCTTTTGCTGACGTTCTGAGGCTTTTAATTTATCCCAGGCTTGGCTTAAATCATCGGTATTGGTGATTGCCGCAGGTGCTTGGGTTTCTGGTTGGGCAAACACATGGGGATGACGACGAACCAACTTATCACTAATACGCTCAATCACTGTGGCAAAGTTAAACATGCCTTGCTCTTGGCCTAATTGACAATAAAACACCACCTGAAATAATAAATCACCCAGTTCATCAGGTAATTCCTGCCATGCTTTGCGCTCAATAGTATCCACCACCTCATAAGCTTCTTCTAAAGTAAAAGGCACTATAGTTGTAAAGTCTTGGGCAAGATCCCACGGACATCCTGATTTAGGGTCGCGCAATTGCTGCATAATGGTCAATAACGATTGAATATCTGCCACGATAGTGTCCTCTTTGAATAAGTAAAAAGGCACCTTCGTTAGAGGTGCCTTGATCGCGATAGTGTGATTATCTGTGTCTTGATTATCTGTGTCTTGATTATCTGCGAATTAACCTCTGTTAACTAAAGTCTGCGCGACTCAATCACGCCATCAACTTGGGATAACTTGGCGAGGATCCGTGATAAACCGTCTAAGTTGTACAACTCAAGTTCAACTTCTACCGTTGCGGTTTGAGTTTTCACGTCTGATGATGAACTCATGGCCATCACGTTAGACTTTTCAGCAGCCAGTACTGTGGTTAAGTCACGTAACAAACCACTACGGTCATGTGATAGCACCCTAACGCGAATTCGATAACCACCAGAGTAGTTCTCGCCCCAAATCACATCGACGCTACGTTCAGGATGAGCACGCATTAACTCTTTGACTTGCTCGCAATCGCTGCGGTGCACTGAAATTCCCCGCCCCATAGTGATGTATCCAAAAATCTCATCACCAGGTACCGGTTGGCAACAACGAGCGATATGACTCATTAAATTACCCACACCATTAACTTCAACTTGGCCTTTGCTCGATTTTTTAGGTTTATGTGACGCTTTCTTGATGATGTCTTCAAGTAAATTTTCGTCTGTGTCAGCGACCTTACGAATTTTGGTGTCAGTGAAATTAACCACTTGGTTTAAGCGCAAATCGCCGCCACCGATGGCTGCCAACATGTCATCCATTGAATTTAAATTAAAACGTTCTACCGCCACCGCGGCATCTTTGATTTTTAAGCCAACGCGGGCCAATTCAGATTCAAGCATCTCCTTACCCGCAGCAATATTTTTGTCGCGATCTTGTTGCTTAAACCAGTGTTGAATTTTTGAGCGTGAACGTGACGACTTGATATAGCCTAAATTAAGATTCAGCCAATCACGTTTGGGGTTAGGCGTTTTTGAAGTGATAATCTCAATCCGCTCGCCCGTTTCCACTTGGTAAGTGAAGGGAACTATGCGGCCATCAACCTTAGCGCCGATACATTTATGCCCCACCTGCGAGTGAATATAGTAAGCAAAATCGAGCACGGTTGAGCCTAAAGGTAAGTCAACCACTTCACCACTTGGGGTAAATACATAAACTCGATCTTCAAATACTTGGCTGCGGACTTCATCAACTAAATTACCGCTTTCGGCGACATCTTCTTGCCACTGCAGAATTTTACGCAACCAGTTAATTTTTTCTTCGTAACCCGTTTGCTTACTGTTACTGGCACCTTCTTTGTATTTCCAATGCGCAGCGACCCCAAGCTCGGAATCTTGATGCATTGCTTCGGTACGAATTTGAATTTCTACTGTTTTGCCTTCTGGGCCTACAACTACAGTATGAATCGATTGATATCCATTCGGTTTTGGATTGGCGACATAATCATCAAACTCACGAGGAATATGGTGCCAAAGATCATGCACAACCCCTAATGCGCCATAGCAATCTTGTAATCTTTCAGTGACGATACGTACGGCACGAACGTCAAAAAGCTCATCAAACTTGAGATCTTTGCCCTTCATTTTGCGCCAAATACTGTAGATATGCTTAGGACGACCGTACACTTTGGCGCGAATATCATCACTGTCTAAGCGTTGTTGTAATTGAGTCACAAATTTGTCGATAAACACTTCACGATCAAGGCGTTTACCATCTAATTGTTTGGCAATGTCTTTGTAAACCGTTGGATGCAAATAGCGAAAAGATATATCTTCCAGCTCCCACTTGAGCTGACCAATACCTAAACGATTAGCTAATGGTGCATAAATATCGGCAATTTCGCGGGCTAACAATACTCGAGTTTCTTCATCGGCGTTTTTAACCGCACGAAGCAAACATACACGCTCAGCCAATTTGATGACCACAGCGCGCACGTCTTCAACCATAGCCAATAGCATTTTGCGGATGTTATCGATTTGCGGTTCTGCATCACGGGAGTTTTGACTGACTTTTAACGCGCCGATAGCATTCATGGTGACAACACTGGCAACAAGTTTTGCAAGATTTTCACCGTATTGCTCTACAATTTGCTCTTCATTGAGCACACCTGCATCGAGTAGCAGAAATAACACCGCAGCTTGGAGGGTTTCGATGTCCATATTCAGCGGCGCTAAAATCTCAATCATTTCGCGAGCGCGCGCAAGCAACTCTGTATGAGCCAGCTTGTTTTTAACCGGTAAGGCCTCAACTTGCTGGATCAATAATAATAATTTCTGAGCATCATCTTTGTCGTCGAGATATCGAGCGACCCACTCATCTAATTGGAATGCTTGCGTGTTAAAATGTGCTTCGCGAACAGATACCATGAACCCTTCCTTAGCCGCATGACCGACTGACAGACATTCAACCATATTGCCACATGTAAAACTGTGTTTGTATGGCGCTAACAATAACTAAACGACCTATCTTGAAGCTCTACATACGTTTGTCAATTTAATCGCGTTTAGTTGAACAAATTTTTAGCATACCTAAGTTCCGATATCGCTAAAACGGCCTGTTTATTTATCTAATTCAAATAATACCATGGCTTCAATATGATGTGTTTGTGGAAACATATCCACTAATCCGACTTTAGCAATACGATAACCATTAGCTAATAATACACTACTGTCGCGAGCTAAACTTGCCGGATTGCATGAAACATAGACCACTTTTTTAGGTTGCATTTTCTGTAACCATTGTAAACTTTCGAAGGCACCGGCTCTGGCAGGATCAAGTAAGAGTTTATCAATTTTCCCCAGCCAGGGTTGCGTCGATAAATCAGCACTTAAGTCTGCATGATAAAAAGTGACGTTATCCAGTTTATTGTCGATAGCATTTTGTTTAGCTTGTTGTACCATTTCAGGCACACCTTCAACAGCGACAACCTCAGCAGCCTTCAATGCCAAAGGTAAGCTGAAATTCCCCACACCACAAAACAAATCTAAAATGCGCTCGCCTGGCTGAGGGTCTAACCACGCAATAGCTTGATCTACCATGCTCTGATTAATCGCGCCGTTAACTTGCACAAAATTACCCGGGGTAAACGAACAACGCACCGACTCCTGCGCAAGATGGTAATAAGGTAACGTCACCGCATCATGAGTTTGTAACAAGGGATATAATTGGGTCAATTGACCGGCATCATCTTGCAATAATAAGTTAACTTGATGTTTCTCAGCAAAACCCGTTAACCAACGAATATCTGACGCGGGTAACACTTTCGTCACTCTTAATACTGCAAAATTACCGTTATCCGCTTGAGTGAGTTCAACGTGCCCCAAACTTGACCGCGCTTTGAGTTGATTTAAATTAACCGCAAATGGCGTAATTAGTGCCGATAAAGACTCTGCTAATACCGGACACTGCTGAATAGAAACAATTTTATTGCTATTGGCTGCGCGAAACCCCAGCTGCAGCCGACGAGTGTTTTTATCAAATAATGTTGCCAGTCTGGCGCGTCGACGGTAATGCCAACCGTCACCAACGATAGGATCAACGACAACATCGGCCTCAATCGCTGAAGCAGTCGATGATTTACTCATAAGGTCGACTAAGGTCGTTTGTTTATGTTCGCGCTGAGCTTGTGTGTCCATGTGCTGTAAATCACAGCCGCCACATTCATAATAATGCGGACAATGAGGTTTGACTCGATGTGCAGATGCAAGCTCAATCGCAATTAACTTAGCTTTAGAGTAGCTTTTCTTTTGTTCCACAAATTGCACTGTTGCCGTTTCGCCAGGCAACACACCAGGAATAAACACCACTTTGCCTTGATGCTGTGCTATACCTGCACCTAAATGGTCAAGTTGAGTCACACTGAGGCTTAGTTTTGTTGATAATTGCTTAGATTTGTTCGGTTTAGCTTGGAAAAATTGTGCCATTTCGGCCTCAGGTATTGAATAAAAAACTAGTCAAGAGTGCGCCATCTCTGGCAATCTAGACGCAATAATCGCGATTAAGTAACAGGGACATACCTAACAAACATGAAAAGTGCCAACAATATGACCAAATACAGCCTACGCTCTTGGGTTCTGGTACTTGCGTTAGCACCCACTATTGTCGTGGGTATTCTACTTGGAAGTTATTTCACGATAAACCGCTTTTATGAATTGGAACAAACCTTAATTGAAAAAGGCAGTAACATTGTCGAACCGTTAGCGATTGCCAGTGAATTTGGCATTATTAATCAAGACCGTGAATCAACTAAACTTTTACTCGCCGCTTCACAGATAAACAATGCATCCCTAATCCTCTCCATCGCTGTTTTTGATGCCAAAAACCAACTCTTTGTGACATCGCACTATCATAAAGATTTTGAAACCATGCGTTATAAGCAACCTTTGGCTAACTTGGTTGGAACAGAGCATGAAACCATTGGCGATACCTTAGTCATTCGAGTGCCAATAATATCTCATACTGGCTTAGAACTAAAACCGGTTACCAACATCAATCGCCAGAATGACACTAATACCGATAATGCCTCGGCAAACAATGGCATGATTGCGCCGATTTACAACAACCAACAAGAAAAAATACTCGGCTATATTTCGGTATTATTAAACAAAGAAAACGCTCTGCTTGAACAGCATAGAGCAGCAATAGCCGCATTTATTATCGTGTTGATTGGCGTACAGTTTAACTTATTTTTCACTTTCCGTTTAGTCAAATACGTTAACTACCCCATTACCGAAATGGTGCGAGTTGTTGCCAAAATCCGTGAAGGTAAACTCGATACTCGCCTTGAAGGAAATCTGATTGGCGAGCTCGATCTGCTTAAACGGGGTATCAATGCAATGGCAGGATCATTGTCTGAATACCACGATGAAATGCAGCAAAACATTGATCAAGCAACCTCAGATTTACGCGAAACACTTGAACAAATTGAAATTCAGAACGTAGAACTCGATATAGCTAAGAAACGAGCGCTTGAAGCAAGCCGGATAAAATCAGAATTTTTAGCTAACATGTCGCATGAGCTTCGTACCCCACTTAATGGTGTCATAGGTTTTGCAAGACAGCTGTTAAAAACGCCACTGCATACCAGCCAGCTCGACTACATTAAAACTATTGAACGAAGTGCCAGTAATTTATTAGGGATTATCAATGACATTCTCGACTTCTCAAAACTAGAAGCCGGCAAAATGGTATTAGAGAAAATGCCATTTGCATTGCGTGAAACCCTTACCGAAACCTTGACCATTATTGCCGGAAGTGCTCAAGAAAAAGGCCTAGAATTAGTCATTGATATCGATGCCAATGTTCCTGAAAGCGTCAGTGGTGATGCCATGAGAGTGAGTCAAATTATTACCAACTTAGTCGGTAACGCCATCAAATTTACCGACAAAGGCAGTGTGATACTCAAAATCCACTTAGTGGGTCAGGACGACGATAATATTACCTTACGCTGCGAAGTTATTGATACCGGTATTGGCATTGATGAAAGTCAGCAAGAGTATCTATTTCAGGCATTTGGCCAGGCAGACTCATCGATTTCTCGCCGCTTTGGTGGCACTGGATTAGGTTTAGTCATTACCAAACGCTTAATTAACCAAATGGGCGGCCAAATAGGCTTTACCTCTGCGCCCGATAAAGGCTCAAACTTTTGGTTTATTTTACCACTGGGGATCAGTCAATTTGAAATTGGTGAAGTGCTGCCAGTGGATGTATTGCAACATAAATCAGTATTATTGTATGAACCACGAGAATTAACTCGCGACACACTTAACCGCCGCTTAGTGTCATGGCAATTAATTATCACTAGTGTTGCCAATCCCGAAAACCTAACATCGGTTTTACAAAGTAAAAACAGCAAGTTTGATTACATCATCATTAGCTGTCATGGGTTTGCAGACAACGCAGCCTTTATTCATTTGTTACAACAAGCCAGACAGCATACTGATTGCCTTATTTTATTGCATGACTGTCTAGACCAAGACATGATAATCAATGTACTAAAAGTCAATGCAGATGTATTGCTCAACACTCCGGTTAGCGATTTTACCCTAGCACATCATTTAATCTATCCTCCAATGCCGTCAACCTTAGTGGCTTTACCTGAACAAATAAACCATGAGATTAGCAAACGCCAAAATGCATCCGTATTAGCCGTTGACGACAATATGGCTAACCTAAAGCTAATTGATACCTTACTCAAAGAGTTGGTCGATAATGTGGTCACAGTCAATAACGGCGCGGATGCGATAAAACAAGCAAACACACAAGTGTTTGACTTAATCTTTATGGATATTCAAATGCCAGGCACAGATGGCATTACCGCAACCAAACAAATTCGTTCAGGATCTCTCAATCGAAATACGCCGATTATTGCCGTTACTGCACATGCTATTGCAGAAGAACGTGAGAACATATTAGCCAGTGGTATGGATGGTTTCCTTCCAAAACCTATTGATGAACTGTCACTAAAAAGCGTTATCAGTCGATGGATAATTAAACCGAAATTCACCCATTTTGATACTCATGTGCTCAATTGGGATTTATGTTTAACCCAGGCCAATCAAAAAACAGATTTAGCATTAGACATGTTAAAGATGCTAGTTAACTCATTACCTGAAACCACCGCAACGATTAATGAGGCATTAATTGCAAAAAATGCCGAGGTACTTGTGCAAGCGGTGCATAAACTGCATGGCGCAACATGTTATTGCGGTGTACCTACTACACAAAAACTGTGCCGGGATATTGAGTCAGCATTAAAGCATAAAATTGCCATTGATGACTTAGAACCTGAAATACTAGAGTTACTTGATGAGTTAACTAAGGTAGAATCAGCAGCAAATCAAGTCATAAACCAGCTATCAGTGGATATACCCCATGACCAGTAAATCCGGTTTTTTCAAACGCCTAAAAGCGTTATCGTTACCTCAGAAGCAGCTTTTTGCTTTAGCATTGTGCCAACGAATGTTGCCTAACTACCAATTATTTTCTGAAGTGTGTGAATTTGGCCAACCGCAGGTGCTCAGTACAGCCTTAGAGTTACTGTGGCAAAGCCAGTATGACAAAAAACTTAAGTTCAATATTGACGTGCATTTGCAACGCCTTGATGAAAATACCCCAGATCCTAGTGAATTTGAAGCCTATGGTGCTTACCCTGCCATGGATGCAGCAGTAGCCATTGCAACGCTAATGGGTGCTATAGACGGGAAAATTGAAGAAGATATTACTAATATTAGTAAGTTATCATCAAGCACTGTAGCAAATTACATTGAAGCAATTAGTGATGAATCATTAATGGATGAAGAACTTGATGAATTTGTATTTTCGCACCCAGTAATGGAAGAAGAAAAAGAACTACAAGGCATGTTACTCGACATTATCGAAGCTAACCCAGAAATCACCAGCGAACTGGTTAAAGGTTTACGTAAAGAGATTATCGAAGCCGGTGTGTCTAATATTGGCATTAGTCTATAGGGGCTGACTCCGATACTGCCAATAAACAACCAAGCCTGATGTTATTCAGGCTTTTTATTGAGTGTCACGCCATGAAATTTTTTATCACAGTTTCATTTTTATCCAGCCTGATAAAAAACCGATAATTGTACCTTAATCGTTAGTTATCTGGTGCAAATAGGCTCTTTCTTTGGGTTGAATGCAGTAAGTGCATTTTTACTGAACTTGAAATATTGTCATCAGCAAAAGTATTACAGGTCAGTTTGAGCCAAAAGTAAAAAATAAACACTCGTTTAACTTTAGCCTAATTGCATCCTCCTAGCAAAACGCAGTAAAGTGACCATATTGTCATTTTGTTAAGGAATTGCGTGGGATGTCCAGTATTCTTACCCCGCTAATCGCTGTATTTATCATTATGCTGCTTGGCAGTATTGTACAAAAATTGAGATTTTTGCCAGCCGACACCGATCTGATCCTCAATCAATTTGTCTACTACATTGCCTTTCCGGCAATTTTACTGATTGTATTAGCTGAAACACGCATTGAAGACATTATTCAATGGGGCTTTATTGGTGGCTTTAGTTTGGCGATGATCATTACCTATGCATTGGTGATTGCTGTGTCATTGTGGCGCAAACCTAAGCAGCAAGCCGTTGCGGCAATGCGCGCCTTAAATGCCACCTTTGGCAATACTGCATTTATTGGTATTCCATTACTGAGCTTGTTATTCCCAGGTAACAAGATCGCCTTAGTTGCCGCTGCCATTGCCAGCTTACTGTCGGTGTTTATGTTTGCCTTTGCCTTGGTCTCTATTGAACTGGCCAGCCGTGACAAAAAATCAACTGATCATGCCATCGTCATCATGGCGAATGCACTATGCAAAAATCCGATTGTACTGGGCAGCGTCATTGGTATCAGCCTATCGGCATTGCATATTACCTTACCAGAGAGTCTGGCATTAGTACTGCATCAAATAGGCAATACCTCAAGCCCTTGTGCACTATTTGCCATCGGAATGGTACTTGCTAAAGCGTTACGACATCAATCGTTCGCAAAAATGTTCAGTCTCGGACTTATAATAGAACTCAGTTTCATTAACTTACTCAAGTTATTTGTTCAGCCCTTGATTGCCTTTGGATTACTCAAATTCTTTGGCGTAGAGCATCAACTACTGATTATGGGAGTACTTTTAGCAGCCTTACCAACGGCAGCAAGCGTATATCTGTTGGCTGAACGATACCAAATTAATGCCAATGGAAGTGCTCAAGGGATTTTATATGGCACATTAATCACCTTTATCAGTTTGCCTATAATAGAAACACTTTTAAAATCCATTGCTTAATGTTCAACCGACTCTCGACGATAAAATAGTCAATAATAATTTTACCTCAACCACTTTACTGTATATAAAATCAGTATATACTGTTTATCAATACAGTGGTTTGGTCGTTTATTGACAGGAATTCATTATGCTTTGCCAACTCAGCATCAATAATTTTGCTATCGTGCGTTTTTTAGAACTCGATTTTAAAGCCGGTATGACAAGCATCACCGGCGAAACTGGTGCAGGTAAATCGATTGCAATCGATGCACTTGGGTTATGTCTTGGTAATCGTAGTGATGCCAATACTGTCAGACCTGGCGCCAGCAAAACCGAAGTGAGTGCAAGGTTTACCCTTGTCGATGTGCCTTTAGCTAAACGTTGGCTTGAAGATAGCGATCTTGATGCTGAAGATGAATGCATATTGCGTCGAACCATTAGCAGTGATGGCCGCTCAAGAGCCTACATTAATGGTAATCCAGTTCCTGTGACGCAATTAAAAGCCATCGGCCAGTTATTGATTGGTATTCACGGCCAGCATGCTCATCACGCTATGCTCAAAAGCGAACATCAATTAAACCTACTCGACAACTATGCTAATCACAAACTACTACTCGATAGTGTCAGTGCCAGCTACCAACGCTGCAAGCAAGTTGAAAACGAGCTGAAGGATCTCGAGCAAGCTCAGCATGAGCGTATTTCTCGTCAACAGTTACTCCAATATCAAGTTGAAGAGCTTAATGAATTCAACTTAGGCTTAGATGAGTTTGATGAAATAGAACAAGAACACAAACGCTTAGCCAATGGCACAGATCTAATTGAACGTTGCCAAGCGGGCTTGCATTTATTGACCGAAAATGATGATGCTAATATCGAATCACTACTCAATAAAGTGGCCACTATTGCTGATACGCTTCAAGGCTACGATGAATCACTTAGCCCGATTAGCACTATGATCAATGATGCATTAATTCAAGTACAAGAAAGCGCTAGCGAAATTGAGAGTTATTTAAGTAGTTTAGAGCTTGATCCTGAACATTTCGCCTATTTAGAAAAACGCCTATCAATGGCAATGCAATTGGCGCGCAAGCATCATGTGAGTGCTGACAAGCTAGCGCTACATCATCAAGCGCTTATGAGTGAATTAGCCGAACTTGCTGACGATGAAACTAAATTAGATGAAATAAGACAACAACTTGCAGACACCAGAAATGCTTATCTAACCAATGCACAAAAACTCAGCCAAAGCCGCAGCCGTTATGCCAAGGAATTAGATAAGTTAGTCACTCAATCTATTCATGAACTCAACATGCCTAAGGGTAAGTTTACCATTCAGATTAATCATAATCCGCACAACATTTCAGTTAATGGCTGCGATAACATTGAGTTTATGGTGACCACTAACCCAGGACAACCATTGCAACCGATCTCAAAAGTCGCCTCTGGCGGTGAGCTATCGCGCATTGGATTGGGGATTCAAGTGATCACGGCGAAAAAAGTTGCCACTCCAACATTAATATTTGATGAAGTTGATGTGGGTATTTCAGGTCCAACAGCCTCTGTCGTCGGACGCATGTTACGCAGTCTTGGCGAGTCGACCCAAGTGTTATGCGTCACCCATTTGCCGCAAGTTGCGGGTAATGGTCATCAGCACATGTTTGTGAATAAATTTAATAAAGGTGGCAACACAGAAACGACCATGCAGGCCTTGGATAAAGAGCAACGGGTGAATGAACTTGCACGTTTATTGGGTGGCGATGTCATAACCGAAAACACCTTAGCTAACGCCCGTGAACTATTGCAATAATCGTTACGCACTTATAAAAAGCAAATCAATATGTTAACGTAAAGTTAACATGGATTTACGGATAAATCATAATGATCAAAGTAATAAAGGGCTTGGGTGTTGTTGTCGGACTAATTTGCAGCTTATTAGTATTTATTGTTGTCTGTTTAGTGGCCATTAACGCTACAGACAGAACAAAGTCACCTAACACGCTTTTAGTTGAAACTTGGTTAAAACAACAATCGATTGACCCTGCTCAAAATGGTTTTGTATATTTGCAAGCTTTTAGCGGCACTATTGAGGATGTAACGGCTAAAGAAATGGCCACGACATTAAGTTTCAATGATGAAGAAAATCAACTATTAAGCGATTACAAAAAATCGTGTTATCAAACAGATGTAGTAAGCTGTAATGAATTTATTGAAAAAAATAACGATAGTATTTTACAAACAATTAAGGCACATAAAGCCAATATCACCCATTATAACAAGCTGATTGAAATGCCTTATTGGCAAGAAGATATTCAGTATTTAACACCTGAGAGTCTATTTAAATGGTTACCACTACTTAACTTACGAGCAATCAGTGAACTTAGCGTTTTAATCAACTTTGACGGGGCCACTAAACTTAATGCCAATGAGGCCTTGTTAACATTTTTAACTACAGATGCTCAATTCTGGAATATGGTTTATCACTCATCTCGCTCTATAGTCAACCATATGATTGCCGTTAGCGTCATCAAATCTCAACTTAACTTTGCCAGCACTGTAGCTAAGACACTCGATAGCGCGTTTGTAAATAAAGTCACCACTTGGCAAACACCATTCGAATTAACTAACAACGATTTTGAGAGAGTATTTTCTGGTGAATGGCAGTTTGCTCATAATGTCAGAGAACAAATGCTAATTGAAGTGCAGTCTGATGAAGTCGCCTTTTATGAAAAATGGCTAGCAGATGCTTTGTATAAGCCCACAGACAGTGACAACCTTATGGCTGAGTATATTGTAAGCTTAGTAAAGGAACCGGTTTCAACGAGCTCTGCTCACACGGTCATAAAGCCTGATTACTGCTCTCTTGACAATTATATAAAGCAATTATGGATGTCACGCTACAACCCGATTGGTAAATTATTTAACTGCACAGTTTATGAAACAGATTATAAGCAACGATTAACTAATATCAATACAGAGTTAGAGCAATTGCGCACTAATCTACTTACCGGAACATCATCTTAAAAATTCACTTCGACTGATTTTATTAAATGCCGTTAGCGAAAAAGAGCACAAATGGGCTCTTTTTTGTTTTATAAATCTTTATATAAAGTGCTTAACCCGAAATCGAGATAAAGATGAGAAGGTAATAAAAATGAACTTATTTTGCCACCTCGCGCGCTAAACTTATTATTTTAACAAGATTCAGCATCTTGCTACTGAATGCATCGATAACAAGCCTATCAACTCAGTGAGGAAAACAAAGGACTTTTTGATAGTCGTTTGTTATCCAAAATTCAGGTTACTTATAAATAATAAACCGCAAGTTGCACCCCGATTAACGAAAATACACCCGCTAATACGTCATCAATCATTATCCCAAAACCACCATGCACTTTGGCATCGAGCCACCGGATAGGCCATGGTTTAACAATGTCGAAAAAGCGAAATAGTACAAAACCAAGTGCTAACCACATAAAACCTAAAGGCGCTGCAATCATGGTAATCATCAATCCAACAACTTCATCCCATACAATAGCACCATGATCGTGCACCCCCATGTCCTTAGCAGCTTTTCCACAAATATAGAATCCAGCAAGCATGCTAATACAGGTAATGATGAGGTAATGGGTTAAGCTTAATTGTTGCATCAAAAGCACTAAAGGTATCGCAGCTAAAGTACCAAAGGTACCCGGCGCTTTTGCTGCTTTACCACTGCCAAAGCCTAGTGCCAAAAAGTGTATTGGATGTGCTAATGACAGCTTTTTAACAAATTTATCTTGGGTTAATAGTCTCATAATATTCACATTAGAAATGTACAAAGCCACGTGAAATGAGGTTAAATTCCTGGCCATCATCGACTAATTTTAATTTATCACCAGCACAGATTTGACCAATTTTAACGAATTTCACCCCAGCATGGATCAAAGCAGTATTGATTGCACCACGCTGTGACTCAGGTACAGTAAATAACAGCTCATAATCTTCCCCGCCAGTTAATGCATAACTTAAAGCATCTTCACGGCTGAGGTTGGCTTTGATTGATTTTGATAACGGAATTTTATTTACATCGATTGTCGCTCCCACTTTCGATGCAGTTAACACATGACCAATATCGGATATTAAGCCATCAGATAAATCAATAGCACTTGTTGCAAGCGTTCGCAGTGCTTGACCAGCCAAGACTCGGGGTGTGGGGTAATAATGTCGATTAATCAGGTATTCTTTATCTTCAGTATTGACGCTTTGGGCACCTCTGAGAATATCAAGACCTAAGGCTGAGTCACCTAAAGTACCAGTGACATATATCCAATCGCCATTTTTGGCACCAGCACGAGTCAACGCAGTGCCTTTTATCACTTGGCCATTAATGGTGATACTGATACTGCGCGGTCCCCGAGTGGTATCGCCGCCGATTAAGGCTATACCGTAGTATTCGGCAATCTCAAATAAGCCTTCACTAAAGCTGGCTAACCAGGGTTGATCAACGCTAGGTAGTGTGAGAGCTAAGGTAAACCAAGCAGGTTCCGCCCCCATAGCAGCAAGATCAGAAAGATTAACCGCTAACGATTTGTACCCTAAAGCATGGGCGGGGATGTCGGCTAAAAAATGAACTCCCTCAACGAGAGTATCACAAGAAATCGCAATGGATTTATTGTCTGCAGGATTCACTAACGCACAGTCATCGCCGATGCTTAATTCAACATCGCGCCTTTTTTGGCCTTTATTGCGGAAGTAATGTTCAATGAGTTGGAATTCTTTCACATTCAGTCTGGTACGGTAAACCGTCCACCTTAATTTTGAAACCATTAACAACAAATGAAAACGGTATCCGAAGATACCGTTCTGGTGTTACTTATGCTTCACTAACTTATCAAGCAAGCCGTTAACAAATTTGTGACTATCTTCAGCACCAAACGCTTTCGCTAACTCGATACCTTCGTTAATCGCCACTTTAAACGGCACATCTTTACGGAAGGTCAACTCGTAAGTTGCCAGACGCACAATGGCTTTTTCTACTGGTGACACTTCTTCAAAATTACGATCAAGATGCGGCTTTAATAGCTCATCAATTTGCGATGTTTTTGATGCTACACCAGTTAACAACTCACGAAAATAAGCGACATCAACACCGTCAGTGTTCTGTTCAGTTAAAAACTCATGTTCTACGTCAGCAACTTTGTTTTTACTTAACTGCCATGAATAAATGGCTTGAACGGCTAAACGGCGGGCCTTACGGCGCTCTGAAGGTTTCATACTTTTCCTACTATTACAGCTGTTGTTCTAGTTGTTGCAGTACATTAACCATTTCAAGCAAACTAAGGGCTGCTTCGCCACCTTTATTGCCTGCTTTAGTACCTGAGCGCTCAATAGCTTGCTCAATGGTATCTGTGGTTAATACACCAAATGAAACAGGAAGATCATACTCTAATGCAACTTGTGCAAGACCTTTATTACATTCACCAGCAACAAATTCAAAATGAGGTGTTCCGCCACGAATGACAGCACCTAATGCAATGATACCGTCAAACTTGCCACTTGCTGCAACACGCTTTGCGGCAAGGGGTAATTCAACTGCACCAGGGACGCGAACAACAGTAATGTTGTCGTCACTAACCTGGCCAAAACGCTTTAATGTGTCTATTGCACCATCAAGCAGACTTTCAACTAAAAAGCTATTGAATCGCGAGATCACGATCGCCACTTTGGCATTTTTCGCTTCGATATTACCTTGAACTACGTTCATTCTATCTTACCTAAATTAGCTAAAGCACCCGGCTCGGGGCAAAAAGAGGCGTTATAATATCACAGCCAAAAGCCCTGAGCGCTATGCAATTAATGAAATTGTTAAATTTACCACGAGCTAAAATTATTCAGCTATATAATCAGTCACTTCTAAACCGAAACCCGACAGTGAATGGTAACGTTTTGGTGAGCTTAATAAGCGCATAGTCGTAACACCTAAACTCGACAGAATTTGCGAGCCTACGCCAACACGACGAGATGTTCCTTGCCACATTGCTGGCGCTGGAGATTGACCATTGTCTTCAGCTTCGAACGCTTTGACTTTGGCCAATAAGTTACTTGTATGTTCATCATTACCCAGCAACACTAAAACACCACCTTCTAAAGCAATTCTTTCCATGGCTTTTTCTAATGGCCAACTGCGCTTTTGATCACGTTCAGAATGCAGTAAATCATTGAAGGTGTTTTGTAAATGAACACGCACCAAACAATTTGATTTTACTTCATCTTTAATCAAGGCGTAATGTAATTGATTATCGATAGTGTCTCTGAAGGTCACCATAGTAAACTCACCAAAACGAGTGGGTAATTTACACTGAGCTTCGCGAACAACTGTGGTTTCGTTGGTATTACGGTACTCAATCAAGTCGGCAATAGTGCCTATTTTAATGCCATGTTTTTCACTGAATATTTCTAAATCCGGACAGCGAGCCATAGTGCCATCTTCGTTTAATATTTCAACAATCACGCCTGACGGTTCACATCCGGCTAAGCGCGCTAAATCGCAACCCGCTTCGGTATGGCCAGCACGAGTTAATACCCCGCCTTCTTGCGCCATCAATGGAAAAATATGTCCAGGCTGAACTAAATCAGAGGCTTTAGCATCTTTAGCAACGGCAGCTTGAACTGTTACAGCACGATCATGGGCTGAAATACCTGTGGTCACCCCAGTTGCGGCTTCAATTGAAACCGTAAAATTAGTTGAAAACTGGGCGTTATTGTTGGTCACCATTAAAGGTAAGTTAAGCTGCTGACAACGCTCTTTGGTCATGGTTTGGCAAATTAATCCGCGGCCATAAGTGGCCATGAAGTTGATTGCAGCTGGCGTCACTTTATCAGCGGCCATAATCAAATCACCTTCATTCTCTCTGTCTTCATCATCCATCAAGATAACCATCTTGCCTTGACGAATATCTTCAATGATTTCTTCTATGCTATGTAGCGCCATTGTCAGACCTTTATTGATTAAGTATTCGATTTAAACCTTAGGCATTAAATCTGTTTATACCGTGTGTTTTTACACTTCTGGTACTGGGTACGAATGATATTTTACGGCAACAACTAACGCAAAAAACCTGATTTAGCGAGTAATTCCATGGTCACGCCCGATGAAGGCTGTGCATGGTGAGCTTCTGGTTGCATTAATCGTTCTAAATAACGGGCAATTAAATCCACTTCAATGTTAACGCTATCACCGACTTTCAAATGCACCAGCGTAGTTTCGCCCGCAGTATGAGGCACTATGGTTAATCTGAAGCGATGACCATCTACTTCATTGACGGTTAAACTAACACCGTCAATGGTAATCGAACCTTTGTGAGCGATGTAACGACTTAATTGCGCTGGTGTTGATAACCAAAACTCAAGCGCTTTACCTCGATAAGCACATTGCTCTACTTTTGCGATGCCATCCACGTGGCCGCTGACCATGTGCCCACCCAACCTTGTGGTTGGCGTAACCGCTTTTTCAAGATTAACCTTTTGGCCGACTTGATAATGACTAAAACCGGTTAACGCGACAGTTTCAGCTGATATATCAGCAATATAACCATCACCTAAACGTTCAACAACCGTTAAACACACACCATTAGTCGCAATGCTGTCACCTAGCTTTACATCGGTTAAATCTAGCTTACCGCTAGCAACCGTTAAGCGAATATCGTCACCTTTTCGATCAATTTTACGTAATGTGCCAAGGGCTTCGATTATCCCAGTAAACATAATGACTCACTTTTTGCTTATAAACTTTGCTCTTGCTCGGGTTTTCGCCTAAGCACTCGCACATTAATACGATTGATTATATCTAAGGATATATCGCTTATCTTGTCCAATGCTACGCTCATCAATTAATTGCAACGACGGTGTTTGATCCATCGCACTGTAATCGGGTAGCTGCAACATATTACGTCCATGGCTGCCTAAAAGTTTAGCTGCCTGATAAAGCACTACTTCATCAGCGAGACCTTGAGCAACAAATGCGCCGGCTAACGTTGCCCCAGCTTCAACTAATACGCTATTGCTATGCTGACCTAAATACGTTAGCAAAGCTAACAAAGGGATTCTACCTGACGAGTCACACTCTAATTGCAGAAAATCAACGTGCTGTGGAAAGTCAATTTTGACCTTGTCAGAATATGCACAGCCTGAAACCAGTAAAATAGGACTTTGAATCGAAAATAACTGCTGGGCTGACGTTAATCTAGCTTGGCTATCAAGCACCACCCTTAAAGGCTGGAATATGTCTTCTTGCGTATGACAAGTGGTTAATTCACCGAGCGCTTCATAACGGACATTTAAGCTAGGGTCATCAACAAGAATAGTTTCAACCCCAGTGATTAATGCGCAATGCCTGGCTCGGTACTTTTGCACATCAGCCCTGGCAGCGTCACCGGTAATCCACTTTGACACTCCATTCGACAGGGCTGTTTTACCGTCTAAACTGGCGGCTATTTTCACTGTCACCCAAGGCAAGCCAGTTTTCATCCGCTTCATGAAACCCAAATTTAGCGCATAAGCTTGCTCTGTCAGTAATCCGATATCAACTTGAATACCTGCATCACGTAACATGCTGATACCGCGGCCAGCAACCTGTGGATTGGCATCGGTAACAGCAATAACAACTCGAGCGACCTTGGCATTAATTAAGCCTAAAGCACAAGGTGGTGTGCGGCCGTAATGGCTACACGGCTCAAGAGTGACATAGGCGGTAGCATCTTGTGCCGAAAAGCCATTATCGCGAACCATTTTAAGCGCATTGACTTCGGCGTGGCCTTGGCCTGCACGCTGGTGATAACCTTCACCGATAATCTGACCATTGGCGACAATGACGCAACCAACACAAGGATTTGGCCGAGTGGTATAACGACCTTTCTCGGCGAGTGCTATCGCACGGCTCATCATTTGAGTGTCGAAGGTAGAAAAGTTAGCCATATTAGGTAATCTCTTATTGCTCAGATGCCGTCATAAAAGGATGATATTTGTCGCCATTACTTTTGTAATTTGGCAATGGCCTCACCAAATTGTGATACATCTTCAAATGCTCGATAAACTGATGCAAAGCGGATATAAGCCACTTTATCAAGGTTCATCAACTGTTCCATCATAAGATTACCAATCATTTCAGAATTAACTTCGCGTTCGCCCGTTGCGCGCAGCGTTGATTTGATTTTAGTCAATGCTTGTTCAATTTCATCGATTGAAACAGGACGTTTTTCAACGGCACGCAGCATGCCGCCACGGAGCTTTTCTTCATCAAAGGGTTGCCGAGTACCGTCACGTTTAATCACTCTGGGCATCACTAATTCTGCCCCCTCAAAGGTAGTGAAACGCTCATGGCATTCGGTACATTCCCGGCGGCGACGAACTTGGTGACCATCAGCCACTAATCGAGAATCTATAACTTTGGTATCGGTCGCGCTACAAAAAGGGCAATGCATTGAGCCTCCTGCAGAAAAAAACAAAATGGCCGCTAACAATTAGCGGCCATTAAAGTTTATCCTATTTGTTGAGCAAGGTTAACCTAAACCTTTTCAACAGGCATCAAGAGACGATTAACCGTATACAGGGAATCGAGCACATAATGCCAACACTTGAGCTTTCACTCGTTCAGCCACTTCGCCGTTAGATGCATCATCAAGAATGTCACAAATCCAGCCAGTTAACTCTTTCGCTTCTGCTTCTTTAAAGCCACGACGAGTAATTGCCGGTGTTCCAATACGAACACCAGAGGTGACGAACGGTGAACGTGGATCATCAGGTACTGAGTTTTTGTTCACGGTAATGTTGGCATTGCCCAATGCAGCATCTGCTTCTTTACCCGTTAAATCACGGCCAATTAAATCAACCAACATTAAATGGTTTTCTGTACCGCCAGAAACAATTTTGTAACCACGATCTAAAAACACACTTACCATAGCTTTGGCATTTTTAACAACTTGCTGTTGATATACTTTAAACTCTGGCTCTAATGCTTCTTTAAATGCAACCGCTTTACCGGCGATAACATGCATTAAAGGGCCACCTTGGCCACCAGGGAATACCGCTGAGTTCAACTTTTTATATAAGTCTTCATCATTAGCAGCAGAAATAATAATACCGCCACGTGGACCAGCCAATGTTTTATGGGTTGTTGAGGTCACAACGTGTGCATGAGGCACGGGCGTTGGATAAACATCTGCAGCCACTAAGCCAGCAACGTGAGCCATATCAACAAGCAAATAAGCACCAACTTTATCAGCAATTTCACGCATTTTAGCCCAATCGACTATGCCTGAAAATGCCGAAAAACCGCCGATCATCATCTTAGGCTTGTGCTCAATAGCTAAGCGTTCCATTTCGTCATAGTCAATTTTACCTGACTCGTCGATGCCGTAAGGAATGATGTTGTAAAGCTTGCCGGAAAAGTTAACTGGTGAACCGTGAGTTAAGTGACCGCCGTGGGCTAAGTTCATACCTAATACAGTGTCACCTGGCTTTAATAGCGCCATAAATACCGCACTGTTAGCTTGTGAACCAGAATGAGGCTGCACGTTGGCATATGTGGCACCAAATAATTCTTTTGCGCGTTCAATCGCTAATGTTTCAACCACATCAACGTATTCGCACCCACCATAGTAACGCTTACCTGGATAACCTTCAGCATACTTGTTAGTTAACTGAGAACCTTGCGCTTCCATCACACGTGGACTGGTATAGTTTTCAGATGCAATCAATTCAATGTGTTCTTCTTGACGACAAGTTTCATCTTCAATGGCTTTAAATAATTCTGGATCATAATCCGCAATATTCATCGCTTTCTTCAACATGGTAGCTCCAACATCATTATCTATATAGTAGGGTTGCGGCGTATTCTACTCTGCAACGATAATGATTTACAGTATAAACAACATGAAATTCACTGTGTTCTGAATACAAAACGATTCATGTTTATGCCAATAGACTGGCAAATTTTAGATCTTATGTGGCCGAAAAAACACTCAGGAGTAAATCACACAATTGCCTGTTGAGTTCAGCCTATAATACAGTAGAATTATCATCATCTTTATTGACAATTAGACAGTATTATTATGGCTCAGTTTGTATACAGCATGCTTCGTGTGGGTAAAATTGTCCCGCCTAAAAAGCAGATTTTAAAAGATATTTCATTAAGTTTCTTTCCTGGCGCCAAAATTGGTGTGCTCGGCTTAAACGGTTCAGGTAAATCGACATTACTGCGTATTATGGCCGGCATCGACACTGAAATCGAAGGTGAAGCACGCCCAATGCCTGGATTGAAAATTGGTTATTTACCCCAGGAACCTCGCTTAAATGAGCAACAAACGGTTCGCGAAGCCGTTGAAGAAGCCTTAAGTGAAGCTAAAAATGCCCTAACCCGTTTAGATGAGGTTTATGCGGCTTATGCTGAGCCCGATGCTGATTTTGATGCCCTAGCTAAAGAGCAAGGTCAACTAGAAGCTATTATCCAATCTCAAGATGCCCACAATATTGATCATATTCTGGAACGTGCAGCAAATGCGTTACGCCTCCCCGATTGGGATGAAAAAATAGCTGTACTTTCTGGTGGTGAACGCCGACGTGTCGCAATTTGTCGCTTGTTACTTGAAAAGCCTGAAATGCTATTACTTGACGAACCGACCAACCACTTAGATGCTGAGTCAGTGGCTTGGCTAGAGCATTTTTTACAAGAATATACTGGCACAGTCGTGGCGATTACCCATGACCGCTATTTCTTAGATAATGCAGCTGGCTGGATTTTAGAGCTCGATCGCGGTGAAGGTATTCCATGGCAGGGCAACTACTCATCTTGGCTTGAGCAAAAAGACGCCCGTTTACAGCAAGAGTCTTCTACCGAAAGCGCTCGTCAAAAAACCATAGCTAAAGAACTAGAATGGGTAAGACAAGGTGCCAAAGGTCGTCAGTCTAAGGGCAAAGCCCGTATGGCTCGTTTTGAAGAACTCAACACTAACGATTATCAAAAACGTAACGAAACTAATGAGTTGTTCATTCCGCCAGGGCCACGCCTTGGTGATAAAGTGATCGAAGTGACTAATTTAACCAAGTCATATGGTGACCGCGTACTGATTGACGACCTAACCTTCACTGTCCCCAAAGGGGCAATTGTCGGTATTATTGGTGCTAACGGTGCCGGTAAATCAACCTTGTTCAAAATGATCTCAGGTGATGAACAACCCGACAGTGGCGATATCTCTGTCGGTGAGTCGGTTCAAATCGCCTCGGTAGATCAGTTCCGCGATTCAATGAATGATAAAAATACTGTATGGCAAGAGATATCTGGCGGTCACGATATTATGCGTATCAACAACACCGAGATATCGAGCCGTGCTTATGTTGGCCGCTTTAACTTCCGTGGCGGCGACCAGCAAAAAATCATCGGCACCTTATCGGGTGGTGAGCGCAATCGAGTACATTTAGCCAAATTATTGCAAGCTGGTGGCAACGTATTGCTACTCGATGAACCCACCAACGATTTAGACATCGAAACATTGCGAGCTCTCGAAGAAGCCTTATTAGAGTTTCCTGGGTGTGCAATGGTTATTTCTCATGACCGTTGGTTCCTCGACCGCATTGCAACTCATATTTTGGATTATCGAGACGAAGGCAAAGTGAACTTCTATGAAGGTAACTATACTGAGTATTCAACTTGGTTAAAGAATACCTTAGGAACTGATGTCGTTGAACCTCATCGACTAAAATACAAGCGCTTAAACAAATAACCTAAACACTTGCACACAAATGGTTAACAATTGTTAAGCTTGAGTGATAGTGTTGAAATAGAAGTATCAAATAAAGCAGAGCCCTAAGCTCTGCTTTATTCTATTGGCTCGTATGTGAAAGGTTATTATTGAGAATGCTCTGTAGAAATATCAACATGTGTCAAAAAACTGTCAATTTATTGTAAGTAATGCACTAAATCTGTTTGTAAAGCCAAAATAACTTCAGTATCATAAAATATTAATGGATTATTTTACTCTTTGCTGATTACACTCAGCGCATTACAGAGTGTCGATGGTTCTAGCTTGAAGAGAAATTTAATGGAGATATCAGTGAGATACGGTTCAATCAGCCTTGCTTTATTGTGCTTATACGCTAGCAACTCATTTGCGGCACTCGAAGTCATTACCTCGTCAGAAAAGCAGACCCTCAATAAGATTGAAGATCAATATGATATTGATACTCTGCTGATCACAGTTAACGACAAGTTCTCACAGCTTAATAAAAAAGCCTACGACATAGAAAATATAAAGAAGACGATTGTTGCAGAACAAAATCGATACAACGAATTAATTACAGAATTACCTAAGGTCATTCGGGCCAAAACGGCGCTTGCAGATACCTATAAAAAAATTGAAGACTCTGTCAATCTAGTCGATGAACTGACCCTTAAAGCAGAGCAAGACAGTAAACTTCTGGAAACTGAAAAAGTCGAAATACTGTCTGAATATGAAGTAATAAATAATAAACGCACAACTAAAAGTCAGCAATTATTTAAACTTAAAACCGATATCACCAATCGTTTAATCGCAGACTTGTCAAAATCAACGAGTACTTTGCCAGTCAATATCAATGGCTCTACTGAATGTTCAAAATACCAAACTATCGCAGATTGTTTGAAAGAGTCTAAAAGCAGCATTTTATCTAATACTCGCAATGAATCACCATTTTTAAACGATAAAAGTGTTTTATTGTCATATGAAGTTCTTGATGCCAACATGAATATGAAAGGCGATCTTCATTATAAAGTCGCGATGAAATTTAAACCTTCATATAACAACAAAATCGACACTATACTGAATGAAAAACTAGGTTTAGTATCGGCGATGGTGACGTTAATCAGTAATGTTCCAGCTGATTGGTATGTAAATGGCACCAAGGTGGGTACAGGTAAAAAACTGTTTCACGAGATCCCTTTAGGTAAACATGGCATTTTAGCTTCATACCAAAATCAAGATAAATCAAGTGTCGAAAACATTGAAGGTAATGGAGTATTTAACTACAAATTCAATGAGGTTGCCTCTACTCAAAAAGTCAGTAACAAACCTAAAATGGACACGGCTGAGGTGAAAAACGTTATCCTTAAGCAGGCGCCTAAACAAGTCCAACCTTCAGTACAACAAACCAAAGCTAAGTACACTCTATTCTCTGACCAAACCAGTATTAAGCTAAGTGACGATGATGCTAAAAAGAACTCATCAGATAACAGCTACGAATATTTTATGGGTGTTGCCCCAGCAAATAAAAAACAAAACATAGAGTTTACAAATGAACCCGTTAATAAGTAATGGTTACATTGCGGGCATAATGAAGATCTTGCTCTAGCGATAAAACCAACATTTAAATAAAAGCCATATCAACTGATATGGCTTTTTTGTGACGATTAATTGTTGCCCCCCTTGCTTCATATGCGCCTTGTTACAAAGAAAATCGAAAGATTTACATTACTTTACGCTCAATTAAGCAAAAATAATTACAATACCCAAACATCAATCACCGGCTAGCCATTAGCCAATGTCGTCGCGCAACGACACCTTCCATTATTGTTTATAGAGATGTGTACTCAGATGATCAAAAAACTTAGCCAATATCTTTTTTCAACTACCATATTGATTATGGGATATGTTGGATTTGTTCACACAGTTAACGCCGCGCCCAAGGCTATGCACGCAGAAAAAGTTGTGCCTGTTATCACAGCCATCGTTGAACAACATGAGCTTTCACAATCAATTACCTTAATAGGAAAACTTGTCGCGACTCACTCAGTAATGATAGCCCCGCAAGTTGCAGGCAAAATAGATAATATAGAAGTCACATCCAATCAATACGTCAAGCAAGGGCAAGCATTACTGACGCTTGATAACCGAAAAGCTAAAGCCAGCGTAACCGAAGCCCAAGCTTATTATCAAGATGAAGTTCGCAAGCTTAACGAATTTAACAAGTTAATCCATGTTAACGCCATAACCCAAACTGAAATAGAAGCGCAAAAATCGACTGTAGATATCGCTTTTGCCCGACTAGAATCAGCCAAAACGGACCTTGACTACCATACATTAACTGCGCCCTTTTCGGGTAATACCGGCCTAGTCAATTTTAGTCGCGGAAAAATGGTTACCATTAATGAGTCTCTATTATCACTTGATGACTTGTCTGTGCTTCAGTTGGACTTACAAGTGCCAGAGCATTATTTATCACAACTCAGCACGGGAATGTCAGTCAAGGCCACCAGTAGAGCTTGGAATAAAACCACGTTCACAGGCAAAATCATCGCCATTGACCCTCGTGTCAATTCAGCCACACTCAACCTCAACATTCGCAGCCAGTTTGATAATCAAAAGGGTCAATTAAAGCCCGGTATGATGATGTCAGCTACGCTAGTATTTCCAAGTGTGTCATCACCAATAGTGCCAGTACAAGCTCTTGAATATTCAGGTACTAAACGGTATGTCTACGTGATCGATAAGCATAATATCGCTACTCGTACCCAAGTGATGTTAGGCGCAAGAATTAAAGACCAAGTCTTACTGGAATCTGGTATCAACATTGGTGATCACATCGTAGTTCAAGGCTTGGTCAACATGCGTGATGGTGTCAAAGTGAAAGAGTTAGCGACTCAATCGGAAACGTCTCCTGTGCAACAGGAGCATAAATAATGTGGCTAAGTGATACGGCGGTTAAGCGCCCTGTTGTTGCGATTGTATTAAGTCTGTTGCTGTGCGTATTTGGTTTAGTGTCTTTCTCCAAACTGTCGGTGAGAGAAATGCCCGACGTGCAAAATCCTGTCGTAACAGTGATGACCACTTATAGCGGTGCATCGGCGACGATAATGGAAAGTAAAATCACTAAAAATCTCGAAGATGAATTAACAGGTATTAGTGGTATTGATGAAATCACCTCAACGACTCGAAATGGCATGTCACGTATTTCAATCAAATTTGAGCTGGGTTGGGACTTAACTGAAGGCGTAAGTGACGTCCGTGACGCCGTAGCAAAAGCACAACGTCGCTTACCTGATGAAGCAAACGATCCTATTGTATCGAAAGATAATGGCACGGGTGAGCCATCAATTTACGTCAACTTAAGCTCTGAAAATATGGACCGTACTCAGCTGACCGATTACGCCCAGCGAGTATTAGAAGACCGATTTAGCTTAATTACTGGTGTGAGCTCGGTTAATATTTCTGGTGGCTTATACAAAGTCATGTATGTGCAGCTAAAACCGCAATTAATGGCCGGTAGAAATGTTACCACCAACGACATTATCAGTGCATTGAATACTGAAAACCTTGAAACACCCGGTGGTGAAGTTCGCAATGACACGACCGTCATGTCAGTCAGAACGAAACGACTCTATTACAGCCCAGAAGACTTTAATTATCTAGTGGTTCACACCGCAGATGATGGCACACCGATTTACCTTAAAGATGTCGCGAGCGTGTTTGTCGGTGCAGAGAATGAAAACTCGACCTTTAAAAGTAACGGCATTGTTAACTTAAGTCTCGGCATAGTGCCACAATCAGATGCCAATCCATTAGACATCTCGACGCGAGTACAACAAGAAGTCGATAAAGTGCAGAGTTTTCTGCCCGAAGGCACAAAGCTGATTGTTGATTATGATGCTAACGTGTTTATTGCACGATCGATTAATGAGGTATACAACACCCTGTTTATTACTGGGGTACTGGTTATCCTGGTGTTGTACATTTTTATCGGACAAGTGCGCGCAACGCTTATTCCTGCGGTGACGGTTCCGGTATCATTAATTGCTGCATTTATAGCGGCATACAGCTTAGGTTATTCAATTAACTTATTAACCCTAATGGCACTGATTTTAGCTATTGGACTGGTGGTTGATGACGCTATCGTAGTCGTTGAGAATATCTTCCACCATATTGAGCAAGGTGAAGAACCGATCCTCGCTGCTTATAAGGGAACGCGCGAGGTTGGCTTTGCGGTTATTTCCACCACACTAGTTTTGGTAATGGTGTTTTTACCTATTTCATTTATGGATGGCATGGTTGGATTACTGTTTACCGAGTTTTCGGTGATGCTGGCGATGTCGGTGCTGTTTTCATCACTTATCGCCCTAACGCTAACGCCAGTAATGAGCAGTAAACTCTTAAAAGCCAATGTGAAGAAAAATCGTTTTAATATTGCTATCGATAATGGGTTTGCCCGTATGGAGCGAGGTTATCGTAGACTGGTTAAATGGGCATTACGCTGGCGTATAGCAGCACCGCTGATTATCATCGCCTGCATTGGTGGTAGCTACATGCTGATGCAACAAGTCCCTTCACAGCTGTCACCACAAGAAGATCGCGGCGTGTTATTTGCGTTTATTAAAGGCGCCGAAGGCACCAGTTATAATCGTATGATCGCCAACATGGATATTGTTGAAAGTAGATTGATGCCACTGTTAGGTCAAGGTGTAGTGAAATCATTCAGTGTTGAAGCACCAGCATTTGGTGGTCGAGCCGGAGACCAAACAGGATTTGCCATCATCCAGCTGGAAGATTGGCAAGATCGTGACACTAATATTAAACAAGCACTGGCATTAATCGCTCAAACCTTAAAAGATATTCCCGATGTGATGGTACGCCCTATGCTGCCAGGATTTAGAGGTCAATCCAGTGAACCGGTGCAGTTTGTGCTCGGAGGCTCTGACTATTCGGAGTTGTTCAAATGGGCTCAAGTGCTGCAACAAGAGGCTGATGCAAGTCCGATGCTTTCAGGGGCTGATTTAGATTATGCGGAAACAACCCCAGAACTGGTTGTTACTGTTGATAAACAGCGAGCTGCTGAACTCGGTATCAGTGTGGAAGAAATCTCCACCACATTAGAAATTATGTTAGGTGGACGCAAAGAGACAACGTTTGTCGAACGCGGTGAAGAGTATGATGTCTATCTTCGTGGTGATGAAAACAGCTTTAATAGTATCACTGATCTTAGCAAGATTTACTTCCGCTCAAGCAGAGGCCAACTCATTACCCTTGATACTGTTACTCATGTTGAAGAAGTCGCCTCGCCACAAAGATTGAGTCATACCAATAAACAAAAATCGATCACCATCAAAGCCAATTTAGGTGAAGGTTATACCCTTGGGGAAGCGCTAGACTTTTTAGAACAACGCGCAATAACATTGTTACCCAGCGATATCTCGATTGCTTACACAGGTGAGTCAAAAGATTTTAAAGAAAACCAATCCGGGGTAATGATAGTGTTTGGTTTAGCATTGCTGATTGCTTATCTAGTATTGGCAGCTCAATTTGAAAGTTTCATCAACCCAGCGGTGGTAATGTTTACCGTTCCTATGGGCATTTTTGGTGGTTTTATAGGTTTAGTGCTTACCCATCAAGGGATGAATATTTACAGCCAAATAGGCATGATAATGTTAATTGGTATGGTCACTAAAAACGGGATTTTAATTGTCGAGTTTGCCAATCAATTACGCGATCGAGGCTTATCGCTGGACAATGCCATTATTGATGCATCAGCACGTCGTTTACGGCCGATATTAATGACGGCATTCACCACATTAATTGGTGCAATACCGTTGATCGTCTCTACCGGCGCAGGGAGTGAAAGCCGTATTGCTGTTGGAACTGTGATATTCTTTGGTATGGCATTTGCGACCATGGTAACTTTATTAGTGATCCCCGCAATGTACCGACTTATTTCTTCGTCAACCCACTCTCCTGGGTTTGTAGAAGAACAACTTAATAATGCTATTGCCGCTCAACAAGCGCAAAAGCCTTAATTTTTCAGGTGTAATAATGACAACGCTTGCCGTATTTGTAGATGTGCAAAATATTTATTACACCTGTAAGCAAGGTTTTGGTCGTTCGTTTAATTACCGAGCCTTGTATAAGCAGTTATCGGCACGAGGGAACATTTCTCATGCTATCGCTTATGCTATTGCGCCAGCTGATGATGGACAGGTAAAGTTTCAAGACGCGCTAAAACACATTGGCTTTAACGTAAAAACTAAGCCCTATATTCAGCGTAGTGATGGTTCGGCTAAAGGAGATTGGGACGTGGGGATCACCATCGATATGCTCGAGATAGCGCCCACGGTAGATGAAGTTATTTTACTCTCTGGTGATGGTGATTTTGATTTATTACTCAAAAAGATAAATCAAACAACCACATGCTATACCCACGTATTAAGTGTTGAGCGCCTCACAGCAAAATCTTTAACCGATCAATGCCAACAATTTACCGCTATCGAAGCACCATTATTGATCTAGATAATGTAACACGTAAGCTTGTGCCAATGAGCGATACCAAGTGACTTTTGCGTGCTAAAAACCTCATTAGCCACTACTTAGCGCCACATTACTGTAGTCCATTACAGCAACACTGCATAAGTTCTAACACAATAGAATAGCCGCATAAATTAACAAACCGATGCAGTTTAACTTCAATGATATTGGTCAGTATCAAATGGATTTAAGCCAGGTTAATTTATCAAATATAAAAATACAGTAACGGGTGCCGATTACGCTTATCGGTAATCTAAAAACTTATATAACAAGCGTTTAATCACTAAAAGTTCACAGAATGAACTAATGATGAAAAACATGAAATATCACTTTATTGCTAGAAGTGCTATTATTGCCTTGTCATTACAGGACTGTTCGATAAAGGATTATATGTCGTCAACATATCAAAAAAATGTACTTTTTGATTGCATTTTACTGCCAAAATATTCTGGCTTATCAATACATTACTTATTTTTAATATTAATGACTATTGTCAGTTTCCTTTCTATACACAATACCGTGGCACAACCATTATCAATTACGCTAGCCGCTGAAGATAGCTGGCCACCCTTTGCTGATGAATTTGGTCGAGGTATTTCCCACAACATTATCCGCCATGCTTTTGAGCAAGTTGATGTTAACATCTCAACTATCGTAGTCCCTTATGCTCGCGGATTAATTATGACTGAACGAGGCTCGGTTGATGGCGTATTTAATGTTACCAGAGAGCAAAGTACAATTGACCGATTTGTTTTCGGTAATGAACCTCTTTTTACCATAACGGCTTCTTTTTTCTTTGCCAAAGATTATCCTACGGTTGCAAAAAATAAATGGCAACTGCCAACCGAAAGCACCATAGGTATTATCAATGGCTATGAGTATGGAGATGAATTTACAACACTGGTAGAAAAACGAAAGCTCCAAGTTATTACTGTAGATAGCCAACGCCAATTAACTAATTTGTTACTAGTGGGCAGAATTGACTCTGCTATCATGTATGATCTTGTTGCTGACGTTTACATCAAGCGGATGGGAGTTAACAATGATATACAAGCTAAATTTAACAATCATACCAGTAAAATATTTGTCGCTTTTTCTAAACTTAATCCGCAATCAAAACACCTTAGTGAGTTACTCGACAAAGGACTAATAGCACTAAAAAAACAGGGTAAATACCAGCAATTACTTCTGCCCCTATATGATTAATAGCAACACAGTAAATAACATAAGGTCATAGTGTAATGAGTCGTGTCCCTGCGCAACAACAATACAGCCCAGTGCACTCTTTTTCAGTACAAATTTATTATGAAGATACTGACTTTTCAGGAGTGGTATATCATCCAAATTTTTTGAAATATTTCGAACGTGCTCGTGAACATGTTATTGGTGCAGAGATCCTCAGCCAACTTTGGCAACAACAACAATTGGGTTTTGCTGTTTATCGCAGTGATATGTTATGTCACGATGGCGTTGAATTTGCTGATATTATTGATGTACGTACTCAATTTTATTTTGAAAGTAAGTACCGTACAGTGTGGAAACAGGAAATATGGCGACCTAATGCGAAAAAACCAGCAGTGACGGCAACGATAGAAATGGTCTGTATGAACCAGAAACGTCAACTTGCGCCCATGCCGACAGAATTAATAACCCATCTATCCAAGGGGATTTAGGACGTTAGCGCTATGGATAACAATTTATGGCTGGTTAATTTGAGCAGAGCTGATGAGTGGGTAATTAAGTTGCGGATATATGTGCTCAAACTCACTGGCAGTAAAAGGTTTAGCAAAATAATCACCTTGAATGGTATCCACCCCAAAATGATGTAATGCTTCCAATACTGTCTTAGATTCAACCCCTTCAACCGTCACTTCAAAACCCAGATTTTTAGCGAGATCGATACTCGTCTTAACAATTTGCTTTGCCGCTGGTGAAGTTTCAAACTCATCTAAAAAGGCTTTATCTATTTTCACTTCATCAACGGGTAAATGACGCAAATAAGCCAAAGAAGAGTGACCAGTACCAAAGTCATCAATCGCAAGCTTAACCCCAATATTGCGTAATTGATTTAAGGTCACAATGGTTTGTGCCAGAGATTTCATTAAAACACTTTCAGTGATTTCAATCGTAATCGATTCGGCTGGCACCAGATATTGAGCTAATTTGCTTGCAACATCAGCGGCAAGATTGGGATTATCTAAATCAGTAGAAGATAAATTAATGGCGACATTAACGTAAATCCCTGTGTTGCGCCATTTAACTTGTTGAGCTAGCACGTTATCTAACACCCAAGTACTCAAAATATTAATCATTCCAGTTTGTTCTGCTAATGGAATAAACTCATTAGGCGAAATTAATCCCAAACTGTCATGCTGCCAACGAATTAACGCTTCAACCTGCTTACATTGACCACTTTTTAAATCTAACTTGGGTTGGAATACCATAAACAGCTGATTTTGCTTTAACCCTTTAGGCAAGCCATTGATAATTAATAATTCTCTGTATTGGGCTTTATCATCATCTTGATCATAAAATGCCATGGCTTGCTTTAATGTTTTGGCTTTTTTTAATGCCAAATCTAAGCGGCGCAGCATCAAACTGACCTCGGCATGATGTTCACTTAATGACAATACACCCAATTGTATTTTGATACTGATGGGTTGCTGTTCAATTTCAAACGGTTTTTGTAATTCACTCTTGATTTCAAGCAGTTGCTCAACTGTTAATTTTTGGTGAAAAAACAATAGAAACTCATTTCCGTTCATTCGAGCGATAAACTGTGCTTTGCAATTAAGGTTATCGATCCGCTTCGCAAACGCTTTAAGAAATTTGTCGCCAAATAAAAAACCAAACAAATCGTTCACAAACCGAAATTGTCGAATATCTATCAGCACTAACATGCCGTCTGACATGGGCATTTTAGACAACATTTTACGTTTAAAACCGACACGGTTAGCTAAGCCAGTTAACTTATCTCGTTCGGTACTAAAGATGCTTGATTGATGTAAGTCGTGAAGAACGTTAATGAGCGGTTTTAATGAGGTTGAAGTTGAAGCTGAGTCTACGTTGAATGAATCTTGATTAAGTAATTGTAATTGCAACGAATGAGTCAATTGTTGAATAAAACGATGCTGACGCCAATAGAGAAGTGCAACGCTACACAGCAAGATCGCCATAATACATAACATCGTTATCAAAAAGTAATTCATTAAGTCTTCATCATGTTGCAATTTTAATCATCACAGTATTCAACGCAAAAATACATCACTAATATTAATCATCTGTGTTTGACTCATTTGATAATATCAGTGAAATAAGCACAACATACTACTATTCGTAACTTTGCTTAATTGAATGATACATATCAATGAACTCATCACTGGCAAGATCTTCTGCAGTAACAGGTAAGCCTCTTTGTGCAAAGACGCCCAATCTTTCAGCTAATTCTTCACCGGCACGCAGTTCACCCGTGTAAAATGCAGCCGAACGGATAAAGTCGAGATAAGATACTTTTTCAGGCATGTAATGAAGATCGGCCCATCGTTCGACCACTTCCATTACCTCAGGGGCAAAATCCCATGTTTTTAATACGGCGCGACCAATAGGGCCCTGCATTTTACGCACTAAACTGCGTAAATCATCAATTCGGCTAAATAACTCAGGGTGAACTTCCGCTTCGGTTAATACTGGTAATGCACCAATATTATGCACTAAACCAGCTAGAGTAAGCGTATCACGGTCTAATTTCTTACTCGGGTGACGTTTATTGTACATCTCTAACATGGCACCGGAGGAAGCTGTCACTTCAATAGAGGTTTTCCATACTTCATCCATCACCTCCCACACCATTTCGTTAGTGGAGATAAATAACTGCTCCATGGCAACAGATGTGGTAATAGATTTAATTTGTACTAAACCAATACGACTCACAGCGGCATTAATATTTTCAGCTTTGTTACCACGAGAATATAAAGCACTGTTGGCAACTTTGATAATGCGCGCTGAAATAGCGGCATCTTGACCAATAATGTCAGCAACTTGCTTGAGGCTTGAATCTTGACGAGACACGACTTCTTGAACACGCATGGCCACTTCTGGCAGTGTTGGTAAAACTAAAGCATCATCTTTAAGCTTTTTTAATAGTCCAACCAAGAGTTGATGTTCCGTAGACATGAGGTCTCCATAAATAAATAGCCACTGATGTTGGATTATATACCCAAAGCGATAACATTTGCGATTACTCAACTAACGAGAAGCCAATTAATTATATCGTTCCGTTAAGCTTTGTCGCTCGGTAAACAGATTAGTAGTTGTAAAATACAACCGACCTCACAAATTCTAAGGCTATATTTGTCCCCGCTAATATCCTTAAGTAAGCTTCGGCCCTTGAGTCATACACTATTTAACTAGGTCGAGTAAAACCATGTTTAAACCTGAATTATTATCTCCCGCTGGTACGCTTAAAAATATGCGTTACGCCTTTGCTTATGGTGCCGATGCTGTTTATGCAGGCCAACCTCGTTACAGTTTACGAGTCAGAAATAATGATTTCAAAATGGAGAACCTTGCTTCAGGTATAGAAGAAGCTCATGCCCTAGGGAAAAAATTGTATGTGGTGAGTAATATTGCGCCGCACAATGCCAAACTCAAAACCTATATTAAAGACATGGAACCTGTGATTGCAATGAAACCTGATGCGGTGATCATGTCAGATCCGGGGCTTATTATGATGGTACGCGAAGCGTTCCCTGAACAAGTAGTTCACTTATCAGTTCAAGCAAACGCCATTAACTGGGCATCGGTCAAATTCTGGCAACAGCAAGGGATTAAGCGAGTCATATTATCGCGTGAATTGTCACTTGATGAAATTGAAGAAATTCGTCAGCGGTGTCCAGATATAGAATTAGAAGTGTTTGTTCATGGCGCATTGTGTATGGCATATTCAGGCCGTTGTTTATTGTCTGGTTATATGAATAAACGCGATCCTAATCAGGGAACCTGCACTAATGCATGTCGCTGGAAATATGATGTTCACCAAGCACAACAAACCGAGAGCGGAGATATCATCCCTGTGACCCCCACAGTTCAGTTTGAAACCCCAACCTTAGGTTCGGGTCAACCCAGTAGTGAGATTGTTTTATTACAAGAAGCCGGTCGCCCTGGCGAATATATGCCAGCGTTTGAAGATGAACATGGCACTTACATTATGAACTCAAAAGATTTACGCGCTATTCAACATGTGGATCGTTTAACCAGAATGGGCATTGATTCATTAAAAATTGAAGGTCGTACCAAATCTTTTTATTATGTTGCGCGCACTGCCCAACTTTATCGTCAGGCCATTGAAGATGCTGCTGCAGGTAAAGACTTTGATCGCACTTTAATGAACAACCTTGAAGGCTTAGCGCATCGCGGCTATACCGAAGGTTTTTTACGTCGTCATGTTCATGATGAATATCAAAATTACCAATATGGTCATTCTGTAAGTGATAGTCAGCAATTTGCTGGTGAATTTACTGGCAAACGAAATCCACAAGGGTTAGCTGAAATAGACGTCAAAAATAAATTCTCTGTCGGCGACTGCGTTGAAATAATGACAACTGAAGGTAATTTTGTTATCACTATTGAAGCATTACTGAATCGCAAAGGTGAATCTATCGATTCCGCTTTAGGCTCAGGACATTTTGTGTTTCTCGCGCTGCCAGCAGATATTAACATCGACAAAGCCATGCTAATGCGTAATTTACCTGAGGGGATGGATACTCGAAACCCTCATCAATCTGTTTAACCTGAGGTTTTATGGCATTAATCATTGACGATAGCTGTATCAATTGTGATATGTGTGAACCTGAATGCCCTAATGAGGCCATCACTATGGGTGAAGAGGTATATGAAATTGATCCCGGATTGTGTACTGAATGTGTGGGCCATTACGACAAACCGACCTGTGTGTCAGTTTGCCCGATTGATTGCATCGATCCCGATCCAGAACATAAAGAGTCGCAAGACGAGCTGCTAATCAAATATGCTAGGCTCACGGGTAAGTCACCCAATTAACACTGACAACGCATGTTAGTCATACCGTAGTCAGCATAAAGTGAATGAGCGCCGATTGGCGCTCATTCACTTTGAGTCATTTAGCGGCACAAGTCATGCTCAAAAATCATTGCAATCATAAAGACTGACTCACCTTCTGAGTAAATTGAAAAAGATGATAAATTTCATTTTGTTATCTTTATTTATGTGTTTATTTGCTCTGTTCTAAAATCATTACATTAAAATAGTATCAGACTAATTGAGCGAGCTTAATCTGTGGTACAACTTGCATTATCGGACATTTTTTCTATGTCATTTTGTGTGTTGAGTATGTTGCTATCTTCGGGTTGTAATTGAAGTGCTTTTTTGATCATCTCCATTGCCCTCTGTTTACAACCAGACACAGACAAACTGTAAGCGTAATTATTTAAATAAGCGCCCTGTTGCTCAGGCTGTTGCGCGCTATAATTTAATCCCTGTTGATACCAAAAAGTAGCCTTGGCGTTATCTATTGCTAAATAATAATTTCCAAGCAAAAAATAGCTTAGCCAATAGTCAGGCCATTGTCTGGTGGCATTTTCAAGCGCATTTATGCCGGCAGTACTTTCGCCAACGCTGAGCAAATCTTGGGCGGCGCTGGCGTAAATAAACCGGTCGAAATGTGAACTCTTGATATCCGGCGGCACAACAGCCAATAACCAATATTGGCCTCGCAACCAGGTGCGTTCAAATACTTTAAGTTCCGCGATACGGTTTTTATGGCTGCCAGAATGGAGCACGATCTGCTGATTATCAAGGTCATAGCCTGTTACCACTGCGTAATGCCACATGGGATACCATGAGGTTGATAAATTTTGTAGCACTATGACCGGAATGTTGTCACTGACCAAAGACAGTAGTTGGGTCAAGTTGCCTGATTCAGCATAAGCAAGCAGCCCCTGTTGACGGGCTGCGGCCACCATTTCAATTTGCAAGCTGCCTTGTAAATCAGGAATAAACAGTGCTGGTGCTATTTGCTGAGGTGTTTTGGTTAACCCATAAAAATTGAACACTTCTGAGAGTGTTGTAGGACCACAGAAGTAATCCTCTTGAGGATAAAAAGGAACCCCAGTAATTTGATGTTTAAGGGAAATATCGGGCGGATTAGCTAATAGCATGGCTGTCTGGGGCGGAACCGATAGACAGCCACTGAGAAATAAACAAAAGCCAGTAATACCAACGGCTTTTGTAAACCTGCTTATATGACTCATACTTGAAAATACGATCTAGTTAATGGGCCTAATAAAGGAAAACACATCGGTAACGCCCACCAAATCGAGTACCACTAACACCACTAATACAGTGACTACAACTCCGACTACGCCACCAGCAGCCGCAGGCATATCATTCATTTGGGTGTTTAATTGGTTTAATTCCTGATCCGTCATGCTGGCGATCCGCATTTCTGCATCCTCCATACTAACGCCAAGTGCTACCAGTTTATTTTGAACGTCAACGTTACTGAGCATTGCAATGACTTGTTGTTTATTATAAATATTTTTCTGCTGAACGATAACCTGCTCTGAGGAAATAACCCCAGCGTAGGTGGTCGAAATACAAGTCAAATAAGCTAACATTACTGTGGCGACTGCAAGAACTTTTTTCATTGGATTTCCTTTGATTGAGCGAATGTAAATATCTTATTAACAGTAGAGTTAATGCTGTGTAATAACAAGGTATATCGAGATTATACCTACTTTGGTGACACTTAAATAATCACACTGCACCCGCTTTAGCAAAATTGTCACTAACTGCCGCAACTCTTTATCGATTGAGAGGGGGGTGTAATCCTCAGCTTTTTATCACGGCTACTGATTAATTAAGTCATACTGACGGGTTAACAAACCCCAACATGGTTTCCTATTTGCTCATTGATGGCATCGCCATAGTTCAGCTTATGATTCACTTAATGTTATCAGTCAGCTAATTTGACTGGCGTATGATGCCATATTTGCGCATTCTGGCGCGCAAGGTGCTGGGGTTAAGTCCAAGAAGTAGTGCTGCGCCTTTATGGCCTTCAATTCGCCAACCTGTCTGCTGCAATACTTTAGCGATATGTTCACATTCCAGCTCAACCAAGCCCTTTATCGAAGCATCATCTCTGGGCACTCGTTTTTCAAAACTATCAAAGCGATCTAAGATCTGCAGTGTATTTCCTTCGCTAAGGATAACGGCTCGTTCAATAGCACTCTCCAACTCTCGCACATTGCCAGGCCATTGATGTTGCAGTAAGGCTTGATGAGCTTCTTGGCTGATAGTGTCAATCAACTTACCTATTTTCTTGTTAAATTTAATCACAAAATGATTAACCAACAGCGGGATATCTTCTTTACGTTGTCTTAAAGGCGGCAAAGTGATTGGGAATACGTTCAAGCGGTAATAGAGATCTTCACGAAATTTGCCATTACGCACTTCCTCAATCAGGTTGCGATTAGTCGCGGCAATAATTCTCACATCCACCTTTATGGTACGCGGACTGCCTAGCCGTTCAAATTCTCCATCTTGAATAATTCTCAGTAGCTTAGCTTGCATCTCTAGCGGCATTTCACCAATTTCATCTAAGAACAAGGTGCCACCATCAGCCAGCTCAAAACGGCCTATCTGTTTGCTGTCTGAACCGGTGAATGCTCCCCGCTCACGGCCAAACAATTCGCTCTCTATCAGGCTCGCAGGTAAGGTGGTGCAGTCTACTGTGATCAACGGACGCGTTTTTCGCGAACTGCGGCTATGGATAGCACGGGCAACAACCCCTTTGCCAGTGCCAGTCTCACCGAGCAGCAATACTGTGGCATCCATTGGAGCAACTTGCTCAACGTTCTGAAAGACCTGCGACAGCAGTTTGCTATTACCGATTATTTCGTCAAAATTAAACTGCCGCGCAACTTCCTTTTGAAGATAAATATTTTCGGCCTGAAGCTTGTCCTTTAATTGCTTTATTTGTGTATAAGTCTCTCTCAGTGACGCTTCAGCCTTTTTACGTTCATCAATTTCTAGACCGAGTAGCAAGTTAGTCTTGGTCAACTCTAGCGTACGCTTTTGTACAGTGTCTTCCAAAGAGAGGTTATTTTTTGCCAATTTTTTATACAGTAAACTCACTTCCAACATATTATGAATACGGGTTTTCACCTCGACCAAGTCAAAGGGCTTGCTAATAAAATCCTTGGCCCCCGCTTGTAATGCCTGCAGTTTATGATTGGGTTGGGCAGTGAGCACCAGCACTGGTAAATAATCCATGCTATGGTCTGCCTTAAGCGCAGCCATAACCTCGAATCCATCCATTTTTGGCATCTGTAAATCAAGCAAAATCACATCATAGCGATTAATCCGGTTGAGGTCGCAAACAACTAAAGGATCCATGCTTGTCGTTACCTGGGTATAACCGCTATCAAGTAATAATTGCTCCAACAGAAGCACATTAGGCTCTTGATCATCGACAATCAAAATCTTAGCGTTGAGTATATCGCTTGCAGTAATTTTCATTATTTTGCCTCATCATCAGCGATTACAGCAGACTTATTGGCATGCTCAAGCGCTATGTCGACAGTCTTCAGAAATTCATTGATCCGCAGTGGTTTAGTTAGATAATGAAAGAAGCCGGCATCCAGACCTTTCTTAATGTCTCGGGGAATGGCATTTGCACTGAGAGCGACCACGGGTATAGACGCTGTTATCGGACTTTCCCTGAGAATTTTCAATGCAACTAAGCCGCTAATTCCCGGTAGATTAATGTCCATCAAAATAATATCCGGCTGATGGGTATGTGCCATTTCAATACCTTGAATCGCATCGGCAGCACTGAGAAAACGCAGATTAGGTCGACGAGAAATAATGTTCTCAACAAGCATCAAATTAGCCGGATTATCTTCAACATACAGTAAGGTTTGCAAATGCTCAGGGGCTTTATATTGTAGCGCTTTGGTGACCATTACTGCGCTGTCAGCAAGGTTAGATACCGGTTCGTCGGTTCGCTGTAGTTCAAACCAGAAGACACTCCCTACGCCAACGGTACTTTGCACACCAATGACTCCCCCCATCGATTCAACCAGACGCTTACTCACCACCAGGCCTATTCCTGTACCTTGTTGATTATTAGCTTCTTGACCGAGGCGGTTAAAAGGTTGAAAAAGTTGCCCGAGTTGCTCAGCTGATAATCCTTCACCTGTATCTCGAACACTGAACCGCACCATATCATCACTGCTTTGACTGTGCTCTAATATCACGCTTCCGCCCTTTCGGTTGTATTTAATTGCATTGGAAAGCAGATTAATAATCACCTGCTTTAGCCGGGTCCTATCGACGTGAAGAAAATCTTTGGTTCTAGATCGGTTAAAGATGACGTTGATGTCATGAATTTTAGCTTGTGGCTCACTCATCAACACACACTCTTGCATGACTTCGGACAGCGAAACCACTTCCACTGACATAGGCAGCTTGCCTGATTCGATTAGCGCTAGATCCAGAATTTCATTGATAAGCTCCAACAAATACCATCCGGCTTTGAGGATCTGAGTAATGCTGCGTTTCTGAGCGGGCAGTGGCGCGGGAGTACTTGATTCCATAAGCTGTGCAAAGCCTAGAATAGCCCCCAGTGGGGTACGGAGTTCATGGCTCATACTGGAAAGAAAATCCGATTTGGCAAGATTGGCTTTCTCAGCCACAGCTTTAGCATTTTCCAGTTCGATGTTCTTTTCCAGCAGTTTTTGATTTAGGCGATTACGCTCAGTGATATCGCGGGCGCCATAAAAAATCCCCTGTAATTTATTGTCTCGGTGATAAAAGGTGGCCGCATTAATGGAAACTACGGTTTCTTTGCCGCTCTTGTTGCGGGCGGTCAATTCATAATCTGAGATTATCTTTTCACTCAACACCCTTTTTATACCAGCCGCGGCAAACTCAGGATCGGTGAAGTAATCTTTGAATGGGGTGCCGATAAGGGAATCACGCTGGTTACCTGTAAGCTCTTCCATTTGTTTATTGACATCGGTAATGATGCCGGACGGATCAGTGGTCGTCAGCGCATCAATGTTGGATTCAATCAGGTTACGAGTATAGAAATGTTGATCTTGCAGGCGCCGACTAAGTTCTTTTTGTTCTTCTTCGATACGCTTACGCGCGGTATTATCGGTTCCTATTAACAAATAGCCTATGATAGCCTGGCGCTCATCACGCAATGCCGTGACGGACACTACTGCTGGGAAGCGGCTGCCATCTTTACGTATGTAAGTCAGCTCGTAGATATCCTCAATACCGCGCCGAGCCTTAAATACTAGCGCATCGAAACCAGGTGTAATTGCTGTGTCCAGTTCAATACTGAGCTCTTTAGCGCGCTCGATGACTTCTTTGGGGTCGGAAATATCTGCTGGGGTGATCTTGTTCATCACCTCGTCAGCGGTATAACCCAGCATTCGCTCGGCACCCACATTAAATATCTGAATAACACCATGAGCATCGGTAGCAATACTGGAAAAATTAGCACTGTTAAAAATGGCTTTCTGCAGTGCACCAGCTTTGAGCAAAGCTTCTTCTGCCTGCTTGCCAACACTGTTATCTGTGCCAATCAAAAGATAACCTATGATGATACCTTGGTCGTCGCGAAGTGCTGTAACCGATACAACAGCTGGAAAGCGACTACCATCCTTACGGATATAAGTTAATTGGTAAATGTCTTCAATACCGCGTGACGCCTTAAACACCAGCGCGTCGAAACCAGGTTCTATTGGCGTGCAGAGTTCTACAGAAAGCGCCTTGGCGCGGGCGATGATTTCCTGGGGATCGGATATCTCGGCAGGGGTAATGTTGTCCACTACTTCGATGGCTGAATAACCTAGCATCCGCTCGGCGCCAACATTAAAAATTTGGATAACCCCTTTAGCATCAGTAGCAATACAAGAGAAGTTAGCGCTATTAAAAATAGCTCGCTGCAAGGCACCCGCATTTAGCAATGCCTCTTCAGCATGTCTGCGTTCGGTGCTCTCTTCAATCACGGCTTCGAACAGATTGATACCCTCCCCTTTAATAAAGCTTGATAAGCTTTTAATCTCGTCAGCCTGGGCACGTTTTGTATCATCACCTTTCATTACTAACCTCTATAACCATCCAATGGTTTTGACGGGGTCGACATGTTGGCCCAGAGACAAAATCTGCCGCGTAGGTATCGTTATCTGGTATTTAAGACGGGAATATCAGTGCCGTCCTACTTGAGTATCGGTAGCGCTTGTCTTACAACCACCACATATACCGCACCATAATACCGCCTATAACAGAAATACCCTCAACATATTACATTTCTTTCATATATTGAGGCCGTAGCAATATTGATAATTAAAAAAAATAAAATTAACTCATTGTTAATAATAAACTAAATTCATTTTTTAACAAAAAACACTTTCGGTACGATATTTGCAATTTAGGTTATTAGTGTTCTCGAAATCTTACTCGGACCAGTACTCAGATTTTTCAATTCGTGGATATCGCATAACAAGAAAATCTCACTGAGTTATCAGCACTCATGGCTAACAAGAATCGCAGCCGTTTTTTGCTGATGTAGAAAAGGTAAATTAACGCAATTTAATAAAATCATTAGGAAGAAGAGAATGAATAGTTCCCTAAAAAAGACTTATCTCGTATTCACTATGCTATTAGGACTTATCCTTTTAGCTGGGTGTAATGGCGATAGCAGCAACGATAACAACAATAATGGGGTGTTACTTACAGCCATTGCTGTTACCCCTGCAGACTCAAGCATGCCATTGGGCTTGAAGCAACAGTTTACAGCCATAGGCACCTATTCAGATGGCACGTCGTCTGATATCACCAACTCGGTAACTTGGTCATCTGATGACTCAGCAGTTGCCACTATTAATACCAGTGGTATAGCCATGGGAGTTATCCCTGGTTCCTCTACTATCACAGCATCCATTATCGACTCATTATCAAACGAGCAATCCGCAACGGCCACGCAAACCATCACGGATGCGACCTTAACGGCTTTGGCTATCACACCAACCACCCCCAGCGTAGCTAAGGGGTTGAGCAAACAATTTGCTGTTACGGGTACTTATTCGGATGGTACTTCGCCAGATGTGACCACTTCAGTAACGTGGTCCTCGGCGAATACGCTAGTTGCTACCATAAATGCTAGTGGCCTTGCTAGTGGCGTTGCTATTGGTTCTGCAGTTATTAGCGCATCTTTAGGATCTGATGAAATAACGACTGAGCTCAACATCACTGATGCTATTTTGAGCTCAATAGCGTTAACGCCCGTTGAACCAAGTATTGCCAAAGGCATGACCCAACAGTTTACTGCTATCGGTACTTATTCTGATGGTACATCAGTGGATATAAGTGCTTCAGCAAGCTGGTCATCTGCGGACACACTGGTTGCCACAATGAATACCGGTGGGGCTGCTAAAGGAGTGAGTATAGGTTCATCTGTTATTACGGCAGATTTTCAAGCTCAATCAGCAACCTCATTGCTGACAGTTACCGACGCCACTTTAACGTCAATCATGTTAACACCAGCCAACCCACATATACCTAAAGGTAATACCCTGCAGTTGACTGCTACTGGTATTTACTCAGATGGTATCTCGGTTGATATGACCAGCTCAGCTATTTGGTCATCTTCAGACACCCTAATTGCCACTGTGAATGCCGATGGTATTGTCAGTGGTATTGCTTCGGGTTCTACAATTATTACCGCGACATCGGCTGCGCTGTCAGCCACCACTAACGTAACAATCACAGATACAAGTTTGACGTCAATTGCAGTAACACCAGGTAATCCCACTATAGCTAAAGATTCGAATAAACAGCTCACCGCTACCGGCACTTATTCTGATGGGTCGCTAGCAAATATTACGAACGCTGTAACTTGGTCATCAGCAGATACCTTAGTGGCTACAGTAAATAATACTGGTCTTGCAAATGGAATTAGCACTGGCTCATCACTTATCAACGCAAGCGCTGGAGGGGTCTCCGGTAGTACAAACATGACCATTACTAGCGCCGTATTAAGTTCAATTGTGGTATCGCCAACCAATCCAAGCCTTGTTAAAGGTATGAACAAGCAGTTTGCTGCAACTGGAACTTATTCTGATGGATCTGTAGCAGATATTTCTACCTCGGTTACTTGGTCATCTACAGATACCTTGGTTGCTACAATTGATGTCAATGGTCTTGCCAATGGCAAGGTGGCTGGCTCATCACTTATTACCGCAACTTCAGGAGCACAATCAGACAGTACTAACCTAACCGTTACCGATGCCACCTTGAATTCAATTAATATAACACCTGTTAATCCAAGTATTGTTAAGAACTCAAGCCAAAACTTTGTTGCTATTGGTCATTATTCAGACGGTAGTACAACAGATATCACATCGACGGTAATGTGGTCTTCAGCAGATACACAGGTTGCTACATTAAATCCCAATGAACAGCTAAATAGTGGGCGTGCGACAGCTATTGAAGTAGGCTCATCAGTGATTCAAGCAACACTAATTGGCGTACTTGCGGATACAACACTTAATGTTACTGCAGCTCTGCCCAATAACCCATTAGCACCTGAATTGGGTGAAGTGGCACGTTTTGTCATGCTTGCCTCACAAGCTATTACGACGACAAGTGGTTCTGCCATTGTCGATGGTGATTTAGGTATTCTTGACCAGGCACGTTCTTATTACGCAGGATTTACCGCAGGCGTTAATGCTGGCGAATTTGACGAATTAACCAATGGCTTGTCTTATGCTGGCGACGATAGCACACCACCTTATGTTGTACCGGTGCCTTATGCCTCTATGGTTGCATTTATTAACCAGTCCAGAACAGATCTTGGTATTGCCTATAATTTCCTCGCGGCAGATCCAAACCCTAATGCGGCAACCCAGATTTGCCCTATTGAATTGGGCAATCTGACTCTGACTCGTGGTGTGTATAAAACCGCAGCCGATGTGACCCTGCAAACAGGTACTCTCACTCTTGATGGCGAAGGAGACCCTGACTCTGTGTTCATCTTCACCATAGGCGGAAACCTAACTTCTGGTGCTCCAGGTGGCGATATTGTGCTTATTAATGGCGCACAAGCAAAGAACGTCTATTGGAGAACCGCTGGAAAGACAGTTATCGGCACTAATACCAAATTCTCTGGCAATGTTTTCGCTTGGTCAGAAGTGAATGTATTGACTGGAGCAAGCGTTACAGGTCGATTGTTTGCGGTCACTGATCAGGTAACGCTAGACGCAAATGCCATAAGCAAAGCACCATAGTGCCACTCTCTACTGACATTCACATTAACACTTAGGACCAAAAGAGGGAGACAGACAGCTTGTTTCCCGATGACCTAAAAAACACCTCACTATTGTGTTTTTTAGGTACCTATTAGTGAAAGGTTTTCGCTTATAAGCCATTTTACCGTTCACATGTTTGCTAACAATGCCCATCAATGTGTGGGCCAAACATAGCCCCTCCAAGCAGCAAAGACAAATCCATTTATCGGTTTAATAACCGACAATATGACGCAACATTCTTTGTAATGTGATCTTAAGTTTTTCAAGGATATAACAATGCATATACGAAAAAATAATTTTACCCCGCCAATATGGGCTGGCAGCATATTGGTGCTTACCTTAATCGCTGGTTGTAATAGTGACAATAATACTGACTCGGCCATTGTGCCGACTATTAATGCCAGTAACCCAAGTGATCTTGCTATCGATGTGGCGATCAATCAACAAATCACCGCAACCTTCGGCGAAGCGATGAACGAGCAGACGATTAACGATGTCAGCTTTACCTTAATGGCTCCGAATCAAGCCGCCGTGTTAGGCACAGTTTCTTATGATGAAACAAGTCATACTGCCGTATTTGCTCCAAACAGTGATTTTACCCATAACACTCTGTATCAAGCATCTATCACCACTGAAGTCACAAATACGGCAGGCATAGCGCTTGCCAGTGGTTTTAGTTGGTCATTTACGACCTCTGCATTACCCGATGTTATTGCCCCACAGGTTGTATCAAACTCCCCAGCCGATCTCGCACAGAGCTTTGCCTTAAATAGAAATGTGACAGCTGAGTTTAGTGAAGCACTTGCTCCTAATACGCTAAACGGTACTAGCTTTACCCTAAGTGACGGGACAAATCTTGTCGCTGGTGTGATTAGCGTTCAAGGCACAAGCGCAACGTTTAATCCAGACGATAATTTAGCGGCCAATACACTTTATACCGCAACTCTGACCACGGCTATTAGCGATTTAGCGATGCCGGCAAATTTATTGGCAGCTAATTTCAGCTGGAGCTTTACCACCAGTGATGTTGCCGCTATGGGGCCTGAACCAGTGAAGTTAAACACTTCGGGTGATTTTGCTATTCTGACTAAGACTGGAATCACCAATATTCCAGCGTCTGCTATTACAGGCAATATAGGTTCAAGCCCAATAACAGCTGCAGCGATGGATAACGTGTTTTGTGATGAAATCAGCGGGACTATTTATGGTGCTGATGCTGCTTATACGGGCAGCGGTGCAATTACTTGTTTTGCTGGCGCAGCAGAAGATAACACCCTAGTGGCCAACGCAGTACTTGATATGGGCACAGCCTTTAACGATGCAGCTGGCAGAACCTTACCTGACTATACCGAACTAGGCGCTGGTGATATCAGTGGCATGACACTAGAGCCAGGTTTATATAAGTGGAGTTCAGGTGTGTTGATTTCGACTGACGTTGCTGTTTCTGGCAGTGCCAACGACGTGTGGATTTTCCAAATAGCAGGTGACCTTACTCAAGCAGCAGCCAGTCGTATTAATTTACAGGGTGGCGCTCAGGCAAAAAATATCTTCTGGCAGGTAGGCGGAAGTGCGGGAGTCTCACTTGACACCACAGCGCATTTTGAAGGAGTCATCTTAGCTGAAAAAGGCATCAGCATAAACACAGATGCAACGATTAACGGCAGATTAATGTCACAAACAGCGGTCACTTTAGACCACAATATCGTGACTCAACCTACTGAATAACCGTCGTAATAGTCGAACACTAGCAATAGCCTAGCGCTCACAATCCATGACGTCATGCGTCATAACATTAAAATCCGCTAAACCTGGTTTAGCGGATTTTTTATGTCATAAAGAGCTAAAAAGCATATAGGTGATGTGCGCAAGACTAATAGGATACAAGCTAGCGGGAACGGTTTATAGCACTGACTTCCACGATAGAGAACTATACGCGTACTGCACTTCTCCACGCCAGCTTATAGGTTAATTGACGCCATTAAGCACATTACTCGCCTATAGCGCGATAAGATCGATCACTGATTGAATCTACTCTACTCACGGTTAAATGATAACGTCAGGATTTGCGCTTGTATCTCATCTTGATTCGCTAATATTGAGCATCTAATCTTATGTACCTAGCATCGGCAAAACGGCGCAAAATGCGCCGTTTTTCATGGTAAAACAAGCAAAACTATTCACAGGGTCTTAACATGTGGAGCATTTTTGCCAGTTGCTCGATGCCGATCTGAGCGGGTTTGGGTAAGTTATCTAATTCAATAGATAACAATAGATTTTTAACTTGTAACCCTAACTCAGTATCCCCTTCTATACGTAATTTACGTTGAAAAAATAAGGTATCAGGATCTTCTATCCCCGCGGCCACTAGTATCAACTCAGGCACATTGGCACTTAAAGTCACATCAGGCTGAGTAAACGATCGTACTTGTAATTGTTGAGCAATCCCCACCTCAAAACGTAAACCAATATCATCAACACAAATCCCCACCCACTTGTGTTTGAGAAAATCGAGTTCATCTGACTGCAATTGTTCAGCTAACACTCGATTAAGCAGTGTATTGATCGCGGCTATTTTTAATGTTTCTGGCATGACACTGAGCGAGCGGCGACTAACCTGAGGTGCGAAATGCAATACCTTTTGCGCTAAGTGTTGCGATAATTGTTGTGATAATGCCTGAGTCATCGAGAGTACCTACTTGCAAATAGAGCCAATAATCAAGTGAGTTTACTGGTAATTTATCTAACGAAACCTGTTTTAAATCAAATCATGTTAACTCAATCACATTTACACTCCTGTTCTTTGAAAAAATGAGAACACCAATATGGAACTCTTATGCCCCGCCGGTAATTTAGCGTCACTCAAAGCCGCGCTCAATGCCGGTGCTGATGCGGTTTACCTTGGACTAAAAGATGACACCAATGCGCGTTCGTTTGCAGGATTAAACTTTTCTGCCCCACAGCTAGCTCAAGCGACTCACTTAGCCCATAGCCAAGGCCGAAAGGTGTTTTTAACCCTAAACACCTTCCCTAAACCCGGTGAGGAACATCGCTGGTATCAAGCAGTTGATTTAGCAGCACAATTAGAAATGGATGCACTTATCGTTGCCGATTTATCATTACTCGATTATGCCCACCAGCATTATCCACACCTTCCGTTGCATTTATCGGTGCAAGCGAGTGCGACCAACCTCGGAGCGCTGTCATTTTACCAACAAGCTTTTAATATTGAACGGGCTGTATTACCACGAGTGCTGTCAATAAAGCAGGTTCGGGATTTAGCGAAAGTCAGCTCTGTTGATCTGGAAGTCTTTGCATTTGGCAGTTTGTGCATCATGGCGGAAGGACGTTGTCATTTATCATCATATGTTACAGGTCAATCCCCGAATACCGGTGGCTCATGCTCTCCCGCGAATCATGTTCGCTGGCAAGACAGTGGCAGTGATAAATTAACCAGACTGAATAATGTGTTAATCGATAAAGCCGATGCGAGTCAACAACTGGGCTATCCAGTGGTCTGTAAGGGTCGATATGTTGCTGAATACGATCAAGATGCAAAATATTTACTCGAATCACCCACCAGCTTAAGCACCTTAAGCTTATTACCTGAACTCGCTAAAGCGGGCATCAAATCACTCAAAATTGAAGGACGTCAGCGCAGCCCTGCTTATGTAAGTCAAGTGACCCAAGTTTGGCGCAGTGCTATCGACACTTATTTGGCCAATCCCGATTCGTTTTGCGAACAACCACAATGGACGCAAGCATTGGCTAAAGTATCCGAAGGACAAATCACCACATTGGGCGCTTATAAGCGTCAATGGCAATAAGGTTACAGAATGAAAATATCTCTTGCTCCAATTAGCTACTGCTGGTCAAAACCTGACGTTGAGCTTTTCTATCAACAAGTGGCATTAAGTCATATTGATACTGTTTACTTAGGTGAAACCGTGTGCAGTCGTCGCCGCGAACTCAAGTTTAACGACTATCTTGATCTGGCGAATATGCTTAAGTCTCACGGTAAACATGTGGTGTTATCGACCATGGCACTAATAGAAGCACAATCAGAGCTCAATGAATTAAAAAAAGCGATTGAGAATGGTGACTTTAGTATTGAAGCTAATGATATGGCGGCAGTACATTATGCACAGCAAGCCAAAGTTCCTTTTGTGTGCGGACCAATGATTAATAATTACAATCGGGCCAGTCTGGATTTACTGCATAAAAAAGGCATGTTCCGCTTTGTTATGCCATGTGAGTTATCTCAACAGTGGTTAAGTCGTATCATCAATCAAGGTGATAAACCCAAGTTTGAAATTGAAGTGCTCGGCCACGGCTATATGCCGCTAGCTCTTTCAGCGCGCTGCTTTACCGCTAAGCATTACCAATTACCGAAAGATAAATGCCAAACGATTTGCCAACGCCACAGCAAAGGTTTATTGGCTCAAACTCAAGAGTCGCAGCCCTTATTACGCTTAAATGGCATTCAAACTCAATCAGCGGCGCAAATAAATCTGATTAACCAAATTCCCCAGATGATCACCATGGGAGTGGACTATTGGCGGATTTCACCCAACAAATTAACCGATATTGACTTGGGTTCTGAGCTTGCCAGCGCACTACAACAGGTAACAAACGACCCATTTAATACTGAAGAACTATTCAATCAACAATTTAATCACAAGCAGCATACTGCAATCATTCATCATCATTGCAATGGTTACTGGTTCGGATTGCCGGGCATGGACTATCGCCAAGAGAACCAAGAAACTGTGTTTCCGTCATAAAAACTCAGCCGATTGCCATTAATGCAACCACTCATAATAATGATAATATTCATGTTCATTAATGGCATACAAGCGACTTAAAAACTCACACACCCAAAGATGAAACACTCCAGAAACAAACCATTAACCAAATGATTATATTAGTTATTTATCATGTACAACATCATTCCCGCAAAGTAAATATCTACTCATATTTAACTAATATCTATTCGATTAAGTTATCATTTTACATACAGCAAAGAAGGGGGTAACCTTGCCTACCCAAAAAACACAACTGAATGGACATTCAATCTCTGTCCATAAGAAACAGTTGGATAGCCAAGCTGGCCAACTTACAGCAAATACGTAAGGTGTATTTAACGTGACACACAAAAAACATAACATTAAAACAATTCTTACCTTTATCATTCCGTCACTGATTGGTTTGTTACTGTTTATGACGCCTATCACTGTCAATGGTTCGATTACCATCCCAATTGCAATCATTTCAAAAGCATTGCAAAACCAAATGGGCAGTTCGATTCAGCTTATTGTGACCTGCATCGTTGTATTTATGGCAATAGCCTCATTGCTCACCCAGCTTATGAATCCTAAATTTGTGCGTAAAAATATTTTTTTACGCACCTTATTAAAAGTAAATTTATTTTGGTTAGCCGTGCGGATATTAGGTGCGGTCTTTATTGTCATGGTTTATTTGCAGATGGGACCTGATGCGATTACTTCATCGGCAACGGGTGGTTTAGTCTTAAATGATTTAGTGCCTGTACTATTTTCAGTGTTTATTTTTGCAGGCATGTTATTGCCGCTATTGCTCAATTTTGGTTTATTGGAGTTTTTTGGCACGTTATTAACCAAAGTGATGCGTCCAATATTCAATTTACCCGGACGCAGTGCGATTGACTGTATGGCATCTTGGTTAGGTGACGGCAGTGTGGGCATTTTAATGACCACCAAACAATACGAAACCCGTTTCTACACGGCACGAGAAGCAGCCGTTATTGGTACCACTTTTTCAGCGGTATCGATAACTTTCAGTCTAGTGGTTATATCGCAAGTAAAACTTGAGCACTTGTTTGTACCATTTTATCTCACTGTGTGTTTGGCAGGATTTGTCGCCGCTATCATAGTGCCGAAATTACCGCCGTTATCATGGAAAAAAGATCTGTATATCGACGACACCCCACGCCATGAAGATGATGAAACAATTCCTGCTAGTCACGGTGTCTTTTCATGGGGATTTGAACAAGCAATGCAGCGAGCATCCTCTGCTGGTGGCATTAAACATGTCCTAACAGAAGGGATTAAAAACGTTGTTGATATGATTTTTGGGGTAATTCCAGTCGTTATGGCTATTGGTACCGTAGCGTTAGTGCTCGCTGAACATACACCAATTTTTAACTACTTAGGTATGCCATTTATTCCACTGTTAGAGCTACTGCATATTCCTGAAGCCACTGAAGCCTCAAAAACAATTGTGGTGGGATTTGCCGATATGTTTATTCCATCTATATTGGCCAGCTCTATTGAGTCTGACTTAACCCGTTTTGTCATTGCGGCATTATCTGTCACTCAGCTTATTTATATGAGTGAAGTGGGTGCTCTTTTGATTGGTAGTAAAATTCCGGTGAACTTTTTTGAGTTGTTCGTTATCTTTATCCTACGGACATTAGTAACGCTTCCTATTATTGCATTAATGGGCCATTTACTGATTTAGTAGGCGCAACTAAACATAACATCTTAATATCAACTCAGGAGCGCATTGCGCTCCTTTTTTATACAAAATATTCTCTGCGTAACCGAGATAAATCGAGTATGCTTAACAAATAAGCATTGGCTATGTACCATAGCCATATTGATGACTAAGGGTGAACCATGGACAACAGACGTAAATTTTCTCGTATTTTATTTGCAGCCAGTGCGCATCTTGCGCAAACAGAACAAACTTGGCGCACTAAAATTTTAGATTTAAGTCTCAATGGCGCTCTAGTAGAACTGCCAGCAGGTTATACTGGTCAGCTACATACCATTTTAACCTTAGCGTTTGTGTTAGCCGATTCTGATATTGAACTGCACATGGAGGCGGAAATTGTTCATAAGACCCCAGAACATCTTGGCTTAAAATGCACTCATATTGATGTTGACAGCATTACTCATTTGCGCCGTATTATCGAACTCAATATGGGCGATGCAGAATTATTAGATCGTGAGCTTACCTCGTTAATCACACCAGTTCCTTAAGCTTGCAGATAAACCATGAGATGTAAAAAAGGTAAGCCAATGACTTACCTTTTTTATACCAATAGCCCGCTGTATCACTCGAAAATTAATTAATCAGCTCAAGTAACTCGTGGATAGTTTTAACTGGGATGATTTTTGCGCCGAGCCCTTCCATGGTTTTATGATAATTACGAAATGGAATAAAAATCTCCGTAAAACCATGCTGCGCAGCTTCTCTCACTCTGGGCACTCCGCTATCAATTGGGCGCACATCACCATTCAAGCTCAACTCACCCATAATACAAGTGGTTCTTGGCACCACAAAGTCATTTAAACTGCTCAATAATGCTGTCACAAGCGCTAAATCGATACAGGTTTCTGACTCATCAATTTTTAGCCCACCAACGATATTGAAAAATGTGTCGTGGAATATTTTGGTTTTAGTATGTTTACGCAAAATACCGGTTAACATTTTAATCCGATTCATGTTTAACCCCACACACACACGCTGGGGAAATTCTGATTCAGTTTCAGTTGTTAAACATTGGATTTCTAATAGTAAATTACGGTTACCTTTACGAATACAGGTAATAGTCGAGCCAGGTGACTCTGTAGTAGAACCCGATAAGAATATCTCACTGGGATTATCTACGCTCACCATACCGCGTTCGCTCATGCGGAATATGCCCACGGTATCAACATCACCAAAACGGTTTTTATTGGCGCGCAAAGTGCGAATTTGACCATCATTAGTGTCGATATGTAACAGTGAATCCACGATATGCACTAAGGTTTGCGGCCCAGCAATTTCGTTATTTTTATTCACATGAGCAATAATGAACATGGTGACATTATTTTTTTTACAATATTGCGTAAATGCCTGCGCCGCCGTTTTAACTTGTGAAGGCGATCCCGGGCTGCCATTGGCGGCATCAGTGACAACCGCTTGAATAGAATCAATCACCGCAAACTTGATTTGCTTGGCTTCTAATTCCTCAATAATAGCTTCTACACTGGTTTCAGACAGCAAAAACAAGTTATCTTCGTTGTAATGAAGCTTTAAACGATTAACTCGGTTTTTAAACTGCGATAATGACTCTTCTGCAGTACAGTATAATGATGCCATCGACTGTGACATTCGGGCCACTAGATCAGATAACAAGGTCGTTTTACCTGCGCCAGGATCACCGGAAATAATATTCACCGAACCCGTGGTCAAACCACCGCTAAGCACTCGGTCTAATTCACCGATCTCAGTAAGTCTTTTTTCAGCATCTTGTGACTCAACTTCACTGAGTTTTTTTGAACCACCACCAGCAGCACCGGCGTATCCCAATACCGAAGTACGAGAAGTAGTGCTTTTTGTGGCAGATAATTTCATTTCCACTAAAGAGTTCCACGCACCACAACGACACTGTCCCTGCCAACGAGGATAATCTAGGCCGCAATCGTCACAAACAAATGCCATTTTTGGAGCTTTTGCCATGTTAATTCCCATGTTGCAAATCAATTAATACAATAAGATTGATACTATTAGGCCTGAGGACCAATCGACAATCACTGTGAACATATCATTCTTTATTAGTCATACCGGCTGCTCATCAATACAACTATAACGGCTTAAACCACTCATAAGATAATAATAACAATCAGCTTTACAGAGTTCTTTACGATTAACACCTTGCCCACACGCAATGAACACAAACGCTAAGCCATTATGAATAAGCTTCAAGCAACACCAAGATACCGTTAAGACACTATGTTCATCTGAACGGTAAAATAATTAGCCCTAAAATCATTTCAGCATAACTCTCGAACAAGGTTCAAATCTATATTACTATAAAGATCAGCACTTTCTTGCCGATAAAATTATTAGCCAGACTCACAATAAACAATTAAAACGACAAAATAATGAGTTTAGATAACCACAGTGCATTAATCGAACAACTAAAACCTCTGTTCATGGAACCTGATTTTCAGGACGTTTTTGAGCAGTTAACTGCTGACGAATCAAATTCCACCCGTTTTCTTCTGAAAATGGAGCTCAACCGTATCTCATCATTGTGTAACAGAATTATAGATTTACGAGATAAAACAGAACTCCCTTGCAAAGAAGTCGTTATCGCTAATCAAAAGCACTTCCTTGACCAACCCGCTAAGGAGGCTTTAGAGCAAGCACTGCCTTTATACCGCAATCAATATACTCTAGGGGTATACGAACAGGTTATTAAAGCCCATAAGCTGCGACGCATAAAATTAAGAGAAAATATTCCTGCCGAGTCTATTGGCGAAGACAATCCATTTTTAATCCCTGGGGTCGTACTCGGAAGTTACTTTAATCGCTGCGAAGAACGAATGAATTATAGCATTCGAATTCTGGTTTCTCAGCAAGGAATACCCGAAGTTAATGGTATGACACTAGATTTATCTGTCGGCGGTGCGCGGATTAAGTTGCCATTAAAACACCAACTGGATCAAGACAAACCAGTTAAAATTAAACTGCTTGAAGTCAGTGATGAGTTTTATGTAGAAGAGCTACAGCATGGCATTGAATATCAAATAGTTGATGTTCAAAATAAAGACAATACAGCGATTTTTAGACTGAAAAGACTTGGTGGTGGAGAAGCATTAGATAACTTGCTATCACAGCTAATCCGCAGCTATAAATTCCGCTATAAAGTGGATGTCAACGATGTCATTGTTACGGCTACGGGTTTAGGTTATGAGCGTCATTACTTACCACTACTAACCCATTTACCATTATATATTTCCATTGTTGACGGAAAACCACTGATAGCCTATGAATTGCTCGGCAGAGGTAATCAACCGATCCAACATTATTTTCTAGATGAAAATCAAATTAGCCAGCTACCGAGTTTCATTAATACTCGCCGCTTGACCCAATTGATTAAACAACCAGACAATAATGAACATTGTTACTTATTCAGTTTTACTCATAGCGCCCATGGGAAAGTGCATTTTTACTCTGCTACATTAGCAGAGCTCAGAGCAACTAAAAATCTTCATCTATTTTTAGGTTTTGCCTCTACCAAAGCGAGCTGGCGAGTGTTTAGAATTGTCATGCAGCCTATCGATCATAGTAAGAATTATAAAAACTCTACATTACCGGGTGATGATGCTCGATATGGCGCACTTACCGAACAACAATTAGCTCAATTTAGCCATACGTTACAATTAATTGACTTAACAAATAAAGAAGCAAATGAAGACTATCAAAGTTGGTTTGATAAATCCGATGTAAATGGTTTAAAGATATTTTCGCAAGCAAAAACAAAACAACACAGCATTAAAAAAGTATCAATGCCATTTAGTGAACGACGCCATGAAGCTCGGTTCGCCTTTAAAACCTCAATCACAATTCAGCAAGGCGATAAAAAAGCCACCGGTATTACTCACGATATTTCGAGTCGAGGTTTACAACTCACATTTGAAACTTCGACGGATTTTAATGAACCTGGTGCGGTAACATTATCGTTTCCACGTCTACAAGCCGCAGCAGGCAAAGCCAATTTAACCCATTTACCTTATCAGTTAATCCGCAGCAGAATGGGTGGAAAGACTTTGCATTTAAGCGCTTTAATAGGCCATACACCCCATGATGGTGTGGAGTTTTTAAGTAAATTAATTGCCCACAACAAACAGAAGTTTGAGCAACTATCCGATCATGAAGGTCAGCAAAAAGAGCTGGCTGATGGCATGAAAAACCTGTTCATGCGCCAGTTACCCGGTGTACCATATTTTATCGAAAAAACAGTAAAATCAGCACAAATGGCTTACATAGGTATTGGTACAACGACGGATGAAATTAGCCACTTATTTGCCCAAGATAGTGACAAAGTACTGCAGTACAATTTAATGCCGCTGCTGGAAAATAACCTACTGAAACAAAAGATTATTGACCCTATCAAATTAATGAAACCGAATCAGGATATGGTTTTCTTTGAAGTGTTTATGCAACTGACTCGCCACGCTAGAGGAACAGTACAGATCCAATGTAAACTTAAATCTGAACTCGGTGATCGTCAGCAGCAAATTCAATTTATCACCCAAAGTAAAAAAGCTGGGCGCTTTATGGCATTAAGAGTGTACTTAGGGGCAACAGATAAGCCTGATATGAGCTATATTCGACGCGAGCTAGAGTTTATCCACATTCATGCTAACCACAGAGCAAAGCACCTAGAAGAGCAATTATGGAGAGTGATTGGTTCAGGTGAACTATTAGATATTACTGCTGAAGTTGAACTCCGTTTTCCTAGCTTAATGCCTGCAGCCTAGGTAATACTCAAGCAAGGATAAAATAATCGCTAGCGTTACAGTGTCAAATACCACTGCTTAATTTGCACAAAGTGATCTTGCTCTGCATGTCGATTCGTCAACATTCCTGCATGATCATAATCCAATAAATTACCCTTTTCTTTGGCGAGCAAGGTGTACTTTATCTGGCTAAAACCACATTCATCAATCATATCTCGTACATCTGACGGATTGCCTAATACACGATCATTTTTCCCCGCAATAAACCACGCTGGTGGCCAAACGGCTTTTTCAGCAGCTTGAGCATAATGAAAACTATCATCATGATCAATCCACTCTCCCCTAACCCAATCGATGGTTTGTAATAAGGACGCACTGCTCTCGTTATCCATACCAACGCGGAGTCGACTGGCATTAAAATATCCCTGCTTAGCTATGCATAATGGCGCAAAGCGATTCCAAAAAAAATCGACCATCAACCATTTCTTAAGTGATTTCACCTTTATGGTCCGTTTAGACCCAAAGGTTAGTAACGAAGCTACACTTGATTGCAAATGAGTATACCGAGCCAAACTGCTGGCCATTAATACTCCCCCCCATGAATGAGCACACCAATGAACTTTATTGACTAAAGGATGACGTTGCAGAATAAATTGTTGCACTAAAGGTAATTGCTCACGGATAACCTCACCTTGGCCCAAGGTGAAATCACGATTAATTCTAGGCTCACTCAAGCCTCGACCCGCGGTATCCATTACATAAACATCAAAGCCAGCTGCTGCCAAAAAACAGCCTAACCCACGACCTTTTTCACTGTAAAATACTTTCCCGTTAGACATAGCCCCATGCAACATCAAGATAGGGACACCTAATGCCGTCGGCGACGGAGGGCGAATATGACGCAAATGCAATTGGCCATCACGATATGGAATGAATAATGAGTCTTGGAGGATATCTATTGTCAAAATAAGCAGTTATGTTAGTAATATTGATTATAAAACTAACATTACTGCAGTGAAACACAACTAGAATAGAGTAATAATTCTATATTTAGTCGGTAAGCGCCAATCGTTAAAGCTGTAAACAAAAAACCAATGCTCGTAAGTCGATATTTTGTATTGATGCATCTGCGGCTTCAATTAACTTAGGCTTTGCATGAAATGCTATCCCCAAGTCTGCGGCCTGAATCATTGGGATATCATTAGCACCATCACCAATAGCCACTCGCTGGCCTGATGCGATAGTCCATTGTTGTGCACATTGACTCACCACATTAGCTTTATATTGCGCATCGACAACATCACCAGTGACTTCACCGGTTAGCTTACCATTAACAATAACCAGCTCATTGGCAAACGCAGCATCAAGATTAAGTAACTGCTTTAAGTGGCCAACAAAAGGTGTAAAACCACCGGAAGCAACCACCAGTTTCCATTGATGCGCTTTTAACTCGGCGAGCATGGTTTCAAGACCGGGCATTAAAGGCAAGGTATCACATAACTGCTGAATAATCGCCGCATCAGCCCCGGCAAGTTTGCTCACTCGCAGCCTTAAAGACTGCTCAAAATCTAACTCTCCACGCATTGCACTTGCGGTTACTTTTGCCACTTCTTCGCCAACACCAGCCATGGCAGCCAGCTCGTCAATACACTCAATTTCAATGGCTGTGGAGTCCATATCCATGACGAGCAATCCAGGTTGATTTAGACGTGCTAGCGGTTGTTGAATAAGCACAATTTCAGCTGAAATATTATGTGGAAATGATGCTATCCATTGCTCATCCACGGTCTGAGTTGCTAGTTCAAAGCCAAATAAATCATTCTGTCTCACAAGCTTAGCGACATGAGCATCGGTTGATATTGAAGAGAGCCATGACTCAATCTCACTTGAGCATTCGCCATTAAAAATAACTCGGCAACGGTAAGGTAAATGAGCTTGCAAGCTCAATAAATATTCTGACTCTTGATAGCGATATAACACACTGCCTAGATGTTGGTATGTATCACAAGTATCTGAAAATAAGAAGTTTAATAAAGCGTTATCACATTTTTCCAGCATCAATACGGCCTCTTAGAATGTTACGACTATCTACTGACAAATTTTTCGATTAGTATAGCTTTTTGATAATTCTCTGTAATTGGATTGGTACTGAGTGCTTGTTAGACAAATAATGCATCCAAAACAGCCCCCAATTAAATAGAAAAAACCCTGAGGATTAAAGTGATTTTTGTTAAAGGTCTTAAGAAAAGACAAAAAATCAGCAGGATTGTGCAAATTATCGTGGCAATAGTGCTGATATTCGGCCTAATCTATTTGTGGCAATCGAGTTTACGTAATGGTCAAAAATTACTAAATTCGCAGACAAAAGTAATGGCAAGACTATTAGCACAACAAGCGGCTAATGGTGCAGCTCCTGCAATGTATTTGCAAAATGATGAGCAGCTTCAATGGCTTGCCTCTGCGCTGGCTGCTGACCCTAAAGTTATGTCGGTCAATATCTATAATTCTCAAGGCGTCAGATTGGCCTTCGCCCAGAGCGTCTCTTATGAAAAACTAGAAGCTGATTCAGAAATATTAAAAGGCTTATTAAAACCATATCCTCCGTTAATTGAAAATGTCATCCAGGATGAAAACAATTTAGGCTATGTTGAAGTACGTTTGAATCTTGATATCTTTTTTGACGAAATCAAAATATTGCATGAACAAAACATGCAATTACAACAGATGATGTTAATTGTTGCTGGTTTTATTGGTTTGCTATTATCGCGAGCATTATCATTTAAGCGTGCCGATTTTGATCGACGTAAGACCCAAGCTAAGTTGCGTAAAAAGCCTAAGAAGATCGCCTTGGTAAACGCTGACGAGCCTAAAAGTGGCCCACAAGAACCTAAAACGTAGAGAATAAAATTACAGACATAAAAAATGGGCACTCTAATAAGTGCCCATTTTCATTTATAACGTTTGATTATAGCGTTAATGCTGCATCTAAGGTCATAATAATCATGTCGCTGAATGTGGTTTGACGTTCATCAGATGTGGTTTTTTCACCAGTACGGATGTGGTCAGATACAGTAACAACACACAAAGCTTTAGCACCTAATTCATGTGCAACACCATATAAACCAGCGGCTTCCATTTCGACACCTAGAATGCCCATTTTTTCCATAACATCAAACATTTGAGGATCTGGAGTATAAAATAGGTCGGCAGAGAAAACGTTACCAACACGGATTTTAGTGCCGTGCGCTTTAGCTGAATCAACAACTGCACTGAGTAAGCTGTAATCTGCAATGGCAGCAAAATCGTTATCTTTGAAACGTAAACGGTTCACTTTAGAATCAGTACATGCACCCATACCGATAATCACATCGCGTACTTTTACGTCAGTGCTGATTGCGCCACAAGTACCTACACGGATTAAGTTCTTAACCCCGTAGTCTTTGATAAGTTCGTGTGCATAGATTGAACAAGATGGGATACCCATACCTGAACCCATAACAGAAATACGCTTACCTTTATATGTACCGGTAAAACCGAGCATATTACGCACATCAGTCACTTGCTCAACATTTTCTAAAAATGTTTCAGCTATGTATTTGGCACGCAATGGATCGCCAGGAAAAAGTACCGTTTCAGCAAAAGCACCTTCTACAGCATTAATATGTGGTGTAGCCATGTTTATAACCCCTATGTTTCTATTTTATTTTGTGTTGCTTAATCTTGTTTGTAGTTTAGCAAAACCATTAACCTTTATATAGAACCGTCGTTTGAAAATGTGACTAATTAATAAAAGATTTACCATAATCCATCGGTTCTAGCTTGAAATAACTCGCAATAGATTGACCGATATCGGCAAAAGATTGACGACGACCTAGTGAACCGGCAGATAAACCGGCGCCATAGGCAAGAACAGGAACACGCTCACGAGTATGCTCAGTGCCAACCCAAGTAGGATCGCAACCATGATCAGCGGTGAACACGACTAAATCTTCAGGTTGTAGAATAGCCAAGAGTTCAGGTAAACGTGAATCAAAGTATTCAAGAGCTTTAGCATAACCAGCGGTATCGCGACGGTGACCATAATGAGAGTCAAAATCAACAAAGTTAGTAAACACTATAGTGTTATCACCAGCACGTTTAATTTGTGCTAAGGTTTCATCGAATAACTCTTCAAGTCCGGTCGCTTTAAATTGCTGTGTAATACCACTATGAGCATAGATATCAGAAATCTTACCAATACTAACCACTTCACCACCGGCATCTTTCAGCTTATCTAATACGGTCGGTGCTGGAGGTAATACGGCATAATCATGACGATTACCGGTACGGGCAAAATCAGCAGCACTAGTACCAATAAATGGACGGGCGATCACACGGCCAATATTATAAGGTTCTAACTCTTCACGGGCTATTTTGCACAAGTTGTATAAATTTTCTAAGCCAAAACTTTCTTCATGACACGCTATTTGGAATACAGAGTCTGCAGAGGTATAGAAAATAGGCTTGCCTGTTTTCATGTGCTCTAGGCCTAACTCTTCAAGAATTTGAGTCCCCGAGGCGTGGCAATTGCCTAAGAACCCATCTAAACCAGCGCGTTGAAGAATTTTATCAGTGAGTTCTTTAGGAAATGAGTTGGTTAAATCACTAAAATAACCCCACTCATAAAGAACAGGAACCCCTGCCATTTCCCAGTGACCGCTTGGCGTGTCTTTGCCCGAGCTTAATTCGTCAGCATGGCCATAAGCACCGATGATTTCGACGTTATCAGCAAATCCAGCAGCAAATTTACCAGTACTTTCAAAACCAGCATGACCTAGGCCAAAGCGAGCAAGATTAGGTAACTTCAATGGACCTTGACGGCCGATATCCGCTTTGCCATCAGCACAAGCTTGCGCGATGTGACCAAAGGTATCAGAGCCAAGATCACCAAACTTATCGGCATCAGTTGCAGCACCGACACCAAAAGAGTCGAGCATTAAAATAAAAGTACGTTTCATTATGTGTTTCCTTATAAATCTGAAGCGCGAATATAACGATATATTTCAGGCGTCTTCTGTGGCGCACTGTCGCCAATAATAATGGCTTGTTGGACAGCTGCGGCAGCTTCGGCGAAAGCATCTTCAGATTGAGCATGGATCATCGCTAACGGTACATCTTTGTTAACTTCCTGGCCCAATGCACATACTTGGGTTAATCCAACACTGTAATCGAGTGCATCACCAGGTTTGCGACGTCCACCACCTAAGGTGACGACGGCTAAACCAAGTTCTCGGGTATCCATTTGGTATGCAAAACCTGATGTATTGGCATACACAGGGCGAATAATTTTCGCATGAGGTAGATACTTATCATATGCCTCAACAAAATCGGTTGGGCCACCTAAACCAGATACCATTTTAGCAAAAGCTTCAGCTGCTTTACCATTATCTAATACAGCGTTTAGCTTATTACGCGCTTCCGCTTCATTCTGTGCAATACCACCCAAAATGAGCATTTCGGCACATAATCCCATGGTGACAGCATATAAACGAGGATTACGATATTGACCCGTTAAAAAGTTTATCGCTTCACGCACCTCAACAGCATTACCAGCACATGATGCTAAAACTTGGTTCATGTCAGTTAACAATGCCGTTGTTTTGGTACCTGCGCCATTAGCAACGGCAGTAATACTGCGGGCTAATTCTTCAGATGCTTCATAGGTAGGCATAAATGCCCCGCTGCCCACTTTGACATCCATTGCGAGAGCGTCTAGTCCTGCGGCTAATTTTTTAGACAAAATAGATGCGGTAATAAGTGAGATTGACTCAACCGTTGCGGTATTATCGCGAATTGAATAAAAACGTTTATCGGCAGGGACTAGATCACCAGTTTGACCAATAATGGCTACACCAGCGTCTTTAACGACTTTGCGGAATAATTCACTTGATGGTTCAGTTTGATAACCAGGAATAGCATCAAATTTATCTAACGTTCCACCAGTATGGCCTAAGCCACGGCCAGAAATCATTGGTACATAACCACCACATGCCGCAGCCATAGGGCCAAGCATTAGGCTGATGACATCACCAACACCACCAGTGCTGTGCTTATCGATAATAGGGCCATTGAGGCCGAGTGAATCCCAATTTAATACAGTGCCGGAATCACGCATTGCAATCGTTAAGGCAATTCGCTCATCCATATTCATATCTTTGAAATACACAGCCATACCAAATGCGGCAATTTGCCCTTCAGAAACAGTGTTATGAGTGATGCCATCTACAAAAAATTGAATTTCGGCAGTGCTTAATGCATCACCGTTACGTTTTTTACGGATAATCTCTTGAGCAAGAAACATATAGAGTCCCCATGAGGCAATCCAACACCTTTAGGATCGCCATTAATATCAAGAATGTCATTCAATGATGACGCTTTGCATAACGATTATTCGTTATGCAAAGTGGCTGTTAATACATTATGCCAATTAGTAACCTGAAGTCGGTTTCGGTGCTTCAGTTAGCTCTAATGTATGCAGCAAGCTATTTAATAAGCTAGAAGCACCAAAGCGGAAAGTCTGTGGACTAACCCAATCAGCACCCAAAATACGCTCAGCCAGATCTAAAAACTCTGCTGTTTGAGCCGCATCACGCACGCCGCCAGCAGGCTTAAAACCAACTTGACGATCTTTTTCGCTGATCACGGTCAACATAATTTCAGCCGCTTCAAGAGTGGCATTAACCGCCACTTTACCGGTTGATGTTTTAATAAAGTTAGCGCCAGCATCAATTGATAATTCAGAAGCTTTACGAATAAGAGCAGGATCTTTTAACTCACCAGATTCGATAATGACTTTCAACAATACATCATCACCACACTCTTCTTTACACGCTTTAACCAGTTCAAAGCCAACAGTCTCATTACCTTCCATTAATGCACGGTATGGAAATACAACATCAACCTCATCGGCACCATAAGCAACGGCAGCACGAGTTTCTAATACAGCGATAGCGATATCATCATTACCGTGTGGGAAGTTAGTCACAGTCGCAATCTTAATGTCTTCACAATCAAGCTCATTAAGGGTTTTACGTGCAATAGGAATAAAGCGAGGATAAATACAAATCGCAGCTGTATTACCAGCAGCAGACTTCGCTTTATGGCATAAGTCGATCACTTTTTGATCGGTATCATCGTCATTTAATGTGGTTAAATCCATTAATGAAATACCGCGTAACGCTGCTTTTTTTAAATCAGTCATAATTGCTCTCCGAAACGAAAAATCAAAGTCGATAATTTTTTTCAGGCAACACTATAGAATGGGCATATGATTATTATTATGGCCGGGCCTTCAGTGTTGCCAGTAAATCTAGATAATATTTACTAACCTAAGTATTCAATCTGATAACGAGTACCACGACTTGAATCCTTGAAGACCGGAAAAGAAAAAACAAAGACATTTGTTTCAACAATTCCGCGAAAAATCCATTTTAGCGCGTAAAGATACAACTTTGTAGAGTACAAACCTTTATATAAAAATATTGTTAACTTAATAGTTTTAAATAAAAATTCGCGGCTGTCTTATAGTGGAAAAGTTAGAGCCGCAAATGCGACTCTAACATGCACTATACCTATCTTAGAACTTGTAAGTTGCTGTTAGGTAATGTGACCAACCTGTAGATTCTAGGCCAACGATTCCGCCTTCATCTTCAAGTAGGTATACGTCTTTGAAGCCTTTTAAGCCATAACCAAGAGCGTAACGATCTGAGTGCCAGTATAGACCAAAGAAGATGTTACCACCGCTTGAAGTCTTAGGAACGAACATGTCGTCAACTGCGTCTGCACCAAATTGATAATCAACATAACCTTGGAATGACAAGAAGCTCTTGTTATCAAAGAAGTAGAAAGGTTTGAACCAGTTAGCTGAGAACTGATATCCGTTCCACTCTTTAGCATTCATGTCGTAGAAACCGTAAAGGTTCATACCCGTTTTGCCTAACCAAGGTACATTTACGTCAGCACCAACACCCCAGAATGTAGAGTTAACGCCTTCGCCGTTAAGACCATCCCAGTTAAACAAAGTAGAGAAATATACTTCTTGGATTGGGCCAAAAGATAAATCTTTACCTGTGATAGCATCGATAGAGAAACGTGGAGCAAACTTCATAAACAATTTGCTAGTGCCAGAACCTGGGTTCTTGTCACCATTGTCAGACGTTTCATTAGCTAAGTTGAATACATCAACATAACCGTATAAATCTACAACACCAGAACGACCACCAAACTCCATTTCTAGGTAGTTATGTTGATCACCTGAAGCTGGGTTATCTGGCTTTTCACCGATAGAGTACATAGCGTTAAACTGCATCCACTTGTAATCAGTACCGTGAAGATCGCTGCGGTCTGCAGCAAAAGCATTACCAGAAATAGCAGCAACTGTTGCACCGGCTAAAGCTAACATTTTTACATTTTTCATCATCAACCCCATGTATATTATTAAACTATCTTCGTGGATAGCACTTCTTTTTTAATCATTCGCATTTTACCGTTACTGATATTAATCTCAATATTTAATCGATAAAAAACGAATACAAAATTCTTTTTTGTGAACAATGTCGCGACTATTTGTCTACACTCTATTCACAATTTGACATTTTAATTTTGACTAGAGGATTTAATACATCCTCTTTCGCAATCAATAAAACGGCATAACTTCGTATTGGGAAACGGTGGATTAACACAAAATCAATAACAACTTTATTATAAACTGGGTCTCTAATATGGATTAAGCTAAAGACCCAGTTATTGGGGTATTCCCCCTGGACTTACTCTTAGATAGCTAAGAATAAACCGGCTAATGTCGCGCTCATTAAGTTAGCTAATGAACCAGCGATAACAGCACGGATACCTAATTTAGCAAGGTCATGGCGACGTGAAGGAGCCATAGCACCTAAACCACCAAGTAAAATTGCAATTGAAGATAAGTTAGCAAAACCACATAGGGCGAAAGAGATAATCGCTTTAGTGCGGTCAGACATCATTACACCAGTTTCTGCTACAACTTTGAAACCTTCTGCTGAAGCATCAAGTAGATACGGAGCAAAATTTAAGTAAGCAACAAATTCGTTAACCACAATCTTTTGACCGATGAAAGAACCAGCAACAAGCGCTTCATTCCAAGGTACACCGATTAAGAATGCTAAAGGCATAAAGATATAACCAAGGATGAGTTCAAGAGTAATACCCTCTAAACCGAACCAACCCGTTACACCACCGATGATACCGTTGATCATGGCGATTAAACCAACGAATGCGATCAACATAGCACCAACGTTTAATGCTAAATGCATACCTGATGCAGCACCTGAAGCAGCAGCATCTAACACGTTTGCTGGCTTATCAGGATCATCTGGTAAATCGTCCATTTCGTTAATAGCAGCTTCTGTTTCTGGGTGCATCAATTTAGCCATTAACAGACCACCAGGAGCAGCCATGAATGATGCAGCAACTAAATATGCAATTGGAACACCCATTTGCGCGTAACCAGCTAATACAGAACCTGCAATAGAAGCTAGACCGCCCACCATGATGGCGAATAATTCAGATTGTGTCATTGTCGCAATAAACGGACGCACAACTAGTGGTGCTTCAGTTTGACCAACGAAAATGTTCGCTGTTGCTGACATTGATTCAGTGCGGCTAGTACCGAGTGCTTTTTGTAAAGCGCCACCGATAATACGGATAACCCACTGCATAATGCCTAAATAGTAAAGCACTGCAATTAGAGAAGAGAAGAAAATAATGACAGGTAATACGTTGATGGCAAAAATAAAACCAACTTTAAAGTTAGCTAAATCACCAAATAAGAAGCTAGTACCGGCTTGTGCATAACTAATCACACTTGATACCGCATCTGAAACACCTTTCAGAATATCTTTACCGACTGGAACATATAAAACAAAACCTGCGAAGAATGCTTGAATAGCTAAAGCACCACCAACAGTACGAACATTAATTGCTTTTCTATTATTTGATAGTGCAAAACCTATCAATAGTAAGGTGACCACCCCTACTAAACTCATTATTATATCCATTAATCATCACCCTTTTGTTAACAGTTTTTTTGAATGTTGTTAACTCACCTAATTTCCGCTGACGATTATAACTGAGCGTGAAACGAAAAGCGTCGTTTTGATCAAGTTTTTAAACTTTAATTTCAAACCCTTACGACATTAAAAACAATTAATAATGTTGTGTTCATAAAAAAACAATTAAAGCTCAAACAGTTGCAAAGCATTTTTATTCAACTGTTCTAATATACAGACAGTGGTTTTTTTCTTTAAAAATGCGATTTCGGACACAATTCGAGGCAATATAAGGGGAGTGTTTCGTGATTTAGGTTGATCAAACGGAGGCATGCTCGGTGAATCTGTTTCTAATAAAAAGTGTTCAAGGGGTAAATTAACCACTGTTTCACGGAGCTTTTTCGCACTAGGATTGAGTATTAAAGCACCAACACCTAATTTAAAACCGAGCGAAACATAGCGTTTGGCTATATCACTGTTGCCATAAAAACCATGCACCACACCACCCTTTATCAATTTAAAACGCGCTAACATTGTCAATAATTGTTGATGCGCTTTCACGGCATGTAAAATGACAGGCAATTGATAATTTTGTGCCAGTAATAATTGTTTTTCAAGTAACAACAATTGGTTATCTGACCAGTGATGCAATTTATCTAGGCCACACTCTCCAATCGCCACCAAACGCTTATTATTGCTATATTGCTGTAACATTGTATCAAGCTTCATTATCGCTGTATCAATGTCGTCTGGGACAAACCAAGGATGAATTCCAAGCGAAAAATAACAATCAAATTTATCTGCAATATGAATTTGCTGCTGCCACTTTTCTGCTGATACTCCTGGTAAAATAACCGAAGTAATACCACTTTCATGCATAGCATCAAATAATTGTGTTCTATCATTATCAAACTCTGCCATGTCGAGATGTGCATGGGTATCAATCATAAGATCACGCTCTGCTATTACTGATATTAATTACGGATATCATGTTAAGTGACAATAGACTCATATATTGACATATCACGCCCATGATCGCTCATCCTTGGTGCACAACTGAATTTATTTTTCTTTGTCAACGTAATCTCAGCGTTCCATAAGATGCAATTTTGCCAAGATGTTACCAATAAAAGCTTAAAAACAGCTTTGCTCAGTCAAATATCTACTTAAAAATAGTAATAAAAAAGGCGGCAAAGCCACCTTTCATTAACACACTTGAAACATTTGCTATAACAATTAATGCTCTCGAGTTTTGGCAAACTCAATATCAGGATAACGTTCCATTGATAGGTTTAAATTCACCATAGTAGGCGCAATATAGGTAAGATTATCACCACCATCCAGGGCTAAATTCTGACTACACTTACGACGGAACTCTTCTAGTTTACGCTCATCTTTGCAATACACCCAGCGAGCAGTACTCACACTGATACCTTCGTAAATGGCTTCGACGTTGTATTCACTTTTTAAGCGTCCAACAACCACTTCAAACTGCAGCACACCAACCGCTCCAACAATTAAATCGTTAGAGTCTAGAGGTCTAAAGACCTGCACAGCGCCTTCTTCAGATAATTGCACTAGTCCTTTGAGGAGCTGCTTTTGTTTCAGTGGATCTTTTAAGCGAATACGGCGGAACATTTCTGGAGCAAAGTTAGGAACACCCGTAAAGCGAAACTTTTCGCCTTGGGTAAAGGTATCACCAATACGCATGGTGCCGTGATTATGTAATCCAATAATATCACCAGGATATGCCGCTTCAGCACGGGCACGATCCCCTGCCATAAAGGTTAATGCATCACTGACATTAACATCTTTACCAATGCGAACATGGTGCATTTTCATACCTTGCTCATACCGACCCGAGCAAACACGCATAAAAGCAACACGGTCACGGTGTTTAGGGTCCATGTTGGCTTGAATTTTGAAGATAAATCCTGAGAACTTTTCTTCATCAGGCGTCACGTTGCGTGCATCACTTTCACGCGGTAACGGCTTAGGTGCCCACTCGACGATACCGTCTAGAATATGATCGACACCAAAGTTACCCAAGGCTGTGCCGAAGTATACAGGAGTCAGCTCACCTTTAAGAAAGGCTTGTTGATCAAATTCATGTGAAGCACCAGCAACCAGCTCCATTTCATCACGAATTTCAGACGCATAAGAGCCCAGTACTTTATCAAGCTCAGGATTGTGCAATCCTTTAATAATACGTTCTTCTTGAATGGTATGACCCATACCACTTTGGTATAAAATAACTTCATCACGTAAAATGTGATATACACCTTTAAACTCTTTACCTGAACCAATAGGCCAAGTAATAGGAGCACAAGCTATCTTTAAAATCGCTTCAACTTCATCCATTAACTCTATAGGATCGCGAATATCACGGTCACATTTATTCATGAACGTCACAATAGGCGTATCGCGTAAACGGGTCACTTCCATTAATTTAATGGTTCGATCTTCAACACCTTTAGCGGAGTCAATCACCATTAAACACGAGTCGACCGCAGTCAGGGTACGATAAGTATCTTCAGAAAAGTCTTCGTGACCAGGTGTATCAAGTAAATTGATTAGTGCGCCACCGTAAGGAAACTGCATAACAGAGGTGGTAATAGAAATACCACGATCTTTTTCCATTTCCATCCAGTCAGATTTAGCATGTTGACCAGACTTTTTGCCTTTTACCGTGCCAGCCTTTTGTAAGGCATTTCCGAATAAAAGTACTTTTTCGGTGATGGTGGTTTTACCCGCATCGGGGTGCGAGATGATAGCAAAGGTCCTTCGCTTATTGATTTCATTGAGAAAATCTTGGTTTGCCATGTATAAATTCTTTTAGT